>JAHLFO010000124.1 GCA_018883785.1 Candidatus Bacteroides intestinipullorum
AGTGGCGTCTTCACCCCGTGCGACTTTGCCTTCCCCACGGACGGCATGCGTGCCGAGGCCACGCCCAACACGGAGATGATCCTCGTGTCTGACGTAGACCTCGACCTCCTCAGCGAGCTGCACACCTATGGAAGCGTCCGCAACCTGAAGGACCGTCGTGGCGACTTATATGAAGTGAAGCTCAAGAACAAGAACTAAAGTGTCCGATAGCGGACACCGGCATTGTCCGTTTCCGAACACATTCCCCTTCCGAATGCCCGTCTGAGGCCTTGGCACGGTCTTTGTCCTCAGACGGGCATAATGATGTAAAGATAGGGAATATGAAAAAAATTTTATGCTTGGCGCTATGCTTGGGGATGCCTTTCCTGGCGAAGGCGCAACAGGATACCTTGGCGTATGAGCGCGACATTACCCTCCCTGAGGCCATCGCCTTGGCACGGGCACAGTCGGTAGATGCTGCCGTGGCCCTCAATGAGTTGAAGACTGCCTATTGGGAATACCGCACTTTCCGGGCCAACCTCTTGCCGGAGGTCAACTTCACGGGCACCCTGCCCAACTACAGTAAGTCGTACAGTTCGTACCAGAATTCGGACGGCTCCTACACCTTTGTCCGCAACAACAACTTGGGGCTGCAAGGCGAGCTTTCCATAGACCAGAACATTTGGCTGACGGGCGGTAAACTTTCGCTCACCTCTTCGTTGGATTATATCCGCCAGCTGGGGAGCGGGGGATACCACCAGTTCATGTCCGTACCCGTCAGCTTGGAGCTGACCCAGCCCATCTTCGGCGTGAACACCATCAAGTGGGACCGCCGCATCGAGCCGGTGCGCTATGCCGAGGCCAAGGCTGAGTTTATCTCCGCCACCGAAGAGGTGACCATGACCACCATTACCTACTTCTTCAACCTCCTCTTGGCCAAGGAGAACCTGGCCACGGCACGGCAGAACAAGGAGAACGCCGACCGCCTCTACGAGGTGGCCAAGGCCAAGCGCAAGATGGGGCAGATTTCCGAGAACGACCTTTTGCAGCTGAAACTTGACGCCCTGCAAGGCAAAGCCGATGTGACCGAGGCCGAGAGCAACCTCAACGCGCAGATGTTCCAGCTCCGTGCCTTCTTGGGCGTGTCCGAGCAGGAGAACCTCAATCCCGTGGTGCCCGACGTGGTGCCCGCCGTGGATATCGTATATAAAGATGTGTTGGCCAAAGCCCTCGAACGCAACTCCTTCGCGCAGAACATCCGCCGCCGCCAGCTGGAGGCCGACTATGCAGTGGCTACGGCCAAGGGCAACCTGCGCAGCATCAACCTCTTTGCCAGCGTGGGCTACACGGGCCAGAACCGCGACTTCAAATCCTCCTATCGCAACCTGCTGGACAACCAGATTGTCCAAGTGGGCTTCTCCATCCCCTTGCTGGACTGGGGCAAACGCCGCGGACAGGTGAAGGTGGCCAAGAGCAATCGCGACCTCGAGCTGTCCCGCATCAAGCAAGAGCAGATGAACTTCAACCAAAACATCTTCCTCCTCGTGGCCAACTTCAACAACCAAGCCCAGCAGTTGGGCATCGCCGAGGAGGCCGACCAGATAGCCCAGCGCCGCTACAACACCAGCGTGGAGACCTTCATGATAGGCAAGATCAGCACCCTGGACCTGAACGACGCGCGCGATTCCAAGGACGAGGCCCGCCAGCAGCATATCTCCGAACTCTACTCCTACTGGTATTATTTCTACCAAATCCGCAGCCTGACACTTTGGGACTTCGAGCTGGACGCCCCTCTGGAGGCGGACTTCGAGGCCGTGGTGCGGCAGTAAGGCAGGATGGGTGGCGGACTTAAGTGGGATGCCTGCCGGACAGGGGTAGGAATCAATGGCATTGATTCCCCCCAATCAATGGCACTGATTCCCCCCAATCAATGGCATTGATTCTCCCTAATCAATGGCATTGATTCCTGCTTTAGTCCGGCAGGCGGGCCGGACAAGTCCGGCTCTTGCCCGGACCAAGTCCGCATTTTATCCGCAACGGGTGTGCGGCGAACGGGAACTTTCGCTAACTTTGCATGGCTAACTTATCACTGTTACGATTATGATACTGATTATAGACGATGACACCGCCGTCCGCTCCTCGCTCAACTTCATGCTGAAGCGGGCGGGATATGAGGCGCTGGCCGTGCCCGGTCCGCGCGAGGCGATGGACGTGGTGCGTGCCGAGGCGCCCGAACTGATACTGATGGACATGAACTTCACCCTCTCCACTACGGGCGAGGAGGGGCTGACCCTGCTCCGGCAGGTGAAGATATTCCGCCCCGACGTGCCGGTCATCCTCATGACCGCCTGGGGCAGCATCCAGCTGGCCGTGCAGGGGATGCGGGCCGGCGCCTTCGACTTCATTACCAAGCCGTGGAACAACGCCGCCTTGCTGCAACGCATCGAGACGGCCCTCCAGCTCAATGCCCCCTCGTCCCAGCCTGCCGGGGGGGCGGGCTTCGTGCTGGAGCGCAGCCGCATCATCGGGCAATCCAAGGGGCTGATGGATGTGCTGGACACCGTGGCACGCATAGCCCGTACCAATGCTTCCGTGCTCGTCACGGGCGAGAGCGGTACGGGCAAGGAACTTATTGCCGAGGCCATCCACCGCAACAGCCGGCGTGCCGCGCAGCCTTTCGTGAAGGTCAACTTGGGCGGTATCTCGCAGAGCTTGTTCGAGAGCGAAATGTTCGGGCACAAGAAGGGGGCCTTCACCGACGCCGTTGCCGACCGTGTGGGGCGCTTTGAGCTGGCGGACAAGGGCACCATCTTCTTGGACGAAATCGGCGACCTCGACCTTTCGTGCCAAGTGAAGTTGCTCCGTGTCCTCCAAGACCAGACGTTCGAGGTGCTGGGCGACAGTCGTCCGCGCAAGGTGGATGTGCGGGTGGTTTCCGCCACCAACGCCGACTTGCGCAAGATGGTGGCCGAGCATACCTTCCGTGAAGATTTGTTCTACCGCATCAACCTCATCACCGTCCATCTGCCTGCCTTGCGCGAACGCCGGGACGACATCCCCCTGCTGGCGCGCCACTTTGCCGACCGGCAGGCCGAAGCCAACGGGCTGCCCCGCACGGACTTCTCGGCCGATGCTCTCCAGTTCCTGTCCCGTCTGCCTTATCCCGGCAATATCCGCGAACTGAAGAATCTGGTGGAGCGCACCATCTTGGTCAGCGGCAAGCCCGTGCTGGAAGCCTCGGATTTTGAAGCCCAATGCCTGCACGCCGACGAGCAATCCCGGACAGAGCGGGGAAGCACGTATGCCGGCATGACGCTGGACGAGATCGAGCGCCAGACCATCCTCCAGGCGCTGGACTACCATAAGGGGAACCTCAGCCAGGTGGCTTCTGCGTTGGGCATCAGCCGGGCAGCCTTGTATCGCCGTCTGGAGAAGTACGGCATTTCGACAAACGAATAAAAGCAGTACGTGTCATCATGCGCATCAAGTTCTTGTTTTCTATTTTGGTCATTTTATTGGTAGGGCTGGGGGTGTATATCGGCTTCTCCTTCCGCGAGGTGCAACGCGCTTATTGGTATATGGCAGAGGGAGGCATTGTGCTCATCCTTATTTATCTCTCCATATTCTACCGCAAGATTGTGAAGCCGTTGAACACCATAGGCAACGGCATGGAGTTGCTGCGCGAACAGGACTTCAGCAGCCGTCTCAGCCCCGTGGGGCAATATGAGGCCGACCGCATCGTGAACATTTTCAATCGCATGATGGAACAGCTGAAGAACGAGCGTCTGCGGATGCGCGAGCAAAATTACTTCCTGGATTTGCTCATCCAAGCCTCGCCGATGGGGGTCATTATCCTGACGCTGAACGAGGAAGTCTCGCAGATGAACCCGATGGCGGTGAAGATGCTGGGCATCCCGTTGGCGGATGCTTGTGGGCGGAAGATGGACCGGGTAGACGCCGTGCTGGCCGCGGAGTTGGCTCAGATACCCTACGAGGAGACAAAGGTGGTCCGCCTGAATGATGCCAACGTCTACAAATGCACCTATTCTTATTTCATTGATTGTGGTTTCAAGCACCCCTTTTATTTGATAGAGCGCATGACGGACGAGGTGATGCGGGCAGAGAAAAAAGCCTACGAGAAGGTTATCCGCATGATAGCCCACGAGGTAAACAATACGACGGCCGGCATTACTTCTACCCTCGACACCGTGGGTCAGGCTCTCTCTGCCGAAGAGGGCATGGAAGACATCTGCGAGGTGATGCGGGTCTGCGTGGAGCGTTGCTATTCGATGAGCCGCTTCATCACCCGCTTTGCCGATGTGGTAAAGATTCCCGAGCCTACGCTGGTGCCCCTGTCTTTGAACGAAATGGCCGCCACGTGCAAGCGATTCATGGAGGGGATGTGTGCCGATGCCGGGATAACCCTTCGTCTGGAGTGCGACGAGCAGGTGGGGGAGGTGAAGATGGATGTGTCCCTCTTCGAGCAAGTGTTGGTGAATATCATCAAGAATGCGGCAGAGAGCATCTCTTCATCAGCTCATGCCGAGGGAGGGGAAATCGTGGTACATACCTTTGCCCCCGCTTCGGTAGAAGTGGTGGACAACGGTCCGGGCATCAGCCGCGAGGTAGAAGCCAAATTGTTCACTCCCTTCTTCTCCACGAAGCCTAACGGGCAGGGCATCGGCCTCGTCTTCATCCGCGAGGTACTCACCAAGCATGGCTGCACCTTCTCGTTGCGGACGTATGAAGACGGGCTGACACGCTTCCGCATAGCTTTCAGGTAATTCCTCACGCATGACGTGGCCGGATGCGCTTCATCACGGTATCCACGCCTTCCTTGATGCGGTTGGTCAGGATGACCAGAACCACAGCAACCAAGATCAGCGCAATGCCAACAGCCTCAGTGGCCGTAAAGGCTTCGCCAAACACGCACGCGCCGATGACGACAGCCGTCACCGGCTCCATGGCGCCGAGGATGGACGTCAGGGTGCCTCCGATATGGCGCACGGCCAGCAGCAGCGTGATGTTGGAAATGACAGTCGGCGCGACGGCCAGCAGCAAGACCAATCCCACCGAAGAAAGGTCGGGGAGGGGTTGAAAGCTGTCTTGCACGCCATTCTTGACGGTGAAAGTGAGCGCGGTGAACAAGAATACGTAGAAGGCCAGCTTGCGGCTGTGCAGGTTCTTCAGCCTCGACTTGTTGACCGACACGATGTAGCTGGCATAGCCCACTGCCGAGAGCAGCACGATGAACACGCCCCAAGGGTCCAGCTTCAGCGAAGTCCCTTGCAGCGAAAGGCGCGCCACGCCTCCCACTGCCAACACGATGGCCAGCCACGTCACCCACGAAGCCTTTTCCCGGAACAGCACGAGCATCAACAGCGTGGTGAAGATAGGGTAGGTGAAGTGCAGCGTGGTGGCTACGCCCGCTCCCATCACCTCATAGCCGTAGAGCAGGAACATGGACGAAGCGGTGTAGAACAGGGCCATGACGATGAGCAGCGGCACGTCTTTCCAATGGATGCGGAACGACTCACCTTTGACCAACATCACGATGCCCAACGCCAAGGTGGCCGTGATGAAGCGGTAGAAGAGAATGGAGTCCGATGCCAACCCCTTCTGCATCAATGGCAAAGTGAACAAGGGGATAAGGCCAAAAGTCACCGAGGTGACCAAGCCGTAGAGAAAGCCTTTCAGTTTGTCTGTGTTCATATCTATACGTTTTATATTCAAAAAGCGTGCAAAGGTACACAATCCCTTTGGCTGTTCCAAAAACTTGCGTTACCTTTGTGCCCGATTTTATGGGATGAGGCTGTGCCAGCCGGGCGCATCCTCCGTGTATTCCAGCTTAACCACGTAAAAAACAGGAACGATGAAACAAACTGTATCTGTACCCTTCATGCTGCTGGGTATCCTCTTCAATGTGTGCCTTATTGCAGCCAATCTTCTTGAGACTAAAGTCATCTCTATTTGCGGGCTGACTGTCACTGCCGGTCTTTTGGTTTTTCCGGTTTCCTACATCATTAACGACTGCATCGCCGAGGTGTGGGGGTTTCGCAAGGCAAGGCTCATCATCTGGACGGGTTTCGCGATGAACTTTTTTGTCGTGGCGTTGGGACTGATAGCCGTGGCTATCCCTCCTGCACCATTCTGGACGGGAGCCGAGCATTTCAACTTCGTCTTTGGCATGGCGCCTCGCATCGTGGCGGCCAGTCTGGCCGCTTTCCTCGTAGGCTCCTTCCTCAATGCCTACGTCATGAGCCGGATGAAGCTCCTCAGTCGGGGGCGGCATTTTTCTGTCCGTGCCATCGTGTCCACTGTGGTGGGCGAGACGGCCGATTCGCTCCTCTTCTTTCCCATTGCTTTCGGCGGCGTCATCGCGTGGCACGAATTGGCCCAAATGATGGTTCTGCAAATCGTGCTCAAGTCCATGTACGAAGTCGTCATCCTACCGGTCACCGTGCGAGTGGTGCGCTACGTTAAACGCATTGACGGCAGCGATGTTTATGACCAAGGAATCTCCTACAAAATTTGGAAGATTCGGGAATTGTAATTCCTTCCGTTTCCATCCGCATTCTAACCCTTGCCGAAAGCTTGTCCCATCGCTTCATGTCCTATCTTGAAACGGAGGGATAACGGAGGGATAACGAAGGGATAACGGAGGGATGACGAACGAAATGGGAATTTAATTTAGCGGTTAGGGTTTAGTGATGAGTGATTAGTACATTGCTATCGAACGCCTTACTAATCACTAATCGCTAATCACTAATCACTGTTAACTTATCATTTATATTAATTATGTACAACGAATCCTGTGTGGTCGTCTTCAGTGGCGGCCAAGACTCTACCACCTGCCTTTTCTGGGCAAAACGTGAATTTCGAGAAGTGTATGCCTTGAGCTTCCGCTATGGGCAGAAACACGAAAAAGAAGTGGAACTGGCACGTGCTATCGCCGAACGTGCCGATATTCCATTCGCATCCCTGGAGTTGCCTTGGATTGGCGCCTTGGGACACAATGCACTGACGGATACTTCCCTGCCGATGGACGAGCAGATACCTGATGGCAAGGTATTCCCCAATACCTTTGTGCCCGGTCGCAATCTTTTCTTCTTGAGCGTAGCGGCCGTATGGGCAAGAGAGCGTGGCATCCGCCATATCGTGACGGGCGTCTCGCAGACGGATTACAGCGGGTATCCCGATTGCCGTGACGGTTTTATCAAGTCGCTGAATGTCACCTTGAACTTGGCCATGGATGCGCAATTCGTCCTGCACACGCCGCTGATGTGGCTGGACAAGGCTGAGACGTGGGCATTGGCAGACCAGTTGGGAGTGCTCGACCTTGTGCGCCGTGACACGCTGACATGCTACAACGGCATCCCCGGTGACGGCTGCGGGCATTGCCCCGCCTGCAAATTGCGGCGCGAGGGATTGGAGAAATATCTTGAACTGAAAAATAAAGGACCACAAAATGCTAATGGAGAAGAATATCATGACTGAATCTGTTGACCACAAGCTGCGTGCCCAGCTTCATGCTTTGGGACGCAAGACGGAGTACCGCCAAGACTATGCGCCAGAGGTCTTGGAAGCCTTTGACAATAAACATCCCGAGCGCGACTATTGGGTGCGCTTCAACTGTCCGGAGTTCACCTCGCTCTGTCCCATTACGGGGCAACCGGACTTTGCTGAGATACGCATCTGCTACATCCCCGATGTGCGGATGGTAGAGAGCAAGAGCCTGAAACTCTATCTCTTCAGCTTCCGCAATCATGGCGCGTTCCACGAGGATTGCGTAAATCTGATTCTGAACGACCTCGTACGCCTGATGGAACCAAGGTATATCGAGGTGACGGGCTACTTCACGCCGCGCGGCGGCATTTCCATCCATCCGTATGCCAACTATGGACGGCCCGGGACAAAGTACGAGCGGCTGGCGGAAGAAAGGCTGTTCCACCACGATGAGCTGCGCTGATCCTTTGTCCCGACGTCCTTATTCTTATGCCTGTGATTCTTCGGAGTCGGGCAGCATTACGATGCCTTCTTTCTTCTTTCCGTCCATCTTTATGACGGCCGGATGGGCAAAGCGTACATGGCGCAAGTATTGGGTTTCTTGCAAAGCGGGTTGCGCATTGAGGAAATCTTGGTTGTAGATGCCGTCGTTCATGTACGCATTGATGGTGAAGTAGCCCACGCCAAAGGAGGTCAGGTTTTGGAAGAAGTGCGTCCCTTGGCTCGGGTCTACCCGGTAGTTCGTCAGGCCGGCTTCGACAATGACACGCGCGGCAGAGATGTGCGGCCATTTCACCGGTATACCCAGCCACGGGTCGCTGCTGCCCCATCGGCCCGGACCGATGAGGATGTAGTGGCGTCCCATGTCCAGGAACTGTTGGTTCCACTTCTCGATTTCTCGGGCAATCTCCGGATTGCGCGAGGCACTGTAATCTTGCGTTTTGACGTATACCACGTCGTAGATGTCGTCCGTGATACCGTGGCCTAATGAATTGTGGGACCGTAGCAAGAGCCGTTCGTCGGGGATGAGGCTTAGGTCTTCGTCCAGCATCTCCTTGCTATCCACGATGGGGCGTATCTGGAGGAGGTAGAAAGTACCTGTCTTGTCCTTCTCGCGGTTCAAGGTGGCTGCAAACTCTATTTCCACGGGGCGGCGCATTTCCTGCTGGCCATACTTCAAGGCCAGTTGGAGGATGCGTGCCAAGGGGAAGACATCGTGTTGCAAGATATTGGCAAAAGTAATGACCTTCCGCCCGCCGGGATAGAGGCCGTCGCGGATGATTTGGTCATAGGGGTCGTAGGTAGAGGCGATGTAATTCAATGACCCGTCCTTTTCGGCTTCCTTCACAGGGAGTTTCAGTAGGTTGAATCCGTCGTCGATGGAGAAGTTGTGTCCCGCATTGCTCAGGTCGAGGGCGTAGAAGCGGGTCTGCGTTTCGCGGAGAGCCATTTCCATTTCGCTCGTTTGCAACACTTGGTTGGGGTGGTAGGGCGAGAAACGCAAGGTCATGCCGCCGTCCACGATGTATTTGCCCAAGCCGAGTGCCAGGTTGACGATGCCCTCTTCGGCTTTTTCTTCGCCGATGGGGTAGTAGTTGAGCGAGCGTGCCACGCCTGACATGGACGGGTAGTAGCGGTCGCCGTATTGGTTGCCGACCACTTGTTGGAGGATGACCGCCATTTTCTCTTGGTCGATGACGTTGCTCGTGGCCTGCATGTAGGCTTTGGAATCGCGGAAGAATACCGAAGCATACACACCCTTGATGGCATCGGAAAGCATACGGAGCATCTCATATTTGTCGTCCAAGTAGGGAATCATGTATGTATTGTAGATTCCGGCAAAGGGCTGGTAGTGCGAGTCTTCCAACAGGGAGGACGAGCGGATGGCGATGGGGGACTTGACCACGTCGAAGAAGGTAAAGAAATCTTCCACCAGTCGGTCGGGGAGTTTGGCTTTGAGGAAGTAGCGCAAGATGACAGCATCGTCCGTATCGCTCAGGGCTACTTGGTAGAGATTGTTGGTCTCCATGAATTCATCGAACACGTCTGTACACAGCACCACCGTCTTGGGGATGGCCACGCGAGCATTCTCAAATTCCTCGAATTCCGGATGATGCTTCACCAGATTGTCGATAAAGGCCAAGCCACGTCCTTTGCCGCCCAGCGAACCATCGCCGATGCGGGCAAAGTTGGAGTAGAGGTCAAATCGGTCGCGCTTGAAGACAGCTACAACGCCTTGGTTTTTCATCTTGCGGTATTTCACGATGGCCTCGAAAATGAGCCGCCGGTGGGCGTCCACGTCTTGGAGGCTATTCCACGTGATGGGCTTCAAGAATTCGGCTATCGGGAACATGGCGCGCGAGTAGAGCCAGCGGCTCACGTGGTTGTGGCTGATGTGATAGAGGAAAGACTCGGCGGGCACGGCAAAAAGGATGTTCTGCAATTCTTTCAAGTTTTTGACGCGGGCTATCTCTTCGCCAGTCTCCGGATTGCGGAATATGAAGTCGCCGAAGCCAAAATTGGCCGACACGATGCGGCGCAGGTCCACATCCATCTTCTTGGAGTTCTTGTCAATGAATGCCGCTCCATATTTGGTGGCGTATGCGGCATTTTCTGATTCGCTGGATTGGATAATCAGCGGTACGAAGGGGTCTTGCTTCCGGATGGCCGCACAAAGCTTGATGCCACTCAGCCCATCCTTGGGACCACCTTCCGTCTTGGGAAAACGCACATCGGTGATGACGCCCAAGATGTTGTTCTTATATTTCTCGTACAGGTCATAAGCTTCCGCATAGGTGCGGGCCAAGACGATTTTGGGCCGTCCCCTCATACGCAAGGTGCGTTGGTGGGCATTCAAGGCCTCGGTGCTGAATTCTTGGCTTTGCTGGAGGACGAACTTGTACAGGTTGGGCAACACGGAGGAATAGAAACGGATGCTATCCTCCACCAGCAGGATGACTTGAACACCCACCTGATTGACGTCATGTTCCAAATTCATCTTGTCCTCTATCAGCTTGATGATGGATACCAGCAGGTCTGTGTTCCCCAGCCAGCAGAACACGTATTCGAAAGCGCTGAGGTCTTCGTTGGCCATGCGTTCGCTCACCCCATGGCTGAATGGGGTCAGTATGACGATGGGGATGTGGGGATAATCTTGCTTGACGCGCCGTGCCGTGTCGAAGATTTCGGTTTCGCCGGTGCCGGGCATGCAGATGACCAGGTCGTAGGTCAGCGAGGTCAGTTGGGCCAAGGCTTCGTCGCACGTGGTGGCTTGGGTGAAGCGCGGCGGATAGCGCAAGGACAAAGAGGCATATTCGTTGAATATCTTTTCGTCGATGCGCCCGTCATCTTCCAGCATGAAGGCATCGTAGGGATTAGCCACAAGGAGCACGTTGAAGATGCGCCGCTTCATCAAGTCGGCAAACTGGGTGTCTTTGAAGTAAAGCTGATTGAGTTTGAATTTGCTTAACATAGGGGTGTTTATTCAGGTCTCTGTTCCTTTGTGCAGGCAAAGGTAATATAAATATGTGAGAAAGGGATAAGCCGTGACGGATATTCTAAAGACTCCCACGCCTTGGTAGTGTGACTCCCAAGGCGTGGGAGCGTGACTTCCAACGCTTGGGAGCGAGACTCCCAGGGCAAGGGAGCGAGACTACCAAATCGTGGGAGTATTTTTGGTAGTCTTACGCTTTCTCGGGGATGTGCTTCAGGATATCCGTCAGGTGTAGCCAGAAGCGTTCCACGCTGGGGATGTGCATCCGTTCGTCCGGCGAGTGTACGCCTTGCAGGGTGGGACCGAAGGAAATCATGTCCAGCGTAGGGTATTTGTCGAGGAAAAGGCCGCATTCCAGTCCTGCGTGGATGGCCTTGACCTTGGCTTCCGTGTGAAACAGGCGGAGGTAAGATGCCGAGGCAATTTCCAGAATTTCCGAGTGCGGGTTGGGTTTCCATCCCGGATAACCTTCGCTGTGGGATACGGCAGCACCGGCCAACTCGAATGCCGTGCGCACTGTGTCAGCAATTTCTTTCTTGGCCGAGGAGATGGAACTGCGCTGGCTGGTTTCGATGCGGATGACATTTCCTGGCTTCATTTTTACGGAGGCCAGGTTGGTTGAGGTTTCCACCAGGCCGGGGATGTCTTGGCTCATGGCTATGACTCCGTGGGGAATCACTTGCAGGGCTTGGAGCAACCGGCATGAAGTGTCCGGGTCAATGGCTTTGCCAGATGCCGGTTCGGATTCAAGGATGAATTCGATGTCTGGGTCGCTCGTGGCATATTCGGCTTCTACTTCGGCAGCAAAGAGGTTCAGCTCTGTGCGGAGGGCGTGTTTGTCTGCTTCGGGGAAGGCAATCAGAGCATGGGCTTCGCGGGCGATGGCATTGCGCAGGTTACCTCCATCCACTTCGCACAGGTAGAGGTCATGCGCCCGGCGCGCATGGTTCAAGAAGCGGGCCAATAACTTGTTGGCATTGGCGCGTCCCAAATTGATATCGCTTCCGGAATGTCCGCCTTTCAAGCCTTTCACTTGTACGCGGGCATAAAAATAGCCTTCGGGGACATCTACGGTGTGGTAGGTAAATTCTCCCACCGAATCTACGCCGCCTGCACATCCGATGAATAGTTCTCCTTCGTCTTCCGAATCCAGGTTCAGCAGGATGTCCGAGTGCAGGAAACCTTCCTTCAAGGCAAAGGCGCCTGTCAGCCCGGTTTCTTCATCTACGGTGAAGAGGCACTCCAGCGGGCCGTGCTCCAGCGTGTCGTCTGTCAGTACGGCCAGTGCCGTGGCGATGCCGATACCGTTATCTGCCCCCAAGGTGGTGCCTTTGGCCTTCATCCACTCGCCTTCCACGAAGGTTTGTATAGGGTCGTTCAAGAAGTCATGTTGCACGTCGTTGTTCTTCTCGCACACCATGTCCATGTGGGCTTGCAGGGCCACGGTCTTCCGGTTCTCCATGCCCGGTGTGGCCGGTTTCTTCATCAAGATGTTTCCGGCTTCATCGGTATGGGTCTCCAAGTTGTGTTGTTTACCGAAGTCCTGTAGATAGGCTATGATTTTGCCTTCCTTTTTGGAAGGACGCGGCACTTGGCATATTTCTTCAAAATAACGGAATACCTCGGCCGATTTCAAATTCTTTAGTTCCATGTCTTGTATGTATTGATGAGGTTTTGTGCCTCTTTTTACTATAAATATAGTTAAATAAGTGTATTGATTTATCTTCCTTTTTCTTTTTTAGAGCAAAAATGGTGGTGTTGTTCGTGCAAACCTCTATCTTTGCACCCGCAAAATTAAAGGAAATGCTCGATACAATACTGATAACACTGTTAATAGTTGCTATTTGCGTGCTTTTACTTGGGGTAAAAGTATTCTTTGTGAAAGGAGGACGGTTTCCCAATATGCACGTGGGGGGCAATAAAGCTTTGCGCGACAAAGGAATCGGATGCATTCAGACGCAGGACCGTGAAGCCCGCCGCAAGCAGCCTTTCTCTATTGACGAGCTGGAAAAATCCTTGGAAGACAAGCAGAATTAATTAATTTAAAAACTATATTTATTCGTAATTATGAAGAGATTGAATTGTCTTGTAAACGGATTAGCTGCTTTGGCTCTGATCGTTTCGTTTTCCCAATGCGCCGGAAATGCCGGTCAGCAAACTCAAGCCAATGCCGCACCGGCCAATGGTGTTTCCGGTCTGAAGATTGCATACGTGGAGGTGGACACGCTTTTGACAAAATATAATTTTTGCATCGACCTGAACGAGGAGATGGTAAAGAAGAGCGAAAATGTCCGCTTGACCTTGAATCAAAAGGCTAATGACCTGAACAAGCAGAAGCAAGAATTCCAGACGAAATACCAAAACAATGCCTACCTCTCTCAAGAACGTGCCCAACAAGAGTATAACCGCATCGCCAAGTTGGAGCAGGACTTGCAAGAGTTGAGCAACAAACTGCAATCCGAGTTGATGAGCGAGAATGAGAAGAACAGCATTCAGCTCCGCGATTCCATCAACAACTTCTTGAAGGAGTATAACAAGACGAAAGGTTATGACTTCATCATCAGCAACACGGGATTTGATAACTTATTGTATGCCAACGATGCTTACAATATCACGCAAGAGATTCTTGAAGGTTTGAACGCCCGCTATGTCTCCAAGAAGAAATAATCCAGATTAAAAAACTTAATAATCGAACTCAGAGGCACGAAGGCATGGAGGTTTTATGAACCTTGTGTCTTTGTGCCTCTGAATTTTTTTAGTTATTTCCTTACAAAGTCCCGGAAACGCTCCAAGCCTTGAAGCATTACGCTACGCGGACAGGCGATGTTCCACCGCATGAATCCTTCACCTTCTGCTCCATACATGGTTCCGGCATTAAGCCAAAGCTTAGCCTCCTGCACCAAGCGGTGTTCCAATTCCTCGGACGATAATCCCAATGTGCGACAATCCATCCATACGAGATAAGTGCCTTCCAAGCGTGAGATGGGGAAATCGGGAAGTTGATCCCGGCAAAAATCCCTCATCCATTCATAATTCCCTTTCAGATATTCCAAGAGTTGGGTCAGCCATTCTTCACCTTTGTCATAGGCGGCCATTGTGGCGATAACTCCGAAGGGATTGACATCGCATACTTCGTTGATGTTGATGGCCCGGTCGATTTTTCGGCGTATTTCCTCATCGGGAGCGATGATATTGGCAATCTGTAAGCCCGCGATGTTGAATCCTTTGCTTGGTGACACGCATGTGACGGAGTGGCGAAGGAAATCTTCGGAAATCGAAGCGAACGGCGTGTAGGTGTGCCCCGGAAAAACCAGTTCGCAATGTATTTCGTCTGCCACGACAATGACTCCATGGCGGAGGCAGATTTCACCTGCCCGAGCCAACTCTTCCCGGGTCCATACGCGTCCGGCGGGATTGTGCGGGTTGCAGAGTAGAAGGAGTTTGGTGCGTTCGTCGGAAGCTTGCTGCTCCAAGTCTTCGTAGTCCATTCGCCAAGTGTCTCCGTCAGGTATTAGGGGGCTGCTAGCCACTTCACATCCATTGTTGCGGATGGAGGAGAAGAAGCAATTGTAGACCGGTGTTTGCACCAAAACTTTGTCACCTGGCCGGGTCAGTGCCTTGATGATGGCGGATACGGCTGGCACTACGCCCGAGGTATAGATTATCCAGTTTTTCTGGATATCCCACCCGTGGCGGTGCTTGAACCAGCGGATGACCGATTCATAATAGGTGTCTGGCACGCGGGTATAGCCAAAGATGCCGTGTGCCATCCGACGTTGGAGAGCTTCGGTGATGGAAGGTGCTACGTGAAAGTCCATGTCGGCCACCCACATGGGCAGGACATCGGCATCGGGTGCGCTATCCCACTTGACGGAATTGGTTCCCCGGCGGGGAATGATTTCATCGAAATTGTATTTCATAGATGTTGCAAATGATTAGTTTATTCTTGTGAGCCTTTTCTTTCCTCAATCGCGCAGTTGGCAGGAGCCTTGATGTTTTCGTCCAGTGTTATGGAGCCGATGTGGTCTGCCACGATGTGACCCGAGGTGGGGTTTTTGATGTTGGTGATGGCGCCACGGATGTCGGCTTGCAGGGAGGAGTATTCGAAGGCACGGTCGCACGAGGGGTCGAATGTGCAGTTCTCCAATACAAGATCGTGGGCATAGCACAAAGGCTGTTCGCCAGAGATGTGGCAATTCACCAGGCGCAGGTTCTTCGAGTGCCAGCCCAAATACTCTCCGTTCAGTTCGGAATCATAGATAGTGACATTTTCCACCTCCCAAAAAGCATCTTTGGTGGTAATTTTTGCATGATGAATTTCTACATCCTTCACGTATTGGAAAACATATTTACTATCGCTCTCCAATCCGTCCACATAGATGTTGCGGCTGAACATGAAGGGGTAGGTGCCGTCGTGAAGCTTCAGATTGTGGATGTTCAATCGGTCACAACGCCAAAACACTTCATCGGCATCATTCATTTGCACGTTTTCTATTTCTATATCGTTCATCTCGCGGAACATTTTGGGGGCATCAATGACTGTGTCCTTCATCACCAAGTGGTCTGAATACCACAAGGCAGAGCGTCCGCCCACAGCAAAGTAGCAATTCTGAATGGTGAACCCGTGTACGTGCCAGAAAGGATAGTTGCCTTCGAAACGGCAATTTGTGGCAACGATGTTGCTGCACTCCTTGATGGCCGATTCGCCGGCCGTGATAGTGGCGCTATCCAAGTGGACATCATGCGAGGCGAACAAAGGGCGTTCGCCTCCAAAAGTTTGGTCTTTAATGAGTTGCATAATTATAAATAATTTGTCGGATTGTACTAAATAACATCTTTTTCTTAACTGCAAAGATATATCCTTTTCAGGAAAATCTGTGTAGACGGATTACGGATGATGCAACCTTTATCACAGAAAACGCAATTATTCCCCTTTAGAAGCCGTTTTGATTTTCTAAATGAATATCCGCAAAAAAGCCGGTGATAATCCCGTAACTATGCTGTTATATCTGTTCGTGAAGTACTGTACTTCACCTATTGAACTACTGTACTTCATATACTGAACTACTGTACTTCGCACATTAAATTACTGTACTTCATGACATCAGGTTGTACAGAAAATCCGGATAAAATAGGTTTGGAATAAAATCAAAAACAGCTGCTTAGTATATCAGCGTAAACTCCGCATATACTGGCAGATGGTCGCTGTATCCGCCTTGGTATTTCATGCCGTAATAGGTGCGGAAGGGCTGCATCCCGCCATACTTGGAGTCCTCTGTCAGCAAGAAAGGTGGAGCAAATACACCAGCACGGTGCTCGGCTGTGTGAAATGGAGCGTCTTGGCAGATTAGACTTCCGGATACCACGATGTGGTCCAGCCATTGCCAGGCACCTTGGTATTTGTAGGAGCCTCTGTGCTTGGACTTGGCGGCTTGATTGGCCAGCAGGTGATAGAGGCTCTTTTCATCAGGTAAAGCCGGAGAGGGCGGGGGACATTTTGCCTGCAAGGTTTTTTGGATCAAGGGGCTGTGTGGATAGTCGTTGAAGTCTCCCATCACAATGATTTGTGCTCTCTGTCGGATGCGGAACAGACTGTCTGTGAATGTCTTGATGCATAAGGCTGCCTTTTCACGGTAAGGGGCTGATTGCTTGGCACCGCCACGACGTGAGGGAAAATGGCCGACCAACACATCCAATGTATCCCCGTTGAGCAGCAAGCCGCTGACATACAAGATGTCACGTGTGGGGCGACTGGCTTTGTGCGGCATCTCCACACGAAGGCTTTGCTGACATATCGGCTTGAAGAGGGCACGTTGGTAGATTAGGGCCACGTCAATGCCTCGCAGGTCGTTCGACTGGGTAAGCAGGTAGCGGTAGCCATTGTTGCGTAAGGCAGAGTAGCGGGTCAGGTCTCTCAGCACATGGTCGTTTTCCACTTCGCACAAGGCGACGAGGGCAGGTGGCGTCCATCCTCCTAAGGCCGTGATGACCCGTGCGAGATTGTCCAGCTTCTTCCGGTACTTGGCGTACGTCCAGTGCCGCGTGGCTTGGGGCAAGAACTCATAATCATCGTGCAACGAGTCGTGGCGGCAGTCGAACAAATTTTCTACATTGTAACTGGCTATGCGGAAGACCACTGTGTCTGATGCTGTTTGTGCCCGGCCGGTCAGAAGGCAGAGCAGTAGGAGTGTGGATGCCAACAGACGGAGTCTCATGCCGGGTTTCTCTTTGCTTTATATCGTTTGTACGCTTCGATGACGTGCTTCCTGCTCATGAGTATCTGCCAACGGTATACCAAACAGGTAGTCATAAAATAGATGCCGGTTTGGAGCCATAAGGCTTGGTATTCGAAAGCCACCTCGTGTAGTGTTGCTCCCATGCTGTTGATGCGTACATAGCCATTGATGCCAAACGTGGAGGGGAAGAGGTAGGAGAAGTATTTCCAGAAAGGCGGTATTGCACTGCCCGGCCAAGAGATGCCCGATAAGAACAGCAGAGGTACGGAGGTGAAGACAAACAGCAGCATGCATGTTTCGCGGTTGCGGATGGCGATACTGGCAGTCATGCTGAAGAAAATGCAAGCTAGCAAGTAGGGCAAGCAGAACAGTGTAAGTTCGCCTGGTAAGGCAATCTGGTTCAGGCTGAACAGGCGTGGCACAACTACAAGAATGTAAACCGATACCAATGCATAGACCATCAGATAGCTCAGTCCCTTGCCAAAAACGATGCGCAACGTGCCGTTGTAGTGTCGCTGTACGGGTACCAAGTCGCGGAAACGGTTATGTTCGCGGGCAGTACCGGCACTCAGGCCGATACCCAGTAATAAGGTCTGCTGAATGATGAGCATCAGCACGGCGGGAATGAGGAAAGCTGCAAATCCGTTCGTGGGATTATACATGGCCACATCTTGATATACAATGGGGTAGGCGGTCAGCTCATCTTGGCGTTCGGTGGTATTTCCAGCATGGGCAATCTTGATTTCCGCATTCATGTCCAGTGACACTTCCGTGTTGGAAAGCAGCAAGGACTTGTAATACAACAGTCCGCTCATGTCGCAGTACAGGCTGACGTGCGTCTGTCGGCCTTGGGCAATGTCATCACTGAACGAAGCAGGGATGTAGATAATACCGTATGCTTTGCGGTCCCGGAGAATCAATTTGGCTTCTTCCATGTCGGCGCAATAGGAGACGATGCGCACCTCGGGTGTGGCGTCCACACGGCGCAGGTAGTCGCGGCTCGACGCCGTGCGGCTGTTGTCTACCACGGCAGTGGGCACATCGCGCAAGGTCTCGTTGGTGTAAATAAAGGAGTATATCAGCGGATACACCAAGGGAACAAGCACAAAGAAGATCAGTACACCTTGGTCGCGAAAGGTGTTGCGAAACTCCTGCTTCCAGATGTAGAAGAGATCGTGTATCCCTTGTATCACTCGTTGTTTGAAATTCAGGCTTTTCATTTCAAGGAATATATTTATAGTAAATCAAGGCCCCTTTCAGCCGGGGAGCAACTAAGAAAGGAAGCAGCATGAAGAGCAACAGTGCCACATAGTTGGTCCACGAATAAATCATGGGATAGCCATTGAGGGCTTGGTCCACATAGATGAGGAAATAGTGGCGTAGTGGGAAGAGGTTGGCCAATGCTTGCAAGGTGGGGTGCATCCCCATCAGCGGAAATGACAGGCCGCACATGGAGAATGAGAGGACGCCCCATAACGAAGCAAAACTCAGTCCAAGGCGCAAGGTTGGCAATATTCCTATCATCAGGATGCCCATTCCTTGTGAGGCCAGCACCAAGCAGAGAGTAGCCAGTAGCATTGGGCCGATGCCGCTGTTGCAGGGGAAGTGCAAGAAGCCGTAGAGATATACATTATACAATATACCCATCAGGAAGAAGATAGCCGTGTGCGGAAGCAGTTTCCCTGCCAAGGAAATCCAGATTGAGTTGTGGCCCATCCGGAGCCACTGGCGTGCCGTGCGTTCCTTGATTTCTACACCGATGGAAAAGACGGTTACCATGAAGATGAGGAGCATTAGCACACCCGGTGCAAAGGTATTGTTCAGGTAGACGGAATAGTTCAGCCATGGGTTCTGAAGCGGGTGAGTGTCGATGATGATGGGTTGCAGATAGGCCATGGCTTGGTCATCTGTGGCTCCCTTGGCCAGCAGGGTGGCTTGTACGACAGCACCGGAAGCTAGTTCGCTCATGGTCTTCATATCCTTGAAGAGCAAAGAACCGGCAATGAGCAGTGTGTTGTTGGTGTAGAACGAGACGGTTGGACAGCGTTGGGCTTGTGCTTCGGCCGTGGTACCTTCGGGGATGTAGTAGAATCCATAGATTTCTCTCCGCTGCATGGCTTCTCGGGCTTCATTAAAAGCGGGATAGTGAGCTACTACCTTGCTTTGCTGGAAAGCATCGAGGGTACGCACTAGCTGGCGGGTTGTGGAAGTCTGGTCTTGGTCTACAATGCCCACAGGCATATCCTGAGGCAATCCGGAGCCCATCAGCGTGGTGAAGAATATATAGCAGAATAAGGGTGCTCCTACCATGCTGAATAGGTAGAGCGGTCGCGAAACGAGGCGGCGGCATTCGCGCTTCACCACGTTCCATAGGGCTATATATTTTCGTTCAGCACTCATGTCATTTCTTCAATATTACACTCATGCCGGGGCGCAGACCTTCCACTTTCTCTTGCGGAGTGGCTCTCACCTCGAAGGTTTTCAGGTCGAATTGTCCTGTGGTTTTTGTAGCTTTCCAAGCGGCATACGTGCCCAAGTCTTTCATATAATATACTTTCAGGCGGATGTTACGATCCAGTGCAGGGATAAAGGCTTCGAATACGCTATTCATGCCCAGACCTTGCAACAGATCCTCACGCACATTGAATGTGACCCACATGTCTTCCATGACGGCCACGTTCATGATGGGAGCACCTGTACCCACCAGTTCGCCCACCTTGGGGAATATCTCGGATACCTCTCCGGCGGTTTGTGCGGTTAGTATGGTTTCTTGGATATATGATTCTACTTCAGCCACAGCACCTTTGGCACGTTCTACCAAGGCGGCTGCGGCGACTTTATCTTCGCGTTCGGCACCGTTGCGTGCCATGTCATATTGGGCTTTGGCGGCTTTCTCAGTGGCCTTGGCTGCATCGCGCTGAGCAGTGACTTCGTCCAGCTTTTGGGCAGACATCACGCCCTGATCGTGTAGGTTCTTGACACGCTTGTATGATTTCTCGGCTATAGTCAAGCCGGCCAGCGCCTTCTGCCACATCTCATAGGCAGCCTGTACCTGTTCGTGGCGGGCACCTTTCAATGCTTTCTCATTTTGAGCTTGTGCGGCAGCTTCGGCGGCACGTGCCTGCTCCAGTTTGGCTTGCACGTCAGGTGCCTCCAGAATGGCTAGCGTATCACCGGCTTGTACGGTTTCTCCTTCTTTTACTCGGAACTCCAGAATTCGTCCTGGTACCTTGCTGGATACGCGATACTCGGTCACTTCGGCTTGTCCCTGTACGATTTCCGGACCTTTGCGCAACATGAAGAATCCGACGAGGGCCACGATGGCTACAATCCCCAGCAACGTGAGGAAAGCCAATAGCATATTGCTGTTTTGTGATTTCAGGTTCATTATTCTAATGCTTAATGGTTAATGCTTACTTATCAATTGTCAACTGTCCCATCGCCTTCTTCAGGTAGATTTCTGTCAGTTTCACGTCAATCTGGGCATCTATCTTTTCCGATTGGGCGGAGAGCCAAGCGGTATGGGCTTCCAGGACATTGCTGGCGGGGATGACCCCTTCTTCAAAGCCCAAGGTGGCATAGCGTAGGTTTTCATTGGCTTTCTCCAGGTTCTTTTCGGCCATGATTAGTTTCTTGGCAGCTTCGTTCACTTGGAAAGCCGACTGGTTGACTTGTAGCTCAATCTTCTCGCGGGCATCTTGGAGTTGGTATTGAGCAATGCGAGCTTCGGATTTGGCAGCCTTGACCTTATAGATACCTTCGCCCCAATGCCAGATGGGCAAGGAGACGGTGACGCCCAAGTTCCACATGCCTTTGAATTTTTTCTCGAAGCTGTTGAATACGGAAGGGTTGGTACCCATGAATCCACCTATCAGTGCTATAGAAGGCAGGTAGTCTGCACGGACAAGGTTCACTTTTTGCCGATAGATATCGGAGGCTAGTTCCAAACTGCGTATTTCCGGCCGATTGGCATAGACGGCATTCAGGTCGATTGCACGTGTGGGTACCGCCGAGGGGTGGAGGTCTGCTTCTGTCTCATCCTTCAAAGTGATGGGGGAGGTCAGGTCGAGTCCGCACAGTTGGCAAAGTAGCATCCGTGAGAGAGTCAGTCCGTCATCCACCTTAGTTAAAGTCATTTCGGCTTCGTTTACTTTCACTTTCACGGAAAGTCCGTCTGCTTTTGTGGCCACGCCTTCGGCAATCATTTTGTCGACATCACTTTCCAGCTTTTGGAGCAACGCCAGATAGCCTTCGGCCAATTTCTTTTTGTTGGCCAGAGACACCACTTGCCAATAGGCTTGGTCTGTGCTGAGGATAAGTTCCTGCATGCCGGTGTGGTGTTGTTGGCGAGCCAGTTCTTCGGCATATTGTGTGATTTTGTTGTAAGCACGGATCTTGCCGCCCATGTAGAGGGGTTGGGTCAGGGTCAAGGCACCGGCATACATGTTTCGTGTGTCGGTGCGAAAAGCATCTACCAAAGCACTTCCGGCACTGTTCAATGAGCCAGTCAGGCTTTCTCCCAAGGCCGAGAGCGTGCCGCCTAGTTCGGGATAGCGTTGGGCTATCATCTGTGCGGCTTGTTGCAAGGGTGTGCCTAGGCTGGTGCCCAATCCGGACAGCGCACCTTTCTGGGCATCGCTTAGCAAAGATAGTTCGCGATTGCTATGCAGGTAGCCTCCAGCTGCCGATAGTTTGGGCAGGAAGTTGGCAAAAGCCGCTCTCTGTTGGTAATGGGCGGCATTGATTTTCTCGCGGCTGATCAGCAAGTCCTTGTTATGGGCAATGGCCAAGGCGCGGCAACTGTCCAGGCTAAGGGTGGTCTGCGCCATGACGGGCCATAAGACACAAGCCAGGCTGATGATGCAAAAGAATCTTTTCATTGGTTTCAATAACGACATTTACCCCTATAAACAAAGCTGCCCGTGAATTGTTCTCGGGCAGCGGTAAAAAAAGGAATTTTTAATCTAGCGTGAAGTCTCCTGTCCCTATTAGGTTGCCGTCCGCAAAGATGTCTATGCGGTAGTTTCCAGCGTAGAGATACTCCTCCACATCCCAATAGACCGTGACTGGCTGCTCCTCGCCATTATATTCGATGTACTTCTTGATGGAGTAGCGTAATTCGCGGTTCTCATAGGGGAAGACGTCCGATGCGTTTTTGGACAATACATCATTGTCTGGCTTCAGGATGCGGACGTAGAGGGTGCGTTCGCCGGTCTCGGCAGTAATGTTTTTGCTGATGGTGAAGTCTATTTTCAGTTTGACGATGTTCTTGATGCGTTTTGTCTTCTTGCTTCGCTTGTTCAGAGGCGTCACTTGGATGGCTGTAGCGTCTAACTGGGCAGCTAAGGTAACCTTCTGGTTCAGGGCTTTCTTCTCCTGGGAGAGGTTGTTGATGGTGGCAGAGGCTGTGTTGTACTTCTTCGTCACATCAGCGATGATCTCGCGTTGCTCGGCAGTAAGGCGGTTCAGGGAGTCTATCTGGTTGATGTAGCCGATCATGACTTTGCGTAGCGTGGCCAGTTCGTTGCGCAGGCGACGGATTTCCCGGGCATTGGTGCTTTTCACCGTGCGCAACTCTTCCAGCAGGCGTTGCGTCTTTAGTTGTTCCTGCTCCAGCAAGACGGACAGGGAGTCGTTGGAGACAGTCAGCTTCAGCTCGTCATATTGTTTGGCGAAAGTGGTGTATTGGTTTTCCAAGTCTTCCTTTTCCAACTCAAATTCTTGGGTCAACTCGCGATTCACTTTCTTCTCAGATACCAGGAGAGCAGTGACGCCTATCAATAGCAGGACAAGGATGCCGCCGATGATCAAGGGTAATTTGTTTTTGTTTGTAATTGTCATGGTTGAAATCGTTTTGATGAACTTGTGCGTATAGTAAGTAATTAGTTGTTAGCGGCCATATTTTCCTGAAGGCGTTTGTGCTCTTCAATCAACTTCATATTCTCCTTGGCTTTGGTAAGGAAGTCCTTGACTAAGGGATCTTCCTTAAAGGCCGTTGGGGCGGTGCGCATGATGTCCTCTATCTGTGGGGTCATGAGCGGGTAGGGCATCGTGCTGCACATCATCATGAACACGCTGGGACCCAGTACGTTCTCATAGTTGTCCGTGATGAACTGCTTGGTATAGTCGTCCATTTCCTGGAGTTTTTGTTCGCTTTCTTGCTTCAGGTCGTCGTGGATGTCGTCGATGTTGGTGCCATCCAATACCATACGTGCCTCCTTCCGCTCCAGCTCCTCGATGTAGAGGTTCAGTTCGTTGCGCTTCTGGATGAATTTGTAGAGCTTGTCGTTCAGTGGGGTGCCTTGGGCCTCCAGGCTGGTGGGCGTGATGGAGACTTTAATCCTCCCGCTTTCCAGGACCAGCGGCATGATGCTTTCCCCGTTCATGTAGAGCGTCACCATGCGCACCGAGTCGGCAGGGCCCTTCATCTTGAACGTGCCATGCAGGACTTCAGCCGAATCAATAGGCACCCAGACGCCGTCTTGCAGCATTTTCAGGTAGAGTACTTTTCCGTCCAGATTGATGACGGAAGAATTGCCTTCCACACGGTATTTGCTGCTGCACGATGCGAAGAACACGGCCAGCAACAAGAGAGGACATAGTGTGTTCACACGTATTCTATTCATATAGAGCATATAGAAGCATGTTTTAGGAATAAACCGCGGCAAAGGTATTAATAATCCTTATAAAGGGAGCGCGAAGAAAGGTATTTTCAGGTGGTTTACGTATTTTTGCACAATCATTCCGGCGCGGATGTTTTATTCCCTGGATGGGGAAGTGATGCTACCACACGCCGGGAGTGAGACTCCCAAGCCCTGGGAGTGACACTTCCACGCCCTGGGAGTGACGCTCCCACGCCCTGGGAGTGGCATTACCAAAGTCCGGGAATTTTTTGGTGATGCCGGGCTGCTGGAAGATAGACAATTAACTAAAACGAGATAATCATCTAAGAAACGATTTATGAACGTAAAGAAGTACTTTGTGGCGGCCTTTGCCGCCCTCATGGCCTGCGCGGCACAAGCCGACGAAGGCATGTGGCTGCTCCAACTGCTGAAGGAGCAGAATTCCATCGAACTGATGAAGAAACAGGGTCTCAAGCTGGAGGCTGACGATCTCTACAATCCCAATGGCGTCTCGCTGAAGGATGCCGTGGGCATCTTCGGTGGCGGATGCACGGGCGAAATCATTTCGCCCGAAGGTCTGATTCTGACCAACCACCACTGCGGATATGCCTCCATCCAGCAGCACAGCAGCGTGGAGCATGACTACCTGACGGATGGTTTCTGGGCCATGAGCCGTGCAGAAGAGTTGCCCACGCCGGGACTCAAATTCCGCTTTGTGCACCGCATCGTGGACATCACCGACCTGGTGAACCAGAAAGTCAAAGCCGGCGAAGTGGACGAGACCACGGCAATGACCTCTCCCTTCCTGCGCAAGGTGGCACAAGAGGAGCTTGCCAAGAGTGACCTCAACGGCAAGCCGGGCATCGTGGCGCAGGCTTTGCCCTTCTATGCAGGCAATAAATTCTACCTAATTTATTATAAGGTGTACAGCGACGTGCGCATGGTGGCTGCTCCCCCTTCGAGTGTGGGCAAGTTTGGTGGCGAGACGGACAATTGGATGTGGCCGCGCCACACGGGCGACTTCTCCATCTTCCGCATCTATGCCGACAAGAATGGCGAGCCCGCTGACTATAGTGCAGACAATGTGCCCCTGAAGACTCCCAAGTTCCTGCCCATCTCCATCAAGGGTCTGAACGAGGGCGACTATGCCATGATCATGGGCTTCCCCGGCAGTACCGAACGCTACCTGACACAGAGCGAAGTGCGCCAGATGATGACCGCACAAAACCAGGCCATGATAGACATGCGCACCGTCTACCTGGATGTACTGAAGAAATATATGCGCGAAAGCGACAAGATCCGCATCCAATACGCCAACAAGTTTGCCGGCAGCAGCAACTACTGGAAGAACTCCATCGGCATGAACAAGGCCATCATCGACAACGATGTGTTGGGCACCAAGGCAGAGCAGGAGAAAAAATTCGCCGCCTTTGCCCAAGGCAAGCCCGAATACGAAGGCGTAGTAGAAAAGATAGACGCCATTGTGGAGAAGGCTACTCCCATATTGCGCCGCTTCATGTACCTCAACGAGGGACTCCGTACCATTGAGTTCGGCTGCCCGCCCGCCGTTATGGACAAGATAAAGGAAGCACTTGAAACCAAGAATGACTCCCTACTGGAGGTTGGTAAGAAGCAACTGGAAGCCGCTTACGAAAATATCTACAACAAGGACTACAGCCCCATGGTGGACGAAGCCGTGGCCATAGCCGTACTGCCCGCACTGGCTCAGAAACTGAAACCCGAAGAACTACCCGACTGCTATCGCCTCATCGTAGGAGAATACAAAGGTAGGTTCGTCCAGGAAATGTTCAACAACTCTATCCTTTCCAGCCGCGAAAACCTCGACAAGTTCCTGAAGAAGCCCACCATCAAGGCTATCGAGAAAGACTTGGCCACCATCTACAGCCGCTCCAAACTGGCCAAACTAAAAGAGACCGCCCAAGAACTGGCGCAAGCCACCGAAGGACTTGATCTGCTGCACAAGGCTTACATCCGTGGATTGAACGAGATGAATCTCCCGACGCCTTCCTATCCTGACGCCAACTTCACCATCCGCCTGACCTATGGTAACGTGAAATCATACGATCCGAAGGACGGCGTACACTACAAGTACTTCACCACCACGGACGGCATCCTGCAGAAGGAAGACCCGGAGAATCCCGAATTCGTCGTGCCCGCCAAACTGAAGGAGCTGATCCAGAAGAAGGACTTCGGCCGCTATGCCATGGCCGACGGCACCATGCCCGTCTGCTTCCTGACCACCAACGACATCACGGGCGGAAACTCCGGTAGCCCCGTCATTGATGGCGAAGGCAATCTCATCGGTTGTGCCTTCGACGGCAACTGGGAGTCACTGAGCGGCGACATCAACTTCGATGATAACCTACAGCGTTGTATCGCGTTGGACATCCGCTATATGCTCTTTATCCTTGAGAAGCTGGGCGGTTGCAAGCACCTGATTGACGAGATGACCATTATCGAATAAGCTATGAAACGAATTCTACTTTCCGCAGTCCTTCTGGCCTCTGCATGTACAGCCATTCGGGCCGATGAGGGTATGTGGATGCTGACCGACCTGAAGCAGCAGAATGCCACAGCGATGATGGAGTTGGGCTTGCAGATCCCTGTGGAATCCATTTACAATCCGGATAGCATCTCGCTGAAAGACGCCGTGGTGCAGTTTGGTGGCGGTTGCACAGGCGAAGTCATCTCCAGTGAAGGACTTGTCCTCACCAACCATCATTGCGGCTATGCCTATATCCAGCAGCATAGCAGTGTGGAGCACGATTATCTGACAGATGGCTTCTGGGCCATGTCCCGTCGGGAGGAGCTGCCTTGCAAGGGGCTTTCTGTCACCTTCATTGACCGCATCTTGGATATTACCGGCTATGTGCAGGAACAGTTGAAACGCGATCCTGATCCGCAAGGCGTCAACTACCTTTCTCCCAAATATCTTCAGGAAGTAGCTGCCCGCTTTGCACAGCAAGAAGGCCTTGCCCTGCCCAAGGGCTATCGGCTGGAGCTGAAAGCCTTCTACGGCGGCAATCGTTACTACCTGTTTGTGAAGAAAGTCTATACTGACATCCGCATGGTGGGCGCTCCTCCCTCCAGCATCGGCAAGTTCGGGGCGGATACGGACAACTGGATGTGGCCGCGCCACACGGGCGACTTCAGCCTCTTCCGCATCTATGCCACGGCCACTGGCGAGCCGGCAGACTATTCGCCCGTCAATATGCCGTTGCGGGTTAAGAATCATCTGAAGATTAGCCTCGAAGGATATGCCGAGGGTGACTTCGCCTTTGTCATGGGCTTCCCCGGCACGACTTTCCGCTACATGATCAGCGACGAGGTGCGCGAGCGGATGGAAACCACAAACTTCATGCGCATCCATGTCCGTGATGCCCGCCAGCAGTTACTGAACAAGGAGATGCTGGCCGACGATGCCACACGCATACACTACGCGGCAGTATATGCCCGGAGCGCCAATGCATGGAAAAATGCGTTAGGCATGAACGAAGGGCTTGTGGCATTGGACGTCTTTGATGCGAAGCGCGCCCAAGAGCAGGAGCTCCTGCAGTGGGAAGCAGCCCGTGGCGATACGGCTTGTGCGGCGGCTTATCGTCGTATCGAGGCTATCGTGAAATACCGCGGGCAAGCCCTTTATCACCAGCAGGCCATCCAAGAAGCACTGGTCACCGGGCTGGACTTCATGCGCATCCCTTCCACCACGGCCCTGGAAAAGGCGCTGAAGGAGGGAAACGCCAAGCACATCCGTCAGGCCGCCGATAGCTTGAAGTTGGCCGCCGACCGTTATTTCCGCAGCGTGCCCTTTCCTAAGGTAGAGTCAGATGTGGCCAAGGAGATGATGCGTGTCTATGCCGGTTTCATTCCCGCCGAGCAGCGGATTGGCATTTTCCGGGACATCGACAAGCGCTTCAAGGGGGATACGGACCGTTTCATCGATGCTTGTTTCGAGCATTCCATGTTCGGTAGCCGCCAGAATTTCGACGCATTCATCGCGAATCCCACGCTGCGTAAGCTCGAAGCCGACTGGATGATTTTGTTCAAGCGTTCCATCACGGATGGCCTGTCGCAGGCGGCACAAGTCATGCGGGAAGCCAACAAAGCGTACAATCGGGCGCATCAGGTCTGGGTGAAGGGCATGATGGATATGCGGCTGGCCAAGGGACTGCCTGTCTATCCCGATGCCAACCTGACGCTGAGGTGCACCTATGGGCGAGTATTGCCCTATAGTCCCAAGGATGGTGAAGTGTACAAGACGTATACCACCCTGGATGGCGTGATGGCCAAGGAGGACCCGGACAACTGGGAATTCGTCGTGCCCGGGAAGCTGAAGGAACTCTACCGCACAAAAGATTATGGGCGATATGCCTTGGACAACGGACAGATGCCCGTATGTTTCATCGTCAACACCGACCAAACGGGAGGCAACAGTGGCAGCCCCGTGTTCAATGCCCGTGGCGAATTGATCGGCACCGGATTCGACCGGAATTATGAGGGGTTGACCGGCGACATCGCTTTTCATCCCACCCTGCAACGCGCCTTGTGTGTGGACATCCGCTACACCTTATTTATTATAGATAAGTTTGCGGGGGCTTCCCACCTGATTGAGGAACTGGATATTGTGGAATAAAAACAAAAGACACGCCGGATATGAAGAAAATTATCATGTTCATGCTCCTCGTGGCGCCCGTGATGGTTTGGGGGCAAGAGGTTATACAGATGGACCGCGCCATGTTCATCGATAAGGTCTGCGACTACACCCAGTCCCAGGAGTGGGCATACAAGGGCGACAAGCCCGCCATCATCGACCTCTATGCCGACTGGTGTGGCCCTTGCCGCCGCATGGCTCCGGTCATGAAGGAACTTGCGAAGGAATATGCCGGGCGGATAGCCATCTACAAGGTAAATGTGGACAAGGAGCAAGAATTGGCCGCCCTGTTCGGGGCAACCAGCATCCCGCTCTTTGTGCTCATCCCCAAGCAAGGCGCCCCGCAATTGGTGAAAGGAGCGGCAGGCAAAGAGGTTTTTGTGAAGGCCATCGAAGATTTCTTGCTGAAATAGCCTGCTCATTCTGAGGCAATTCGCCTTATGCTGAAAAAAAAGGGGGAATATATTAGGAGTATATCCCCCTTTTTTATATTTTTGCACCCGCTAACAAGGCTCCGTAGCTTAGTTGAATAGAGCGTCAGATTCCGGTTCTGAAGGTCCTGGGTTTGAGTCCCAGCGGGGTCACACAAGGTGGTATCCATTAGGGCACCGCCTTTTTTCTTTATACTCCCCGTCACAAACATCCCCGTCCATGCCCGTCCCGCCGGAAGCTGGGGCGGACTGCTTTATAGAATTTTATCAGTTTTTATTTTGCCATTCTGTGGAATGACCCTATCTTTACGGTTGGGCAGCCTGAGCTATCCAACCGGGTAGCCGGAACTATCCAACCGGGTAGCCGGAACTATCCAACCGGGTAGCTGGAACTACCCAACCGGGTAGCTGGAACTACCCAACTGGGTAGCCGGAACTACCCAACTGGGTAGCCGAACTTACCCAACTGGGTAGCCGGGACTACCCAACTGGATAGCCGGGGCAATCCACCCCGCGCCGCAGGTTATGCCGGGAGCATGGCGGTTATTTCAGAATTTATGCCTAAGTTTGTCCTCGTAAATCAAAAATCATCAAACCCAATGAGACACCAACTTTTTTTCCTTTGCGCCTTTCTCTGCCTGTGGCTGGGGGGACGCGCATCCTATGCCCAACAGAAAATCTCCATCCTGGGCGACTCCTACTCCACCTTCTACGGCTATGTGACGCCGGACACCAACCTGTGCTGGTATGGCGTGCCGGGCGAGAAGAAAGAGAATGACGTGACCCAAGTGGACGAGACCTGGTGGCGGCTCTTCCTGAAGCAATATGGCTACCGGCTGGAGTGCAACAATTCCTACTCGGGCGCCACCGTCTGCCACACCGGCTACGAGGGGGCCGACTACTCCGACCGTTCCTTCGTCACCCGCATGTCCGACCTGGGGCATCCGGACATCATCCTGGTCTTCGGCGGCACCAACGACAGCTGGGCAGGCGTGCCCATCGGCGAGTACCAGTATGCGGATTGGGACCGGGAGGACCTGTATGCATTCCGCCCGGCCCTATGCCGCCTGCTGGATTTCCTGGTGACGGAATATCCGGATGCGACCGTATATTTCATCACCAACACGGAATTGTCCGAACCCGTGACGGCATCCATCGACGCAGCCTGCCGCCACTACGGCATCGCCAACATCCGCCTGCACGACATCGACAAGCAGTGGGGGCATCCCTCCGTGCAGGGCATGAAGAGCATCTGCGAGCAAGTGGGGGCCGTGGTCGCACGGCAGGAATGACGCCTTCTGTAAAATGGTTACAAACATCAGTGATCTGTATAGGCCGGGACACCGGGAGATGGCCTATCTTTGTGCCGTGAAACCTAAAAAAATTTATCGCGTATGAAGAAAGCATTTCTTTTAATACTGATTGCAACAATTGCTAATTTCCAAGGAACTATGGCACAACAGAAAATTACACAGACTGCCGGACGCGTGCAGTTGGGGGAATTTGCCCCGAAGTTTGCCGAGCTGAATGACGACGTTCTCTTCGGCCAAGTATGGAACCGCCAAGGCCTGAGCCCTCACGACCGCAGCATGATCACCATCGCCACGTTGGTGGGCAAAGGTATCATCGACTCCTCGCTGACCCATCACCTCCAGTTCGCGAAGCAGAACGGCGTGACCCGCACCGAGATATCCGAGATGCTGACCCACATCGCCTTCTATGCCGGATGGCCCAACGCATGGGGCGCCTTCCGCCTGGCCAAGGACGTATGGGCCGACGAAGCCGGGGAAGACAACGGCAAGGCCGCCTTCCAGCGCGAGATGATCTTCCCCATCGGCGAGCCCAACACGGCCTACGCCAAGTACTTCATCGGCAACAGCTACCTGGCCCGCGTGTCCACCGAGCAGGTTCCCTTCTCCAACGTCACCTTCGAACCCCGTTGCCGCAACAACTGGCACATCCACCATGCCACGAAAGGCGGCGGGCAGATGCTGGTCTGCGTGGCCGGCCGCGGCTGGTACCAGGAGGAAGGCAAGGAAGCCGTGCAGATGCTTCCGGGCGACGTCATCCACATCCCGGCCAACGTGAAGCACTGGCATGGCGCGGCAGCCGACAGCTGGTTTGCCCACCTGGCCTTTGAAATCCCCGGTGAGAACGCCTCCAACGAATGGCTGGAACCGGTGACGGACGAAGAATATGACAAACTCGGGAAGTAAACACGAACCGGGCAGCTCATCGAAAGGAGTAGGGCGGCGGAGCTTGCGAAGGGCTTCGCCGCTCTTTTTATTTGCCCGGTTTCCATATTATCCCTATTTTTGCATCATCAGGAAAAACGACCGATTAACTAATTCATTATATAGAAAGAGCAATGAAATCAGTAAGTATGTATTTCTCGCCTACCGGCGGCGGAGAAAAGATTGCCAAAGCCATCCGGCGCGGGATGGGTGAAAGCCTGGACGAAGGCACAGTACCTTATATCTTTGTCGTGCCGGTCTATGGCGGCCACATGCCTGCGATAGCCAAGGAACACTTCGCTGACGTGCATGCCACAGATGACCGCCCCGCCGTACTGGCCGTAGTCTATGGCAACCGGGCCTTTGAACACGCATTGACTGACTTGGAAACTTTTGTGCGCGAACGTGGCTTTTGTCCGATAGCCGCCGGAGCCTTTGTCTGCGAACATTCCTACAGCACCGCCGAAACACCGATAGCTGACGGCCGCCCCGATGCAGCCGACCTACAAGCAGCCGAAGACTTTGGCCGCCAAGTACGGGCAAAACTCCTTGCTGGCAACCGCACGCCCATCCATGCGGCCGACTTGCAGGACGAACCTTCGCCCGAAGCATCCGTAAAGAAATTCGTGGCATTTGTCCAGTCTTTCCGTGCCCAACAAGCTTCCGCTCCGCAGAAGGCGGTTCCTACGCTGGACAAGGATTTATGCACCGGATGTGGCACTTGTGTCAGTGTATGCCCAGCAAAAGCCATTCAGGACGACCTTTCGATAGACGCAGCGCGCTGCATCAACTGCTGCGCCTGCGTGAAGGGGTGCCCCGCCCAAGCCCGCAGTTTCCAGACGCCGTTTGCCAAGCCCTTATCGGAATGCTTCTCGCAACGGAAGTCGCCGCAGTGGATACTGTAAGCCGAAAATGGAAAAGACACGAAGGACACCTGTCAAGGAGTATCCTTTTGACAAAATAATCCCGGTACCTATTGCAAGTATCGGGATTATTTCATAAATTGCGGCTCAAAAATCAACGTCTTATTGACAAAATGTAATCGACCCCATGAAAATGACCCTTAGCAACCAACTGCCCCCTTACCCG
>JAHLFO010000125.1 GCA_018883785.1 Candidatus Bacteroides intestinipullorum
CATCTTGATGCGCATCGCCGCGGTGAAGGCAGCCACACAGGCCGTGCCCAGGGCATTGTTGGCGCTCTGCAGCATGATGCTGCCTATGGCGGTGATGGAGAACTGCAGCCCCATCGGTACGCCGATGCCCAAAAGGATGCGGGCGATGGGCCAGGAGAAACGCCGCTCGGCGGGTGTGGTGCGCAGGATGTCGAAGCGGCGCATCATGTAGACGTAGCACAACACGGCGGACAATCCCTGCGAGAAAACCGTGGCAATGGCCGCGCCGGCCACGCCCCACCCCAACGTGAGGATGGTGAAAAGGTCGAGCACGATGTTGAGCACGGCAGAAAACAGCAGGAACCAGAATGGCGTCTGGCTGTCGCCCAACGCCCGGATGATGCTGGACAACAGGTTATAGAAGAACGTACAAGGAATCCCGATGAAGGTGATGAGCAGGTAGACATACGCCTCGTCGAAGATATTGTCCGGCGTACGCATCAAGTGCAGGATATCATCGCACAAGATACCCGTGACTACCGCCAGAATGAGGGACATCGCCGCAGCCAGTTGCAGGCTGACCACCACGCAACGGCGCATCGTGGCATAGTCCCGCGCCCCGAACTTCTGCGCCACCGGGATGCCGAAGCCTCCGCAGCAGCCGTTGCAGAAGCCCAATATGAGAAACACCACCGACGAACTGGCCCCCACGGCAGCCAGCGAATCGATGCCCAGAAACCGCCCCACGATGGCGGCATCTACCAATGAATACGTCTGTTGCAACAAGTTGCCCATCAGCAAGGGCAAAGTGAAGTAGAAGAGTTGCGGGAATATCCGCCCCGCAGTCATTTCCTTTACGGCAGCCATACGTTGTTATCCTCCTTTTACACGCTATCCTAATACGGCGCAAAAGTAAGAAAAAAGCCGGAGATAAAGGCGCACAAAGCCGCCGGAAAAATCAGACAGATCTTTGCAGACCTTTGCAACCCGGTTGCAAGACCAATGCCGTACCTTTGTCGCCGGAAATCATCAATGAACAAAAAATATGGCACATTGTCACTGTAATTCTTGCGCACATCACGAACACCCCCAAGGTACTGCCTGCGCCGAGGCAGACAGCCGGACGGAATGGATGCGGATCATCGCATCTGCCTTGCTGCTCTTCACTGGCATCGGACTCAGCGCGGCAGATGTTGTCTTTTTCCGCAACGAGGGCCTGCGCCTCGCCTGGTACATTGTGGCTTACTTGCCCGTCGGGCTGCCCGTAATAAAGGAAGCGTGGGGCGAAATCGTCCACGGAGACATCTTCAACGAATTCACGCTGATGACCATCGCCACCATCGGCGCCTTCTACATCGGCGAATATCCTGAAGGCGTGGCCGTCATGCTGTTCTATTCCTTAGGCGAACTGTTTCAGGAGCGGGCAGTCAGCCGGGCCAAGCATAGCATACGCGCCCTGCTGGACGTGCGCCCCGAAACGGCCACCGTCATCCGCAACACGCAGGCAACGGTGGTCAACCCGCGTGAGGTGCGCCCCGGAGAAGTGATTGAAGTAAAGACCGGCGAACGTGTCCCCCTGGACGGCACACTGCTGAACGAGAGTGCCGCTTTCAACACCTCGGCCCTGACGGGCGAGAGCCTGCCCCGCACACTGCACGAGGGCGAAGTCGTGCTGGCGGGCATGATTGCCACGGACAAGGTGGTGCGACTCTGCGTGACAAAGCCTTTCGAGGACAGTGCCCTGTCGCGCATTTTAACAATGGTGCAGGAGGCAAGCGAGCGCAAAGCTCCCGCCGAACTGTTCATCCGCAAGTTTGCACGCATCTATACCCCGGCGGTCACGGGACTTGCCGCGCTCATTGTGCTGCTACCTTGGGTGTGGTCGCTGTTGCAGCCTTCCTTTGGCTATGTGTTCAACGACTGGCTCTACCGCGGGCTGGTGTTTCTCGTCATCTCCTGCCCCTGTGCGCTGGTGGTCAGCATCCCGCTGGGCTATTTTGGCGGCATCGGGGCGGCTTCAAAGCTAGGCATCCTCTTCAAGGGGGGCAACTACCTGGATGCCATCACCAAGATTGATACGATTGTGTTCGACAAGACGGGCACCCTGACGCAAGGTACCTTCGAGGTGAAAAGCTGCCGTTGTGCCAAGGACGTAAGCGAAACCCGTCTGCTGCAAGCCGTGGCCTCCGCCGAACAAGGCAGTACGCACCCTATAGCCAAAGCCATCGTCCGCCATGCCCGGCAGCAAGGCATCAGCCTTCTGCCCGCAGGCGAAGTGAAAGAAATGGCCGGATTCGGACTGGAAACAACAGTGGACGGAGCGGCCATCCTCGTGGGAAACGCCCGGCTGATGGAACAGCACCACATACCCTGCCCCACAGACCTGTCCGGCGATGAGGGTACCCTCATCCTCTGCGCCATAGACGGCCGATACGCCGGATGCCTCTGCTTGGCGGACACGCTGAAGGATGACGCCCTGCAAGCCATCCGCGACCTGCAAGCCTTAAACATTCAAAATATCCAGATACTTTCGGGCGACAAACAGGAGATTGTGACTACCTTTGCCCAACGATTGGGCATCATGCAAGCCTACGGCAATCTGCTGCCGGACGGCAAGGTGAAGCACATCGAGCAACTGAAGCAAGACCCCGCCCGACACATCGCCTTCGTGGGCGACGGCATCAACGACGCTCCTGCCTTAGCCCTGAGCCACGTGGGTATCGCCATGGGACAGCTGGGCAGCGACGCCGCCATCGAGACGGCCGACGTGGTGCTGCAGACCGACCAACCGTCGAAGATTGCCACCGCCATCCGCGCCGGACGACAGACGCGAAGCATCGTCTGGCAAAACATTGTCCTGGCACTGGGCATCAAACTGGCCATCCTCATCCTGGGTGCCTGCGGACTGGCTTCGCTTTGGGCAGCCGTCTTTGCCGATGTGGGCGTGGCCTTTCTGGCCATCCTGAACGCCATACGGTTGCAGAAGATCATCAAATAAAACGCCATAGCAATGAAAGACGAACAACGCTACCTCGACATGCTGGCCCACCGCGGCATCCAGCCCACAGCCATCCGTCTGTTGGTGCTGGACGCACTGGCCCAAGCCCGCCAGTCCCTCTCGCTGACCGACCTGGACGACTTGCTGGACACGGTGGACAAATCCACCATTTACCGTACCCTGACCCTCTTCCTGGGCCACCACCTCATCCACAGCATTGACGACGGTACCGGCTCGTTCAAGTATGCCGTGTGCTCGGACGACTGCTCGTGTGAGGTAAATGACCTGCACGCCCACTTCCACTGCGAGCGATGCAACCGCACGTTCTGCTTCGCCAATCTGCCCGCCCCCTTGGTCAACCTACCCGATGGATTCACCATCCGTAGCATCAACTATGTGCTAAAGGGACTCTGCCCGGAGTGTGCCGCACACAAAGACTGAGACAAGACATCTACAAGACGGTGTGTCAACATATAAAATGGCACGCAGATGACGCAGATGCGACAGATGACCACTGATTATACTTCGTTGATTTACAGTTAGACGAATCTGCGAAAATCTGTTTAATCAGTGTCATCTGCGTGCCATTTTATATTTTGACACACCCCATTCTGTTACAAAGGCATTACAAACCGATAACAGACTTTTCCAGCCAATAGACCACGATGCCGGCCAGGTAGCCCACGAAAGCAATCCACGTGATGCGCTTCATGTACCAACCGAAGGTTATCTTCTCCAAGCCCATGACCACAACACCCGCAGCCGAACCGATGATGAGCATCGAACCACCCACACCGGCGCAGTAGGCCAACAGCTGCCAGAAAATGCCATCGCATGCCATGTCGCCCGCAGCCGCCATGGGGTACATACCCATGCAACCGGCCACGAGGGGCACATTGTCCACGATGCTGGACAGTACGCCAATGATGCCGGTGACGAGATAATGATTGCCCTCGAACACCGTATCCAGTCCACGCCCCACGGAAGCCAGCACACCGATCTGTTGCAGACAGCCCACGGCCATCAAAATGCCCAAGAAGAAAAGTATGGTGCTCATATCAATGCGCGAAATGATGCTAGCGATACGCTTCTGCGTGCCGCCTGCCTCCTCATGTTCGGGCGAATGGCGATAGAATAGCTCCGTAGCCAACCACAGTACGCCCAACACGAGCAGAATGCCCACAAAGGGAGGCACGTGCGTAATGCTCTTGAAGATGGGCACGAATATCAGGCCACCCACACCCAGCCAAAACACCGTCTTGCGCTGACCGTCACTGAGACCCTGATACACGGTTCCGGCATCAGCATCTGCCACAGCTGCCACATCGCCCTTGAGGTAACGCGACAAGATCAAGGTCGGGATAACCACCGACACAATAGACGGGAGGAACAATTCCTTGATGACGCCAGCAGCAGTGAGCAGACCTTTGTTCCACAACATAATGGTGGTCACATCGCCGATGGGCGAGAACGCGCCGCCCGAGTTGGCTGCAATGATAACGAGCGAGGCATAAATGAGACGGTCCTTATGGTCGTCTATCAGTTTACGCAGGATCATTACCATGACGATAGCCGTAGTCATGTTGTCCAAAATGGCGGACAGGAAAAAGGTCATGATGGTGATGCGCCACAGCAGTGCCCGTTTGCTCTTGGCCTTAAGCAGCTTGCGCACAAAGTTGAAGCCGCCGTACTGGTCTACGGTCTCCACAATGGTCATAGCCCCCATCAGGAAGAAGAGCGTGGTGGCGGTGCTACCCAAGTGACCTTCAATGACGGAACCTGCCGCAGCAGCCACGCCGCCCGGTGCGACGCCCACGAAGTTGCCGGGATCGAACATATAGAGCGTCCACGTGGCCACAAGCATCAGCAGGGCCACAGCCGCCTTGTTGACCTTCGTGACGGTCTCCAAAGCGATGCACAAGTATCCGAATACGAATATGATGACAATAGCAAGTGTGATGGTTGACATGGAATTAAAAAAGGATTAGAAGGTAAATGATAATTTAGCGAACCTTACAAGCTTTCCAACAGCCGCTTGAGCACGACTGTGGCCGAAATCTCGCGATTGGCCGCCTCGGGAATCACGATGGACTGCGGGCTTTCGATGACGTCGTCCGTCACAATCATGTTGCGGCGCACGGGCAGGCAGTGCATGAAGTAGGCATTGTGGGTGACGGCCATCTGGCGGTCGCTCACCGTCCACGCGCGGTCTTTGCTCAACACTTGGCCGTAGTTGTCGCCTGTATAGGCCGCCCAACTCTTGGCATAGACGAAATCGGCACCCTCGAATGCCTTCATCTGGTCATACTCCACCTTGGCACGACCGACGAACTGCGGATCCAGCTCGTAGCCCTCCGGATGAGTGATAACAAAGTCGTAATCCGTGGCGTTCATCCACTCGGCAAAAGAGTTGGGCACGGCCTGCGGCAGGGGACGCGGATGGGGAGCCCACGTCATAACCACCTTGGGACGGGCGGTCTTCTTGTACTCCTCGATGGTAATGAGGTCGGCAAAGCTCTGCAACGGATGACGCGTGGCAGCCTCCATGGAGAATACCGGACGACCGGAATATTGGATAAACTGGTTGAGGATAACCTCATTATAGTCGTAGTCACGGTCCTCGAAACGGGCAAAGGAACGCACGCCGATAAGGTCGCAATAACAACCCATCACAGGGATAGCCTCCAACAGATGCTCGGGTTTGTCGCCATCCATGATGACGCCACGCTCGGTCTCCAACTTCCACGCGCCTTGGTTGACGTCCAGCACAATGACGTTCATTCCCAGGTTGAGAGCCGCCTTCTGGGTACTGAGACGGGTACGCAGGCTGGAATTAAAGAATATCATCAGGAGTGTCTTGTTACGTCCCAATTCCACATACTTGAAGCGGTCTTTCTTGATTTCAAAGGCTTCAGCCAGTGCAGACTTCAGGTCTCCGATGTCTTGCACGCAAGTAAATTTCTTCATAGCTTATCGTATCATTTTTGATTATGCTGCCCAAAGATACGAATAATCCCTACGCCAAGAAACAAAACCTCCTCCCTTTTTCTCAGATTGACCCACAATTACTGTTTCTCCGCTAAAATAGCAGTGTTGTAGCGAAGGTGAAGCAAAGGTGTAGCGAAGGTGAAGCAAAGGTGTAGCGAAGGTGAAAGAGAGGAGTTGCAGTTATCTTCCCTATCATTTCCGTGTCTGACCGTTGCCTTCAATCAACCACTTGTACGTAGTGATTTCCTCCAACGCCATCGGACCGCGGGCATGCAATTTCTGGGTACTGATGCCTATCTCTGCCCCAAGACCAAATTGGCCCCCGTCGGTGAAGGACGTCGGCGCATTGTGGTAAACGCAGGCGGCATCCACCTCGCAGAGGAAGCGGTCGGCACAGGCCCGGTCCTCCGTCACGATGGACTCGCTGTGCCTGGAACCGTATCGACGGATATGCGCCAAAGCCTCGTCGAGGGAATCTACCGTCTTGATGGCCATCTTGTAGTCCAAGAACTCCGTACCATAGCTGTCTGCCGTGGCCGGAGCCAACAGCGAGGAGGGATAATGCCCGGACAGGGAGGCAAAGGCTGGCTCGTCCGCATAGATAAGGACATTGCTCTGCACCAAGGGAGCACAGAGGGCAGGCAGGTCGACCAGCCGATCGGCGTGTACCAGCAGGCAGTCCAACGCATTGCACACGCTGACACGGCGCGTCTTGGCATTGTGGACGATGGCTGCGCCCTTCCCGATGTCGCCTGCACGGTCGAAGTAGGTGTGGCAGATACCCGCTCCGGTCTCGATGACAGGGATAGTGGCATTCTGCTTGACAAACTGAATCAAGCGGCTGCTGCCTCGGGGAATGACCAAGTCCACATAGCGGTCGGCACGAAGGAGGCGGGCCGTAGCCTCATGGCCGGAGGGCAGCAACTCTACCACGTGGGTATCCATGCCGTAGCGCCGCAACACCTCGTGGATGACCTGCACGATGGCACGGTTGGAGCAGTCGGCATCGCTCCCGCCCTTGAGCACGCAGGCGCTGCCCGCCTTCAGGCAGAGGGAGAATACGTCGAAGCTGACGTTGGGACGCGCCTCGTAGATGATGGCAATGACGCCGAAAGGCACGCTGACGCGCCTGATGTGTAGCCCGTTGGGCAAGGTGCGCTCTTTCAACACCCGCCCCAAGGGCGAAGGCAGGGCGGCCACCTGGCGCAGGCCGTCGGCAATCTCCTGCAAGCGGGCTTCCGTCAGGCGGAGGCGGTCGTACTTGGGGTTACCGGGGTCCATGCGCGACAGGTCCTTGCGGTTCTCCTCCAAAAGGAAGGAGGACTGCGCCACAGCCGCATCGGCCACGGCACGCAATACCTGGTTGACCGTCGCGCCGTCCACGGCCAACAGGTGCCGGCCGGCGCATTGGACGGCGGCGAGAGTTTGTTCTAAATCCATAGTCTTATTCTATATATAAGTAATCATAATGCACCGCCGGACGTTGCCCGTGCTTGCCTATCAGTCCGCTGACTTCGCCGGAACTGAAGGCGCTCTTGCCTACCCCGATGTAGCGGTTGTCCGGCCCATAGATGCGCACGATGTCGTCCTTGTCAAACTGCCCTTCGACTGCCAATATACCTACGGGCAGGATGCTGGCGGGCTGGTCGGAGAGCAACACGTCCATCGTCTCCCGACTGACGTGGTAGGCGCCCTTGGCGAAGCCTTCGCTGTGGGCAATCCACTTCTTCACGCCGGAAACGGGACGGGGGGCGGGGACGAAGCGGGTGTGGGGGATGCCCGGATTGTCCGTCAGCAGAAGCTCGGTCAGCACATTCTCCCGCCGCCCGTTGGCGATGATGACCGTGACGCCTTCGTCGGCCACCTTGCGGGCGATGCCGGTCTTGGTGGACATGCCGCCCCGGCCGAATCTGGACTTGGAGGCCTGGATGCAGGAAGCGAGGTCGTCGCCCGGGCGGACCAGGGGGATGACACGGGATGCGGGGTCGGAAGGCGGACCGTCGTAGATGCCGTCCACATTGCTTAGGATGACGAGCGCCTGTGCGTCCATCATCGAAGCGATGAGACCGGACAGCTCGTCGTTGTCAGTGAACATCAGCTCGCTGACAGATATGGTGTCGTTCTCGTTGACGATGGGGATGACGCCGTTCTCCAGCATGACGGTCATGCAATTCTTCTGGTTGAGGTAGTGGCCGCGCGTGCCCAGGCTCTCCTTGGTGGTGAGCACTTGGCCGACGGCGATGCCGTGCTCGCGAAACAGCTCGTAATAGCGGTTGATGAGCTTGGCCTGCCCCACGGCGGAGAAGAGTTGCCGCTGGTCTACACTGTCCAGCTTGCGCACGGGCTTGACCTCGCTGCGCCCCGATGCCACCGCGCCCGAAGAGACCAAGATGACCTCCAGGCCCGCCTGGCGCAGGCCGGCCACTTGGTCCACCAGGGCCGACATGCGCGTCACGTCCAACGTGCCGTCCGCACGGGTCAGGACGTTGCTGCCCACCTTGACCGTGATGCGGCGGCAGGACTGTTGTTGCTCTCTGTTCATTCGCCCAGTGTCTGCTTGCTGCGTTCGCGAATCACGTCCATGGCCGACTCGAAGTCGGCCTCATTGACCAACACCTTGACGCTGATGGCCGTCTCGGGCAAGGCCACGTTCACTACCAGTCCGTCCTTGATGGTCGCCCGGATGCCCCGGTCGTTCAACAAGCCTTTCACCAGTTCACATTCCCATAGCGAACCCTTGAATACTTCCACGAGTCTGCTCTTGTCTTCTGCTTCTTTCATACGCGTTGCTTTTAAGGGATTATTGCCCCACAAATATAGGGATTTATCCCATACGCCCCGCACGTCGGAGGCGAAAAATAGGGAAAATTGACACCTGGACCGAGATCGGGATGTCGGCGGGATTGAGATCGGGATGTCGGCGGGGTCGAGATCGGGATGTCGGCGGGGTCGAGATCGGGATGTCCATGAAATCGAGATACCTATCTCGGCGGGTTCGAGATAGGTATCTCGGCAGGGTCGAGATAGGTATGTCAACGGGGTCGAGATAGGTATCTCGGCGCGGGGCAGATAGGTATCTCGGCGCGGGCGGCGTCAGAACCTGCACCGCAGCTCCACGCCCAGCTGCACCGGCCGTCCGCGCTGCATGAAGCGGTTGCCCATGCTCTCGAAGTAGAACGAGGCATAGTCCTTGTCCAGGGCGTTGCGCACCCAGAGCGCGACGGCGCCCTGCCCTTTCTCCAGGCTCAGCCGGGCGTTGAGCGTGCCGTAGAAAGGTTGGGAGGCGGCATTGTCCTCCGTCCAGTAGATGCGGCCCGCGGCGTTGTAGTCCACGTTCAGGCGGATATGGTCCAAGAGCTTGCGGGGCGCAAGGGTGAAGACGTACTCGCCGCCGGCATTCAGCGTGTGGCGTGGAATGAAGGGGACGACCCGCCCGCGATAGTCCACGGCCTCGCCCTGGTCGTTTACTGTCCGGTAGTCGCGAAAGGTGGCGTAGGTGTAGCCGTAGCTGGCGTTCAGCGTCAGGCCGTCGGTCAGCCGGGCCACGATGGCCGCC
>JAHLFO010000126.1 GCA_018883785.1 Candidatus Bacteroides intestinipullorum
GACAACGCCAACGCAACTTCTCGGGAAACATACGGCGAAGGTCGCCACCGTCACAGTTGCCGCACACGGCACGCAACGTCCGGAATGCAGCCAAACGCTCTGCAACCTCCGTAGAGCCGATGTCGCCGGCGTGCCAGATTTCGTCGCACGGCTCGAAGTACCGCAGGTAGCGGTCGTCCCAGTAGCCGTGGGTGTCCGAGAGGAGTCCTATTCGTGTCATAAGCTGCAGAGTGATGATGGTTCACGTTTTTACGGCGGCAAAGTTAGGCATTTCCCGGGACAATCCGCCGGGCCGGGGCGCTTTTGTAACACGTTTGTAACACGTGTGTCAACCCTCTGTAACACGGGTTCCCGACCTTTGCAGCCGAAAAGCTGAGACAATTAGAATCACACATTATTAATACTTCAACTATTTGTTATGGAAACCATGTATTTGTGCATCGTGCTCTTCCTCGCCGTGCTGGCAGTGTTCGACCTGCTGGTGGGCGTAGCCAACGATGCGGTGAACTTCCTCAATTCGTCCGTCGGCTCCAAGGCGGCCTCGTTCCGGACCATGTTGGTACTAGCCAGTATCGGCGTCTTCATCGGCGCGTCGCTGAGCAATGGCATGATGGACATCGCGCGCCACGGCATCTATCAGCCGCAGTTCTTCTACTTTGACGAGGTGATGTGCATCCTGCTTGGCGTGATGCTGACCGACGTCGTCCTGCTGGACGTGTTCAACACGATGGGCCTGCCCACTTCGACCACGGTCTCGATGGTGTTCGAGCTGCTGGGCGGCACGTTTGCCCTGGCCCTGGTCAAGACCCTGGGCGGCGGCGACGCCTATTCGATGGGACAACTCATCAACACGGACAAGGCCCTGCAAGTCATCATGGCGATATTCGTCTCGGTGGCCATTGCGTTCTTCTTCGGCATGGTGGTGCAATACATCGCCCGCGTCATCTTCACCTACAACTACAAGAAGCACCTGAAGTACAGCATCGCCCTCTTCGGCGGCGTGGCTGCGACGAGCATCATCTACTTCATGCTCATCAAGGGCCTGAAGGACAGCTCGTTCATGACGGCCGAGGTGAACGGCTGGATCCACGAGCACTCGCTGCTGATCATGGGCGGACTGTTCGTGTTCTTCACCATCCTGATGCAGATCCTGCACTGGTGCCGGGTCAATGTCTTCAAGATTGTGGTGATGATGGGCACCTTTGCCCTGGCCCTGGCCTTTGCGGGCAACGACCTGGTGAACTTCATCGGTGTCCCCCTGGCCGGCTATGATGCCTATACGGACTATATGGCCAACGGTCAGGCCGCCGGCGCCGATGGCTGGCTGATGGGTTCGCTGCTGGGTTCGGCGCAGACGCCTTGGTATTTCCTCGTGGCCGCCGGCTGCGTGATGGTCTACGCCTTGTGGACGTCCAAGAAGGCGCACAACGTCATCCAGACCGAAGTCTCGCTGGCCCGTCAGGACGAGGGTGAAGAGGGCTTCGGCTCCACGCCCATCGCCCGCCGCCTGGTGCGCTACAGCATGGGCCTGGCCAACGGCATCAGCAAAATCACGCCCGAGCGCACGAAGCGCTGGCTCGACACCCGCTTCCGCAAAGAAGAGCTGACGCTGGAAGACGGCGCCGCCTTCGACCTCGTGCGCGCTTCGGTCAACCTCGTGCTCTCCTCCCTGCTCATCGCCCTGGGCACTTCGCTGAAGCTGCCGCTGTCCACGACCTACGTCACCTTCATGGTGTCGATGGGTACCTCCCTGGCCGACCGTGCCTGGGGACGCGACTCGGCCGTCTACCGCATCACGGGCGTGCTGAGCGTCATCGGCGGGTGGTTCATCACGGCCGGCGCGGCGTTCACCATCTGCTTCTTCGTGACGCTGGTCATCCACTTCGGCGGCGCCGTAGCCATCATCGCCCTGATTGCCGTGGCTGTCTACTCGCTTATCCATAGCCAGATGATGTTCAAGAAGCGCAAGCAGAAGAAAGAGAACCTGGACACCGTCCGCCAGATGCTCCAAAGCCAGGACAACGCAGAGGTGCTGGCGCTGCTCCGCCAGCACACCCGCGAGGAACTGCACAAGGTACTGTCCTTCGCCCAAGAGAACTTCGAGCGCACCGTCACCTCCTTCCTGCACGAGAACCTGCGCGGCCTGCGCCGGGTAAACGGCTCGGTGAAGTTCGAGAAGCAACTCATCAAGCAGATGAAGCGCACGGGCACGCTGGCCATGTCCCGGCTGGACAATAACACGGTGTTGGAGAAAGGCCTGTACTACTTCCAGGGCAATGACTTCGCCAGCGAGCTGGTGTATAGCGTCGGCCGCCTTGTAGAGCCTTGCCTGGAGCACATCGACAATAACTTCAAGCCGCTGGATGCCATCCAGAAAGGCGAGTTCGGCGATGTCAGCGAAGACATCACCAACCTGCTCCAGACCAGCCGCCAGGCCGTGGAAGACAACAACTACACCAACCTGAACGACATCGTCCGCAAGGCCAACGACCTGAACGGCCAGCTCTCCCACCTGAAGCGCGAAGAGCTGCAACGCATCCAAGGCCAGAGCGGCAGCATCAAGGTGAGCATGGTCTACCTGACCATGATTCAGGAAGCCCAGAACGTGGTGACCTACACGACCAACCTCTTGAAGGTGAGCCGCAAGTTCCAGGCCGAAGACAATACTACCGAGAAACAATAACACGAAAAAGAAAGCCGCGCTGTGAAGCGCGGCTCTTTACAGATTCTATATCACTCAGCTTATTGTGTAGGGCCGGGGTCATATCCAGAGGGGATGGCTCCGGCCTTTTGCTTTATCCCAATCCCGGAGGCGTTGGTACACCACCACGTCCTTGAACTCCCCGCCCATGCGCCACCACTCCCTCAGCGTCCCGCGGCTCACGAACTTGTTGGCGCAGAACAGCTCCCGGCTGTCATGATTGTCCGCCAACACGTATGCCACGAGTTGGTGCAAAGCCAGGAAGCCAAAGGCATAGTCGCAGAGCAGGCCGAGCGCCTCGCCGGCATATCCCCTGCCCCGGTATTCACGCCGGACGAGGATGCCCACCTCGGCATGGGCATGAAGGGGCTGGTAATTGAAGAGGTCGACGATGCCGATGGGCGTGCCTTCCCCCTTGAGGGCTATCACCAGGCGGAGCTGCTTGTCCGCGAAGAGGTCGTTCTGGTTGTCACGCAGGTATTGCCGGATGCTGAAGCGCGAATAGGGCACGGTGAAGTCCGTCATGGCCCAATGGTCGGGATGATTCTCCACCTCGTAGATGAAGTCCAGGTCTTCCGGTTCAAGGGCACGCAGATAGACCTGGTCGCCATGCAAGTAATGCTTTGCCATCGCCTACCCCTCCGCTTCCTTGTCAATATGCAACTCGCTGCGCAGACGCTTCTGGCCGGGCACGCAGAACAGCATGGCCACCAAGGCGATGAGCCCGCACAGCAGACATTTGTTGCTCAGCAGCAAACAATAGCCCAGGAATCCGCCGAATGCCGGCAGAAAGAGCAGCAGGGCCCGCACCGAACTCCACACGACGTAGAGCCGGAGAGCCCGGTCTATCCCCGCCACGTCTATCCGCCGCGCCAGCACCCATGCAAAGAGCTTGAGCGCAAGTGGCACACAGACCACCGTCAGCAGGATTACCAGCGTTTCCACTCCGTAGGCGGCACGCACATCCCCCGCCAAGGCCCCTACCCAAGGGGCATCCATCTCCGAGGAAATCCCCACCAGCAGGGGCACGGCCCAGCAGAAGGCGTACAAGGCCTTCTGGTACATCACAATGCGTTTGATTCGTTCTTCCATATCACATATATAGTCATCAAAGTAATTAGCAAAGCAGGGGGTGTCACAATATAAAATAGCACGCAGATGACACTGATTAAACAGATTTTCGCAGATTTGTATAACTGTAAATCAACGAAGTATAATCAGTGGTCATCTGTCGCATCTGCGTCATCTGCGTGCCATTTTATATTTTGACACATTCTCCTCTGAACTTCCTGCTCAAATCGTCCCGCTGAATGGCGTCCGGTTCACGATGCTGCGCCCCAGGGTGACCTCGTCGGCATACTCCAGCTCGTCGCCCACGGCGATGCCCCGCGCGATGACGGACAGCTTCACGCCCAGCGGCTCCAGCTTGCGGTAGATGTAGAAGTTCGTGGTGTCGCCCTCCATCGTAGTGCTCAAGGCGAGGATGACCTCGCCAATGCCCCCCGCCTTGACACGCTCCACCAGGCTATCTATCTGGAGGTCGCCAGGCCCGATGCCGTCAATGGGCGAGATGACACCGCCCAACACGTGGTACACGCCGCGGTACTGCTGCGTGGCCTCCACCGCCATGACATCGCGGATGTTCTCCACCACGCAGACCGTCGAAGCGTCGCGTTGGGGATTGGAGCAGATGCGGCACGTCTCCGTGTCCGATATGTTGTGGCACACCTTGCAGAACTTTGCCTCGCGCTTCAGCGTGGTGAGCGCATGGGCAAAAGACTCCACGGTCTCCGGCTCCTGGCGAAGCAGGTACAGCACCAAGCGCATGGCCGTCTTGCGCCCTACCCCCGGCAACTTGGCAAACTCGCTCACGGCCCGCTCCAGCAAGACGGATGGAAATTGTTCGTTCATGTCCAGTCGTTCTTAAATTATCCAAACGAGCCATCCGAGCCCGTGTCGGTAGACCCGCCCGTGCCGGATGACGACTCGCCGCCACCGGGCGTCGCTATCCCCTTCGCCTTGCGGTAAGAAGCCACCGTGCCATACTTGATGCCGTCTTCCACCACGCCTTCCGCCTCGAAGGTGGCCGATGCGAGGGCGGCTTTCAGCTCCTTTGACGGCGTGAAGATGAACTTCGCGTTCTTAATCATCGTCTGGGCATCAAAGTCGTCGATATCGGCCACCCCTTTCGAGCCGAATGACAGGCGCAGCTTGCCCAGGCTTCCGATGGTCACACTGATGCCCCGCAGGATGGCCGGCGTCAGCTTCTCGCTCGACACTTCCATCACGTGCTTGTACTCCCCCTTGGAGAGCGTCGTGTCCGCCACAGCCAGCGCCGCCGTCTCGTCTGCATCGAGCGAGCCCTTGGTGGCAGGGGCTGCGTACCACAATTGTTCGTCCCTGTTCGCGGGATTGACCCGCTTCACTAAGTTGAAATTCGCTTTCATTTTTACCTCCTATTTTAGATGGTTCATACCAGGCAGTCGGGTAGTTCCAGCTACCCGGTTGGGTAGTTCCGGCTACCCGGTTGGGTAAGTTTGGCTACCCAACTGGATAAAAACCGCCTGCCTTGCGTGTCTTTGTACGCGGGGCAGGCGGTTAGTGGGCTACTCTGCTAAAATCTGTTTGACGTGTTGGTGCAGGATGTGGAAAGCCGGTTCGCCCATGGCGCCGTGGTCGTGCCCGCCAATCTCATACAGATAGGTCGCGGGGTGTCCCACCAGCTTCATCATGCGCCACATGTAGGCGTTCTCCTCATACCTTCCGAACAACTCCATTTCCCTGTCGCCCGTGATGAGCACCAAGGGCGGCGCGTCCTTGCGGACATGGAACAAGGGGGCATACCGGTCGATGGTGGGTTGCAGGTTGGGGATGCCCTGCATCTGGCGGTAGGAGAAGTGGCTGATCATCTGCCCGCTGAAGGGGATCAGCCCGGCAATGGAGTCGGCATCCACTCCATGCTTGTCCAGCCACGTCTTGTCCAGCCCCAGCATGGCCGTCAGGTACCCGCCGGCGGAATGTCCGGAGAGGAATATCTTCCGGTTGCTGCCATTGTACTTCCCGGCTTCGCGGAAAGTCCAGGCCACAGCCTGCGCGGCATCGTCCAGGCAAGCCGCGATGTCCACCTTGGGCAGCAGGCGATAGTTCACCGCCACGACCACCATCCCGCTGTTCTGCAATTTCCCGGGGATGCTCTTATTGCCGCTCGTCAATCCTCCGCCGTGGAACCAGACCACCACGGGGCAGTCCGTCAGATTTTCCGGATAATACACATCTAGTTTGCAACGCTCCCGGGCGTAGGCATCGTCCGAGGAAGAATAGGGGATGTCCTTGACCGTCTGGTACACGGTCTGCGGCTCTTGGGCGGAGAGCACGGACGAGATGATGAGGCCCAGTAGTGCTAAAAGATAGTTTCTCATAATAATGTTGTTTTTAGTTGTTATTCTTTAGGTACAAACACATAATACCAATAATTCTTATTAGGCGCATGTTCTTTCACGCCCAGTACCATTTTGTCTTCTGAAAGACTGATAATGGTGTATTCGCTCCATGCGGCAAAACCGGGGTCATTGAAATCATGACCACACAAAATGTTGGTGCCATTGAGGTTTAGTAGACCTATGCCGACAGGTTCCGTGGTTTCTTGCATACTGAACATGAACGTGCCTTCTGTCTTTTTACCATCGGCTGATGTCTTAATCATCTTCATGCCATTCAATACGAAAGTCATATATGCCCCTTTGCCATCTGCATCCAAATTCTTGCCTGCACATTGTTCTGCCATATCCTCAGCATTTAACGTCCACCAATCCGGGCCTCCAGAAGTTGCACTCCCGTTACCCATTGTTTCTGTTTCCTGCCAAGTCCAGGTCTTTTCTCCAGAACCACAGAACATTGCATATTCCGGAGCCACCTCATAGTAGAGTTCATCCACAGTTACTGGGAAATCCTTTGTTATCACAGAACCGTCACCGCAAAGTCCAGTCAGCGTTACGGTTTGCTCTCCAGTCAAGAACATCAACATTTCACCACTGCTGGTTGCATGGGTCTCTACTCCATTGGACCACTGACAACTGATAGGACTGGAGCATTCAAAGAATACTTTATTGACATTTTTCCCATTAATCTGCTCCACTCTTACAGTAGCTTGAATATCCTCTACAGAAATATTGCCTGTCATTTCCTCTCGGTTATCCAATGGTTGGCATGCAGACAAAGTTACAAGAAAAAACGCGAAAGCGTATAAAATATAATTCGTTTTCATACAATTTACTGATTATATTAAAAATTCCAACTTGAATAATAGGCATCCGCACTAGTCCATCCTTCATTTTGAGTTAAGATTCCGGCCGACAAATCTATTTGAGATTTTGGTATAGGGAAGAAGCCTTTTGTGGCCTGATAGCGGGAGACATACTTTCCATCCGTCATGCGCACCTGCTTACCAGCATTATACATCAATATACCATTTTTATCCGCCAATTCTTGTTCTGCAATTCCCCAGCGGCGAATGTCTGCCCAGCGTCTGCCTTCAAAACATAATTCATGACGTCGTTCTTTTTGCAAAGCCTCCAAGCTATATCCTCCCACAGGTGGTAATCCTGCACGTGCACGCACTCGATTGATTCCAGAAATGTCTTCTTTTAATTCAGATTGCATAAGTAAAACGTCAGCAAAACGTATGCTTATCAGATCTTGATAATGAGCCCCCTGCATACTGTTATTATTATTGGAACGATCATAATCATCATACGCGCACCAGAAAAGGCTTTTCGACCAATCGCCTTCTTTTTCGAGTGCTTCTTTGGCTAAGATGGGAATCATTTTCTTATTCCATAAGCCGCAATCCTCCATGCTTGTTTCTACATAGACATACCCTGGAAGTTCATCCGCAACATTCAAGATAGAGGCTTGTCGACGCATATCGTCAGGTTCTTCCTGTTGCCACTCACTCCAAATGGTTGAAGTTACAGGTCCTTGTCCCCAACCTTGTCCGAACGGAAAAGTACTTTCGCCGCCATTGTCCGCACACAAACCAAAATACAAAATATAGCCGTTGCGATAGCCCATCTGATAAGAGTCTGACCAACCTGCATAGTTACAGAATTTAATGGCAAATACTGTCTCCTCATTGCCATTTCCTGCCCATTTCAGCGAATTTCCATCTTCTCCGACGGCATCTTTGGTGTACGCATAATCATCCACCGTAAACTCATTGGTATAGGGCCATAGGTTACGATAATCGCCTAACAAATCATGGCCGGAATTATCCACACAATCGTCTACCCACTCTATAACTTCAGCTTTGGTGACAGATGCGGATAAGGTACCGTCCTCACCTTTTAAAGGTAAAACCTCTTTGGCATAGAAGCCTGTATAGAATAGAAATACACGTGCCATCAGAGCTTCTGCTGCCCATTTGGTGGCATGGCCGGCTTCAACAAACTCATTGTATTTTCTATTGGACATCAGATTGATTGCTTGCTTCAAATCTGCTGCTATTTGCGCATAAATGTCATCTATATCGGCGCGAGGTACATTGGTTTCCTGGGTTGTGGATGTAATCAAAGGTACCGGACCAAACATTTCAGCCAGTTCATGATAAAAATAAGCGCGGAGGAAATAGGCTTCACCCAAACACTGATTAAACAGTTCTTCATTAGAGAATGAAGCTTCATTGGCTATCAGCCCCTCAATAGCTGAATTGGCCCGGAATATTCCTCTATAGCGGATTGTCCAGAAATCATCAAACTGGTTGTCTTCGGCATACATCAAATGGCCTATAGCCTGTGAATATTTGTCGAAGTGATTTAAACTTATTTCATTCTCTTAAAATCGTATCAAAATGTTAAAGCACAGCGTACAAATTGAATTGTTCCTTATATTATGGGTGACCAAACTCATATATAGTGAAAGTCCAATGTACACTGTG
>JAHLFO010000127.1 GCA_018883785.1 Candidatus Bacteroides intestinipullorum
CGCACCGAAGCGTTGAACCGCTACCTGGACATCGAAGGCAAGAAGATACAAGTGGAGGAAGAACAGCTGCGCACGCAGGCACCCGGATTCTGGGACGACCAGAAGGCGGCCGAGGCGCAGATGAAGAAGGTGAAGGGCCTGCAACAATGGATCAGCGGCTACAACGAGGTGAAGACCCTGAGCGACGAGTTGCAGCTGGCCTTTGACTTCCACAAGGACGAACTGGTGAGCGAAGAAGAGGTGGACGAGGCTTACACCAAGGCCGTGGCCGCCGTCGAGGCCCTGGAGCTGAAGAACATGCTGCGCGACGAGGCCGACCAGATGGACTGCGTGCTGAAAATCAACTCAGGCGCCGGAGGCACGGAGAGCCAGGACTGGGCCAGCATGCTGATGCGCATGTACCTGCGCTATGCCGAGACGCATGGCTACAAAACCTCCATCGCCAACCTGCAGGAGGGCGACGAGGCGGGCATCAAGACCTGTACTATCGAAATCTGCGGCCCGTATGCCTACGGTTATCTGAAGGGGGAGAACGGCGTACACCGCCTGGTGCGTGTGTCGCCCTACAACGCCCAGGGCAAGCGCATGACGTCGTTTGCCTCGGTGTTTGTCACGCCCCTGGTGGACGACACCATCGAGGTGACCATCGAGCCGGCACGCCTGTCGTGGGACACCTTCCGAAGCGGCGGCGCGGGCGGCCAGAACGTGAACAAGGTGGAGTCGGGCGTGCGCCTGCGCTACCAGTACAAGGACCCCTACACGGGCGAGGAGGAGGAAATCCTCATCGAGAACACCGAGACGCGCGACCAGCCCAAAAACCGCGAGAACGCCCTCCGGCTGCTGCGCTCCATGCTGTATGACAAGGAGATGAAGCACCGTATGGCCGAGCAGGCCAAGATCGAGGCGGGCAAGAAGAAGATTGAGTGGGGCTCGCAGATACGCAGCTACGTCTTCGACGACCGCCGCGTCAAGGACCACCGCACCAACTACCAGACCTCGGACGTGAACGGCGTGATGGACGGCAAGATAGACGGGTTCATCAAGGCCTATCTGATGGAGTTCGCGGGGGAAGGCGAGGCGTAAACATTGACTCTCGAAATAGATCCAGGCGCGGATTACGCGGATTTCACGGAGATTAAAAGAAACATCCGTGCCATCAGCGTAATCCGCGCCTGGATTATTTTGTTCTGTCCGTTCAGAAGCTCACGTTCACTCCGCCCAGGAATGTTGCCTTGGGCATCGGATAGCCCGCCATGATCTCGTAGCGTTGCGCCAGCAGGTTCTCGCCGCGCACGAAGAGCGAGGCATAGGGGCAGAGACGGTAGGAGGCACGGACATTCCACAAGACGAAATCCTCCGTTGTAGCGTCTGTGCCCACCGAGGTGTAGAGCCCTTTGACATATTGCACGCCTGTGGACACCGCCCAACGGCCTTGATGGAAGTCAGCCCCCGCATAGAGCTTGTGTTGCGGCGCGGAGATGACGGGATTCTCCATGTGCACCCAGCTGTAGTTGGCGTTGACGCTCCAGCGCGGGTCGATGCGCCAGGCGGCGTTGGCTTCCAGTCCCCAGTTTTCGATGTCGCCGCTGTTCACGTTGTGCGGGCGGCCATCCACGCGGGTGGTCATGATGAGGTTGTCGCCGTTGATGTAGAACAGGTTGGCACCGTAGCTGAGGGCGCCGTCCAGCTGCGTCTGGCTGAAAGACAGCTCGTAGTTCATCAGCCGTTCGGGCTGTAGGTCGGGATTCTGCGGGGGAAACATGTACATTTCGCGGATGGTGGGGTTGCGGAAACCCTTGCTGACCATTGCTTTCAGTTCGGCCCGCCGGGGCAGGTGGAAGGCCAGTCCGCCCTGGGGCACCAGTTCCGTGCCCACGTGCGAATGATGGTCCACGCGGAGGCCGGCGTTCAGCGAGAGCCACGAACCGAAGTCCTGGCGGAAGTCCACGTAGCCGGCCACTTCGTCCTGCTTCTTCTCCACGCCGGGGATGCGCGCGCCGTCGACTACTGCCACATTCCACGACTCGCCGCCGAAGTGCTGATAGTCGATGCCCACGGTCAGGCGGTTGCCCTCGTACAGCTCCGCGCTCTGGTACCACGATACGCCCATCATCAGGTCTTTGCTGTTGAACAGGGATTCCTGCGGCTCCTCGCCGGGGCCGTAGCCGTCGTTGATCTTGTGTCGCCCCCAGTTGTAGAAGAAGCTCAAAGCGCCAGACGTGCGTTCATAGTGATTCTCCAGCATTGCCGACGCCATGCCACGCGTGATGCGCGAATCGTTGTCCGTCAGGGGGGCGAAGGTCTCGCCGGGGTTGGAGGCGTTGAAGTGCGTCACGTTCACGTCGCCCCACAGGCGCCAGTGTTGTGTCAGGTCATACGCCAGCTTGGCATAGCCGCTGTATTGCTCGAAAGCCATGTCCGGTCGGTGTCCGTCGGTGCGGTTGTAGGAGAAGGCGGCCGTGCTGCTGAAGCGTCCCTTGCGCACGCGGTTGACCCCCTCGGCCTGCACCGTGCCGTAGGAGCCTGCACCCAGGTTGATGTCCGTCCGTACCCCGTCCTCGTGCATCTGGCGGGTGACGATGTTGATGACGCCGCCCATGGCGTTGGAGCCGTAGAGCACGGAGGCAGGCCCGCGCAACACTTCGACGCGCTCGGCCAGCATCGTCTGGTAGGAGTCGGAGATGGGGTGGCCGAAGAGGCCCATGTATTGCGGATGCCCGTCGATGAGCACCAGCATCTGCGAACTGCCCGAGAGGCCGCGGAGACTTAGTCCGCCTGCCGCGCCGGTGGACACGCCGTAGCCCATCACGCCCCGGCTGGTGACGAAGAGGCCGGGCACCTGCTCCGTCAGGACGGGGAGGATAGAGGGTTGGTAACGTCCCGCCAGCTGTGGGCGGCCCACGACGCTGATAGTCATGGGCAGGTGGCGGATGTCGGTGGCGTTGCGTGTGCCGGTCACTACCACTTCGTGCAACACGTGGTCGCCGTCCGTAGTGAGGCTGTCCAAGGGTTCGGTGGCTCCTGCGGCCGTGCCCAGGCAGAGGGCGATGAGGGGGAGTAGTTGTTTTCTCATAAATTTATTCGTGAATGGATTTTTGCCCGCAAAGGTAAGTCCTTCCGCCTGTCCGCACATTATCCGCATTACAGAAAATAATACCCATATCACCGAATCGGGAAGAATGGTTAATTAATCTGTAATACGGGTAGGCCGGGAAAGGGGCGATAGCCTTACCTTTGCAATGAAAAAACAACGCAGGAGAATCTGAATCTGATGAAACAACAAAACGACGTGCTGGACATAAAGACCGTGTGCGAGTGCAACCGTTGCCTGGGGTGCGAGACGTGGCATCCGCAGGCCGCCCTCATCCCGCTGGACGGGAAGGGAACGGGGGTGGAGGAGAGCGTGAAGTTCGAGTTCTACGCTATCCTCCTGATCGAGCATTGTGCGGACAATTGCCGGTGCTGCGGACGGCGTTACTACGACTTCGCTCATGCCACGCTGGTCTTCCTTACGCCCGGCGAAGTCTTCCGCATGAACCAGGACAACACCTTGCCCGACTGTGGCTTGCTCCTGGCTTTCCATCCCGACCTGTTGCTGCGCACCACCTTATGCCGCCACATCAACGACTACACCTTCTTCCGCTACCGCAAGGAGGAGGCGTTGCATCTCTCCCAGCGGGAGACGGAGCGCGTGATGCGCTATTTCGACGACATCGGCGAGGAACTGCGCCACCCCATCGACACGCACAGCAGTACCCTCATCTCGCGCCTCATCGAGCTGTTGCTGGATTATTGCACCCGCTTCTACGAACGCCAGTTCATCACCCGCGAGAACAAAAACAAGACCCTCATGGCGCAGCTGGACAGGCTGGTTGATGAGTATATCGGCTCGGGACGGATGGAGAGCGGAAAGTTCCCCACGGCTACCGAATGTGCCTCCGTGCTCAACCTCAGCGAAGCCTACTTCTGCGACCTGCTCCGCTTCGAGACGGGGCATTCGCTGACGGAGTACCTGCATGCCAAGCGTCTGGAAGCCGCCAAGCGGATGCTGCTCGCGCCTGGTGCCACGCCCACGCAGGTAGCCCGTAATCTGGGGTATGCCAACGTCATGCAGTTCAGTTTTATCTTCAAGAAGCTGACCGGGGTGGCTCCCGCCGAGTATCGTTTTGCCCGCAATTGAAAACTTTTTTCCCCATTCGCTTGCAAACTTCCTGAATTTGGCCTTACTTTGCTTCCCGTTGAACCTAAAATTAAAAACAGTTATATCATGGGAAAGAGTAATAAGAATCGTGTGACACACACGCAACGCGAGGAAGAACAAGGCAAGAAAGTCCTCCGGGTAATGACCGTCATCGCCATCCTGCTGATCGTCATCATGCTGGTGGCCTACACCGTATGGGCTTGAGCCGTGGCACAGGAGATTGAACGCAAGTTCCTGGTGACGGGCGACTATCGGTCGTCCGCCGCCTCGTCCAGCCGCATTGCGCAGGGATATATCTGTAGCGACGGACGGACGGTGCGCGTGCGCATCCGCGACGATCGCGGCTACCTCACCATCAAAGGCCCCTCTCTGGATGGCGGTCTGAGCCGCTACGAATGGGAGATGGAAATCCCGCTGGACGATGCCCGCGACTTGATGAAGCTTTGCCGGGGTGGAGTCATCGACAAGACGCGCTATTTGGTCCCTTTTGCCGGCCACACCTTCGAGGTGGACGAGTTTTACGGTGACAACGAGGGATTGGTCGTGGCCGAAGTGGAACTTAGTGCCCCCGATGAACCCTTTGAGCGGCCTCCCTTTCTCGGACGGGAGGTGACGGGCGACAGGCGATACTACAACGCACAGCTGATGCAGCATCCCTATTGCATGTGGAAGGATTCGTAAGAGGATGAAATGGAGAAAATCTACCAATACTTGCCCCAGGAGTTCGTCACTTTCGTGTTGGTGACGCTGTTCTCCCTGCTCATTGGCCTTTCGCAACGGCGCATCAGCCTGAAGCGCGAAGGCGAGACCACCCTCTTCGGCACCGACCGGACCTTTACGTTTATCGGCATCCTGGGCTACTTGCTTTATATTCTTGACCCGACGGAATATCGCCTTTTCCTGGGCGGGGGGGCGGTGTTGGGTCTTCTGCTGGCATTGAACTATTATGTGAAGCAGACGCAATACCGCGTGTTTGGCGTGACCACCATTGTCATAGCCCTCATCACGTATTGCCTGGCACCGATTGTCATCACCCAGCCTTCGTGGTTCTACGTCATGGTGGTGGTGACGGTGCTCCTCTTTACGGAACTGAAACATACCTTCACGGAACTGGCGCAACGCATGAAGAACGACGAGATGATCACGCTGGCCAAGTTCCTCGCCATCAGCGGCATCATCCTTCCGATGCTGCCGGACAAGACGCTGATACCCGGCGTCAGCCTGACGCCCTACAGCGTATGGTTGGCTACGGTGGTCGTATCCGGCATTTCCTACCTATCTTATTTGCTGCGGCGCTACGTCTTTCGCGAGTCGGGCATACTGGTGTCCGGCATCATCGGCGGATTGTATAGCAGCACGGCCACCATTTCTGTCCTGGCGCGCAAGAGTCGCGAAGCTTCAGCGGGCGAAGCACCCGAGTACGTGGCGGCTATGCTTCTGGCGGTAAGCATGATGTTCCTGCGCTTCCTCATCCTGATCGGCATCTTCAGCGGGGAGACGTTGGGCGTGATTTATCCTTATCTGCTGGCTATGGCTGTGGTGTCGGGCAGCGCCGCTTGGTGGGTGCACCGCAAGCGGGCGGCCACAGTGGATGCGCAGCCTGCCGATGCCGACGCGGGCAATCCCTTGGAATTCAAAGTCGCCTTGATTTTCGCTCTGCTCTTCGTGGTGTTCACACTCTTGACGCACTACACTTTGCTTTATGCCGGCACGGGCGGATTGACGGTCCTGTCCTTTGTCTCGGGCTTGAGTGACATCACGCCTTTCATTCTCAATCTGCTGCAAGGCACGGGCAATGTCCCGGTCACCCTTGTGACGGCGTGCAGTCTTCAGGCCATCGTCAGCAACATTGCCGTCAACCTCGGTTATGCCTTGTTCTTTGCGGGGCGCAGAAGTCCGTTGCACCGCTGGGCTTTAGGCGGTTTCGGCGTGGTGATAGCAGTCAATGTGGGGCTGCTGTTCGTGTTTTATTTTATTTAACGTGCTTCCTTTATGATTTTTATGAAAACGCCGTACCTTCGCGGCATTCTAATTTTCTTGAACATACATAAACAGGAACAGACAAGATGAATATCAGACAAAACCTGCTGTTGCTGTGTCTGCTGGTGTGCAGCGTGGCAATGGCACAGACAGGTGCCGGCTCTTCGTTTCGGGTGAAGGGGATCGTCCTCGACTCGCTTACGCAAGAGGGGGAGCCTTATGCCACAGTGACAATCGCGAAGAAGGCCATGCCCGGAAAAGCCGTAAAGGCCGTATTGACCGATATAAACGGCGCATTCAACGCCACGGTGCGCGGGAGCGGTGACTTCATACTGACCGTCAGCTCGATAGGGCGCAACCCCGTGGTGCGCGACTTTGCCGTAAATGAGGCGGGCAAGGAAATGGACTTTGGCACGCTCTACATCACCGATGCCGCCAATGAGTTGGCCGAAGTGGTGGTGACGGCCCAAAAGCCCTTGGTGAAGGCCGATATCGACAAGATAGAATACAACGTGGCCGATGATCCGGATTCGGAGACCAACTCGCTGATGGAGATGCTGCGCAAGGTGCCGATGGTCACCGTAGACGGCGAGGACAATATCCAGGTGAACGGCAGCAGCAACTTCAAGGTGTATGTCAACGGCAAGCCGAACAACATGATGAGCAACAACCCCAAGGAGGTGCTGAAGAGCATGCCCGCCAACACCATCAAGCACATCGAGGTCATCACCAACCCCGGCCCGAAGTATGACGCCGAGGGCGTGGGCGGCATCCTGAACATCGTCACCGAAGGCGGCGGCTTCGAGGGGTACACGGTGACGCTCAGCGGCAACGGCAGCTACCGGGGTGCCGGCGGCGGCGTCTTCGGCACGGTGCAGAGCGGCAAGTTTACGCTCAGCGCGCGTTATAACTACAATTACAATACCTCGCCACGCAGCTATTCGGGTGGCAGCCGGGAGTCCACGGTGGCTTCATCCACGGCATCCAACCTGGATTACAGCGGCAGCAACAAAGGGCACGGCGATTTCCAGGCGGGCAGTCTGGAGGCCAGTTATGAGATCGACACGCTGAACCTGATTTCCGCCTCCTTCGGCTTGTGGGGCAGCGGAAGCGACAGCCACGGTCGGACGGACTACGTGGGTTCGTCGGCCAATCCGTCTGTGCCGGGGATGCTCTACCGCTATGCCACAGCCAGCCGCAGCAGTTCCTCCTGGTTCTCGATAGACGGTGGCATCGACTATCAGCATATTTTCCCCCACATGAAAGACCGGATGCTGACGTTCTCCTACCGCATCAATACCAGCCCGCAGACGTCGGACGCTTATTCCGAATACCAGGACGAGGAACTCTTGCAGGCCGATTGGGCGGACTTCCTGAACCGCTTGCAAGACCAGCGCAACGACGGCGAACAGACCACGACCGAGCACACCGTGCAGGCCGACTTCACCACCCCCATAGGCAAGTATCATACCGTGGAGGCGGGCGCGAAGTACATCCGGCGCAAGAATGCCTCGGACAACGACCGTTACGAACGGGAGAGCGTGGAGAACGCCGACTATGTCTTTGACGAGGAATACAGCTCGCACTACCGGCACGTGAACGACATCATCGCCGCCTACCTGGGCTACAGCCTGCGCTGGAAGAAGCTGTCCGGAAGGCTGGGCGTGCGCTATGAACATACGATACAGAACGTCGAGTATCTGCTGGGACGGGGCCAGGATTTCCGCAAGGACTTTGACGATGTGGTGCCATCGGCCTCGGTGGGATGGAAGCTGAGCGACTTCTCCAACGTGCGTGTGGGGTATAACATGCGCATTTACCGTCCGGGCATCTGGTACCTGAACCCGTATTTGGACGACAGCGACCCGTCGTCCGTCAGCCGGGGAAATCCGGACCTGGACAGCGAGAAGAACCACTCGTTCGACCTGAGTTACAGCAGCTTCTCGCAGAAGTTCAATGTGAACCTCTCCGCCCGCTACTCCTTTACGAACAACAGCATACAGTCCGTCACCAGCCTGGTGGCCGAAGACGACATACCCGGCTATAACCCGGACAACCTGACGGGCAAGGATGTGCTCTACACCACCTACCAGAACATGGGCAAGAGCAAGAACTTCAACCTGAGCGCTTACGTCAATTGGAATGCCACGTCCAACACACGTATCTACACGAACCTCTCCGGCGGTTATGTCAAGATGGAGGGTTCGGGCGGATTGGAGAACGACGGCTGGCAGTTCTTCGGCTTCGGCGGCGCGCAGCAGAGCTTCAAGCACGACTGGCGCCTAAGCCTGAACGTGTTCGGACAGACACCTTGGATTATGTTGCAGGGGAAAGGCTCCAAATTCTTCGGCTACTCGCTCAACCTGAGCAAGTCTTTCTTGGAGAAACGCCTGACCCTTTCGGCCTTTGCCGGCAACTTCCACAAGAAGTACAACAAGTTTGAGAGCCATACCGAGGGTGCCGGCTTCCGGCAGGACACGTGGAGCAAGTATCCGCAGATGAACTTCGGTCTGAGCGTCAGCTACCGCATTGGCGAACTCCGCGCCAGCGTGAAGAAGGCTGCCCGCACCATCACCAACGACGACGTGAAGAGCGGTGGCGGCGGCAGCGAAGGCGGCGTGGGCGGCGGTGGCAGCTTGTGATGAAAGGCCCATTTGCTGGGGTATATCTCCGTCCGCGGGCGGGGATATCATCGCCCGTGGACGGAAGCATCGCTAAGCACGGGCGGGGATATACCTGCCCAAAGACGTGGAAAAAGGCCGTCCGGAAGCCGTCCGTGCAGGGGGTGGCGAATAAAAAATGGCATTCTTTTTCCCGTGTTTCCCCGATTTTTCGTACATTTGCGTGCCCCCTCCGCTGTGGTGGCGGCGCGGGCATCCAATTTTAGCACCCCCTTGACACAAATATGAGCGAAGACTTCGAAGAACCCAAAGACGATTTAGACCTGACGCAACCCGGTGATAACGCGGGCAGCACTGAGCATACCGACTATAAACCGGCCGATGCCAAGGACGGCGAGGTGCGCCACCGGCTGAGCGGCATGTACCAGAACTGGTTTCTGGACTACGCCTCCTACGTCATCTTGGAGCGTGCCGTACCCCACGTGGCCGATGGCCTGAAACCCGTGCAGCGGCGCATCCTCCACACCATGCGCCGCATGGAGGACGGACGCTACAACAAGGTGGCCAACATCGTGGGCGAAGCCATGAAGTTCCATCCGCACGGAGATGCCTCCATCAAGGACGCCCTGGTGCAGCTGGGACAGAAAGACCTGCTCATCGACTGCCAGGGTAACTGGGGCAACATCCTGACCGGCGACGATGCCGCCGCCGCCCGATATATCGAGGCCCGCCTGACGAAGTTTGCCCTCGATGTCGTTTTCAATCCCAAGACCACCGAGTGGAAGCAGTCCTACGACGGACGCAACCGCGAGCCCGTCACCCTGCCCGTCAAGTTTCCCTTGCTGCTGGCGCAGGGCGTGGAGGGCATTGCCGTGGGCCTGTCGTCCAAGATACTGCCCCATAACTTCAACGAGCTGTGCGATGCCGCTGTCAGCTACCTGCACGGCGAGCCTTTCGCCCTCTATCCCGACTTCCAGACGGGCGGCAGCATCGACGTGTCCAAGTACAACGACGGCGAGCGCGGCGGTTCCGTGCGCGTGCGCTCCAAGATAGAGAAGGTGGACAACAAGACGCTGGCCATCCGCGAAATCCCCTACGGCAAGACCGTGGCGGGCGTGTGCGACTCCATCGTCAAGGCCAGCGAGAAGGGCAAGATAAAAATCCGCAAAGTCGAGGACTTGACTTCGGGGAGCGTCGAGATCCTCGTCCACCTGGCGCCCGGCGTGTCGTCGGACAAGACCATCGACGCCCTCTATGCCTTCACCGACTGCGAGGTGAACATCTCGCCCAACTGCTGCGTCATCGACGACCAGAAGCCCCACTTCCTCACCGTCAGCGATGTTCTCCGCCGCTCGGTGGACAACACCAAGGAACTGCTGCGCCGTGAGCTGGAAATCCGCCGGGGCGAGGTCATGGAGAGTCTGCATTTCGCTTCGCTGGAGAAGATTTTCATCGAGGAACGCATCTACAAGGACGCCGAGTTCGAGCAGGCACGGACGATGGACGCCGCCTGTGCGCACATCGACCTGCGGCTGACGCCTTACTATCCCACCTTCATCCGCGAGGTCACCAAGGACGACATCCTGCGGCTGATGGAAATCAAGATGGCCCGCATCCTCAAGTTCAACAGTGACAAGGCCGAGGAGCAGATTGCCCGCATGAAAACCGAGGTGGAGGAAATCGACCGCCACTTGGCCAACCTCGTGGAGTACACCGTGGACTGGTTCCGCATGCTGAAGGAGAAGTATGGCAAGAACTTCCCCCGCCGCACCGAGCTCCGCAGCTTCGACGTCATCGAAGCCACCAAGGTCATCGAGGCCAACGAGAAGCTCTACATCAACCGCGAGGAGGGCTTCATCGGCACGGGGCTGAAGAAGGACGAGTTCGTGGCCAACTGTTCGCCCATCGACGATGTCATCATCTTCTATCGCGACGGCAAATACGTCATCACCCCCGTGGCCGACAAAAAGTTTGTAGGAAAGAACATACTCTATATCAATATCTTCAAGAAGAACGACAAGCGCACCATCTACAACGTGGCCTACCGCGACGGCAAGGACGGCACGTGCTACATCAAGCGTTTTGCCGTCACCGGCATTGTGCGCGACCGCGAATACGACCTGACGCAGGGCAAGCCCGACTCGCGCGTGCTCTACTTCAGCGCCAACCCCAACGGCGAGGCCGAGGTCATCAAAGTGACGCTCAAACCCAACCCGCGCGTGCGCAAGATTGTCTTCGAGGAAGACTTCAGCCAGCTCGGCATCAAAGGACGGCAGGCGATTGGCAACATCCTCACCCGCCTGCCCGTGCACAAAATCGTCCTCAAGCAGCGCGGTGCCTCCACGCTGGGCGGGCGCAAGGTGTGGTTCGACCGCGACGTGCTCCGCCTCAACTACGACGGACGGGGCGAATACCTGGGCGAATTCCAGACCGACGACCGTATCCTCGTGGTGCTGGACAACGGCGACTTCTACGCCACTAATTTCGACTTGGAAAACCACTACGAGCCAAACATCCGCCTGCTCGAGAAGCATGACCCGCAGAAAGTGTGGACGGCTATCCTCTACGATGCCGACCAGCAGAATTATCCCTACCTCAAGCGATTCTGTTTTGAGCCTACCGCACGCAAGCAGAACTGCCTGGGCGAGAATCCCAAGAACCGCCTCATCCTCCTGACGGACGAGTATTATCCCCGTCTGGAGGTCGTCTTCGGCGGGCATGATGCCTTCCGCGACCCGATGGTGGTGGAGGCGGATGACTTCGTGGCGGTCAAGAGCTTCAAGGCGAAAGGCAAACGCCTGACTACCTACACCCTGGACACCGTCAATGAGCTGGAACCCACGCGCCGTCCCGAACCTGTGCCAGCACCGGCACCCGACACCGGCGAGGAGGACGAACCCGAAGACCTCGATCCGGACAAGGACAAGACGCCGGGAGATATCCTTGACGAACTGACGGGACAGATGAAGCTGTTTTGAGCCAGGAATGCAGAATGAATATTTCAATCCAATTCATCCGACAAGCGAAAATGTATACACTTCTATCCCTACTCCTCTGCGCCACCCTCTCCACGGCCGCTCCGGCGGACACCGTGCAGGCAGCAGCCGTCCGCCCCGTGGAACGCGCCACGATGTACGGCCTGGGGTGGGCCAACCAGTATGACACTTACCTCTCGCCTCAGGAATACCGAGGCATCGAGTTCCGCCTGTCGCGCGAGAGCCTGCGCCGCACGCGCTGGGCGGACGGGCGGCTGGTGCGCCAAGCTTTTTTCCAGGGCTATGCCAACTACACGCACAATCATGTGGACAATAACAACGCCCTGGGCGCGCTGCTCAACTGGAACTGGGGACTGCACTACGACTTCCCCGTCGCCCGCGGCCTACACCTGCTCGCGGGTGGTCTGGCCGACCTCTCCGGCGGCTTCCTCTGGAACTTCCG
>JAHLFO010000128.1 GCA_018883785.1 Candidatus Bacteroides intestinipullorum
TTTGCGCGACACAGAGCGGATTGCAAGACTTCTGGCAATGGTTTGTATTGCTCTTGTATGGGCGTATCTCGTTGGGGAACATAAAGATGAAAACGTAAAGCCTATAAAGACATTGAAACATGGACGTAAAACCAAATCTTTAGTAAAGTACGGCTTGGAGGAAATCTCCAACGTGCTTTTTCGACCAATTTATGTCCCGAAATTTGATGTATTCAAATTTTTGTCATGTACTTAGATCTTTGTTATATAAAGTGACATACCCGTGCTTGACATCACACTGATAGGTATACCCTTCTTCCACAAAGGTACGAGTGTGCTCGTAATGGTTGACTTCCCAAGAAGAGTCATCTTGGGCAAAAGCTGTAACGGTCGCACACAAGGACAAAAGGAATAGATAAAGTCTCATAGCACATTATTCGGGGCGACCGGTTGGCGCATGAACCCCACCTGCCATAATGAAATTTACGTACTTATCCTCTTCTGTGAGTTTGGCATGTATTTGTGCCTTCATCTTCAACTCGATATCTCGATAATACGATAACGGAATCTTAGCGCAATCATTGAAGGTTACAAAACCAAAGCAGACTTCCTCCACATCCCCTGTCTGCGGATTCATGAAAAGCAAAAACATAAAACCATTATCCGTGATTCGCTTAGCTTCTTCTTTTGTAAAAGCATTATTTATAATATCCAACATAATCCGGGCATTTTCCTCCCCAATACCTGGAGAGGCATCCGAATTTGCCACATAGATTTTCCCGGTGCGCTTGTCTATCTGATCGGCATACGTCCAACGATTCGCCTTGTTATAGAGCGTCACAGAACCATATCTCACGTCGCACTGGTAGGTATACCCGTCTTCCACAAAGGTTCGGGTCTTCTCGTAGTGGTTGACTTCCCAAGAGGTGTCGTCTTGGGCAAAGGCTGCAATGGCCGCACACAAGAACAAAATAAACAGATAAAGTCTCATAGCTAATTATTCGGGACGACCGATAGGGGTATGATTGCCTGCAAGTAAAATAAAATTCAGATGCTTGTCCTCTTCCGTTAGTTGAATATGAATTTTCTCTTTCATCTTCATTTCAATATCACGATAGTAAGATAAGGGTATTTTAGCGCATGCATCAAAAACAAAGAAATTATAGCAAACTTCTTCCACTTTCCCTGTAATTGGGCTGATAAACAAGATAATCATAAAGCTATCATCTGCAATCCGTTGTGCCTCCTCACGAGAAAAAGCTTGATCGATGATGCTCAACATGGCATTAACGCTATCCTCGTCCACTGGTGTAGATGACTCGAGATTCGTAGTATAAATCTTCCCAGTACGCTTGTCTATCTGGTCGGCGTATGTCCATTTATTATCTTTGTTATATAAAGTGACATACCCGTGCTTGATATCGCACTGATAGGTATACCCTTCTTCCACAAAGGTTCGGGTATGCTCGTAATGGTTGACCTCCCAAGAGGAGTCATCTTGGGCAAAGGCCGAAGTAATCCACAGGGATAAAAGGAATGGGAAGATTTTCATGGTTGCATCACGGATAGGCGGCCTTCAGGGGCAAGAGTCACACAAGTCATCAGATAAGTCAGATGTTTGCCACCCTCCAGAACCTTGACATGAACCTGCTCCTTCAGCTGAAGTTCTATGTCCCGATAATAAGAAATCGGAATCCGGGCGGAATCTCTGAAAATAGAGAAATTAAAGCAGACCTCTGCTAGGTCACCGGTCACAGGACTGAAGAACAGGGTAAGCATAAAACCGTTATCCGTAATCCGGCGGGCTTCCTCTTGGGAGAAAGATTGATTAACGATGCGTATAATCGCCTTGGCTGTTTCATCGCTCATCTCAAACACGTCATTTTCTCCCAAATTGGAAGTATAAAGCTTTCCCGTCCGATTGTCTATCTGGTCGGCATACGTCCATTGGTTCGCCGCATTATAAAGCGTGACATACCCATATTTCACGTCGCACTGGTAGGTATACCCCTCTTCCACAAAGGTTCGGGTATGCTCGTAATGGTTGACTTCCCAAGAGGAGTCATCTTGAGCAAAGGCTGTAATGGCCATGCACAAGGAAAAAAGAAATAAAAATGTTCTCATGTTAATTGCAATTTATAGTTAAATCTTTTATATTTAAAAAGTTCTGCTCTATGCTTAGATTTGAATTATAAGCAGCTTCATTGTAGCCAAATTTGCGAAATGCAGCTACAACATTATATTCAAACTGGGTTTCAAACAATTCTCTTTGAAATGCATATAATTCATTACTAACAGAGTCTCCCCTTATAAAATTCCCATTATTATCTATGTTTTCATCTATTGATTGGACTGCTCTCCATCTGCCATCAAAATTTTTTTTAGGAATATCATCCAATCTGTTATGTTTCTTCAAATATTTATATTGAGCAAGGTGAGCTTCTATCTCTTTGTTCATGGAAGAAATGTTATCACTTGATTGTTTGACTTGATAGACATGAAACAACTCATGCAATAGGGTTCCACTCAACATATCATTTTTAGATAAAAAGATAGACTTCTTGCTTGGACTGTAGGAACTATCTTTATCATCTGTCAACTGAAAATTTATCTTCTCCCCATCTAAGAAATCCTTTACTGCATTATACAAGTTCCCACCCATACAATCCTCAATGATTTCTTCTATCAAATCTTCAACTTTCTCCCAGACACTCTTGTCCAACGAGTCATTCTGGAATATGGATTTCGCCTTGGAACTACCAGATGGTGATCCACTACCTCCGCCATCATTCCCAGGATATAACACATCGCCAGTCCCCGTTCCTCCTCCAAGTGGTGGAATGCTTGAATCTTGAATCTTGAATCCAATAAGTACGGTCTATACAGTTCGTATAGCTGTATTCCAAATGGGCTTCCGTGCCGGTATATACATCCCAACACTCCGTGAAGATGATATACATCCGGGTTTGAGGAGTTTCTGCCTTCTCAAAAACAAGTTGTTCAGCATTATTCATGCCAAAGGCTTGATAAGCCAGCAGGTCAAAGATGAAACTTTGTTCCTCCCCTTGTATTGAAGTCCTGCTCAACGGGAAGAACTTCATCCGGCCATCCGCTATACGGAAAAACCATAAAGCTTCAATCTTCTTTTCTGCATCCGGCTTCCACAAAGGCACCAAAAAACAGGTTACATCTTCATCCGCCAAAGCATAAACGGCATTCCACAGCGGCAGGCCATAATTCTCCTCAAACCTGGCAACGAACGGCGTATCTGCTTCCATTTTTTACAAAACCATGACGACTGTATCCAGCCTTGCAACCGTATTGTCGAAGAAATGGCGGGGAAAATGTCCCGTTATCCCTCTCGTGGCGGCATCGCCATAATAATAAGAAGATTGGGGACGAAGCAAATAGGTGTCCGTCTCACAAGACGCCAAAAAGAACAAGAACAGGCAGGCAAATACCCCCATCAATCGTTCCGTTTTACTGAAAGAAGTATATCTCATATCATGGTATATTAGAAATCGGCTGCAATTTAGAACAAAAACATCAATTATCCTATCATTTTGCGTTCAAAATTCACCGTTTCCTTATGATTTCCCCACACACCTTGTCCTGAAAAGCCCGCGCCTTGCGTCCGGACAACACATTCTGGTTCATGATGGCGAAGGCCACCCAATGCCCCTGCTCCGTCTGCAAGTATCCCGCCAGGCAGTTGATGCCCGTATAAGAGCCGGTCTTGGCAAACACCCGGCGATAGGCGGGCGTGCCGCGGCGCATCCGGTGCTTCAGCGTGCCGTCCACGCCGCCGACGGGCAGTGCTTTGTAGAGTTTGCGGAAGATGTCGGTATGCCCGTAGGCATAGCGCAGGAAAGTCACCAGCAGTTCGGGCGAGATGTAGTCGTAGTGCGACAGACCGCAGCCATCCGCCAGGCGATAATCCAGCGCATTCAGCTCCAGGTCGCCGATGAGCTTCCGCACGGCCTTCTGCGCATCGCGGGCGCGGATATGTTTACGGCCTGTGTATTGGGCGCCCAGGCGGTAGAACATAGCTTCGGCATTGAGGTTGTCGCTCTCCTTCAACATCTCGTCCAAAACGCGCTGGGCGGAAGTCTCGTGCACGGCCAGCAGGGTGGCGAGGCTGTCGCGCGTCAACTCGCCGAAGGCATAGAGGCTGTCCGGCAGGAACCGGATGCCCGCGGCCTGCAAGCGTTCGGCAAAGGTGTGCATAAAGAAGTCCTGCGAGGAGTAAAGGTTGAAGGTGCGCGTCTGCCGCTGGGTGACGTTGCCCGACACGAGGATTTCGTTGCTGTTCTCCATCCAGCGGCGCGTCACGCGGAGGTCGCCTGCCGTAGGCGTGCGAGTGCGGGCCGTATTGTTCACCGTATAATAGGAAGAAGCGGGGCTGACACTGACCTCGGCCGTGTCGCCCGCCTGGGTGGGGATGACCGTCACGCGCACCACGCCCTTCTCCAGCATCAGCGGCGACAGATAGGGCTGGAAGGAAGCAGGATTATCGTCCCACAGCCAGCCACTGCCCCAATAGAGGGAGTCCTTCATCGACACGTCGCCATACACCCGGCCCTTGATGACGGAGAACGGCGCACGTGCCACGGCACTTACCAGCGAATCAAAGTCTTCTTCATCCAACTCCGGATCGAAACCACCCACCACATACAGGTCGCCGTGCAGGGTGTCGGCCTCCACCCTGCCCCGATACCACACCTCGGTGCAGAAAGGTTCATCAAAGCCCGGCTGGGAAAGGGCAGTGATGGCCGTCACCAGCTTCATGGTCGAGGCGGGACGCGACAGGCGATCGGCTTGGTATTCGTAGAGCATCCGGTTTGCCGTGAGGTCGTAGACGGAGATGCCCACGTTGGAGCCTTTGGGCAACTGATGCGCAATCAGGGAATCAAGGCTGGCAACGAGGAGGCTATCTCCCGGTGCTTGAGCGGACAAGGAAAGGCTAACCAGCCAACTGCACAAGAACAAAATCGTCTTACCTGCTTTCATTTCAGACTCTCCTTCATCTTCCGCTCCAAGCTGCCTTCGCCATAGCCGGTCCACATGTCCGCCACCTTTCCGTCAGGGTCGATGAGGACATAATGCGGGATGCCCTGCACCCTGTAGGCCGCCGCCAATCCGCCGCCATCATTGCGCAGCTCGTTCCACTGATAGCCCTTCAGCCCTTTCTCTTTCAGGAACGCCTTCCATCCCTCCTCCGGGTCGGACGAGATGCTGACCACGGCCAAGCGGTCGGCGTATGCGGTACTTATCCTCTCCAGTTCGGGGATGGACTGCAGGCAGGGACCGCATCCCCGGCTCCAGAAGTCCAGCAGGATGTACTTGCCTTTGAACTCGGCCAGGCGGTGTTCCTTTCCTTCGGAGTCATAAAGGGGGCCGTCGGCCATGGCATCGCCCACCTCCACCAACCGGGGCGGATAGAGCAAGTTGTAAATGCGCCGGGCATCGACGGTCTGTTTCACAGAGTCGGGCAGAGCGTCATACAGTTCTTTCACCGGTTGCTCCAACGCCTTGAAATCCTTGAACAATTCATGAAACCTATCATCATTCGCAGAAGCACTACGCACCAATCTGGCTTGCTTCTCCAGTTTGTCCATCCACGAGCTGGAACAAGGAAGAGTCCGCATATATGTCAGTTCCTTTTGGCTGATCTGATATTCCAATCGGAAAAAAAGACGTTGCAATGAATCACTTAGGCCGTTGATTTGTTGGAAAGTAGCCATATCCAAGGTACCTGCCTGCTGGACATTCATCAGGGCTTGCATCAAGCTGTCGCGCTGCAAACTGCATAAGGTCTGTTGCCGCAACAGGTCTCGGGCACAGTCGGTGAAGCCATTCAACTCGGCCTGTTCGGTCAAGTTGCTTTGGACCTCCCACAAGTTGATCAGCTTGTCATGCCCCGTCACTTGCACACGCTCACCCGGTGCCACCCACACCTCTAAATAATTGGAAGGGAAACCCGGAGCCACGCACAGCAACCAAACGCTGCGGGGCGTGGAGAGGGTGTCGCCGAAACAGAAACGTCCGCCCACGACCGTATCGCTCTGCACCTCTTCCAGTAAGTCACCAGTGTCTTGGTAAAGGCTGATGACCGTACTGTCCGGTACCCCTGTCAGTGTGCCTTCTATGCGGTATTCATTGTCCGGCACCGTAGTGCCACAGGACATCAGTATTAAGGCGGCACACAGGCCACCAAATAGTTGTTTCTTCATAAAATCAACGGTCTGCCTCCCCACACACTTCCTTGAATATCTCGCCCACCGTGGGATGCGGGAAGACCATCCGCGCCCATTGCCCGGCAGTCAGCCCGAGGCTGATGGCCATGCCTGCCTGGACGATGATTTCTGAAGCGGGATTACCCAACACGTGTGCGCCCAAAATGATATCGTTTTCACTGAGAATAAGCTTACAAACACCGTTTACTCCCTCATTCTCGGCCACAAAACGGCCCGAATAAGCCATTGGAAGCTTCACTGTGCGACAAGCGATGCCCTTGCGTTGCAGGGATTCTTCGGTTTCACCCACGCCGGCGATCTCGGGATTGGTGTAGACCACGCCGGGGATGGCAGCGTAGGACATCTCGTCCGCCTGTCCGGCGATATGGCGGACTGCCACTTCTGCCTCACGCACGGCGGTGTGGGCCAGAAGCGAGAAGCCCGTCAGGTCACCGCAGGCATAGACCCCAGGCAGGGAGGTTTGCATGTGGCTGTCCACCCGCAAGCGGCCCCGCTCGTCCTTTTCCACATCAAGGTTCTCCAAGCCGAAACCCTTCAGCACCGGACGACGACCCACGCTGAGCAACACCTTCTCGGCCTCTATCACTGACGCCCCACCGGCATTCTCCACGCTGACACGCACAGACGAGGCATCACCCTCCAAGGATACGACTTTGGTAGATGTCAGGAAAGTAACACCCCGCTTGGCATAGTCGGCGCGAAGGAGAGCAGACAATTCACGATCCATGCCCCCCAATATCTCGTCCAGCATCTCGATGACCGTCACCTTCGTGCCCAAGCTATTGAAGAAGGAGGCAAACTCCATACCGATGACGCCGCCACCCACGATGACCAACGACTGCGGCAACTGCTTGCAATCCAAGGCATCGCGGTGCGTCCAATAAGGCACGCCCTCCACACCGGGAATAGGCGGTATGAATGTCTCTGAGCCTGCACAGAGCAGCAGATTATCACACTCATACAGCTCTCCGCCACACTTCACGTGACTTTTGTCTGCCACTTCGGCTTCGCCCGTGACCATCGTCACGCCTGCGGCCGTCAGCCGGGACTTGATGCCCAGCACCAGCTTGCGCACCACCTTCTGCTTGCGGGCAATGATTTTAGGCAGGTCGAATATAGGTTCCTGCACACTGATGGCATACTTCTGCGCATGGCGCGTCGTATCGTAGACCTTTGCCGAATAGAGCAAAGTCTTCGTAGGAATACATCCTTCGTTGAGGCAGACACCGCCCAGGGCGCGCTTCTCGAACAACACGACACTCAGTCCCGCCCGTGCGGCGGCTTCGGCGGCCGTGTATCCCGCAGGACCTCCGCCGATGATGGCTACTTGGTATTTCATGATTTCTATTGGAATTTATGGTTTACGATTTACGGGCGCAAGTTACGAATTTATTTCCATCCGTCGGGTCAGTTGCCGGATGAATTCCTCTTCCTTGACCGGCATCAGCGCATCATGCTTCCCGTCCTTGTAGCAGACCAGCACATAGCGCACCAACGCATGTCCCGCCACCTGCATGGACGAGACCCGCTCCACAGACACGATATCCGACAAGGGACGTTCGCGTCGGCGGCTGAAACGTCCACGGTCTATCAGCAACGTGCCCCCGGCGGTCAGCGTATAAGTGGTGTGGATGAGCCGCTCGATGAGGAACACCAACCACAACATGCAGACGGCTGCCAGGAGGATGTTCTTCTCCCAAAGGGACCAGAAGGCCAAGGCGGCCACCAGCAGCAAGAAAAGATATTGGCCCGGCACGATGCGGGCATGGAAAATTCGGTTCATAACGATGATTTTGGTGCAAACATACGGAAAAAAATCTATTGTCGTCCATTATCTTTCCGCCTAATTTATAGCCATTCGCCCCATACTCAGCCCGAAAAAGCCCCGAAATGTTGACAAGTGCAAAAAAAATGCCGCCCGACCCCTGTTATACCAATATATATGATTATCTTTGACCAATCATTATCCTTTATATGTATTAATATGAGAAACATGGGTTTAACAGGATGGATCCTGGCGGCATTGCTGTCACAAGCCGTTTGCGCACAGCAAGTGCGCGTTGAACAGACGTTCGAGAAAGGGTGGAAATTTACCCGAGAAGACCAAAAAGAGTTTAGTAATCAGGCGTTCGACGACGCCAAGTGGCAATCCGTAACCGTACCCCACGACTGGGCCATCTACGGTCCGTTCAGCATCGAGAACGACAAGCAGAACCTGGCCATCGCGCAAGACGGTCAGAAAGAAGCCATGGAACATGCCGGACGCACCGGCGGCCTGCCTTTCGTAGGCACAGGCTGGTATCGCTTGGAATTCGAAGCACCGGAGTTCGGACAGGGAAAGACAGCCACGCTGGTATTCGACGGCGCCATGAGCCACGCCCGCGTATGGCTCAACGGACAGGAAGTGGGCTATTGGCCCTATGGCTACAACTCGTTCCACTTCGACGTGACTCCCTACCTGAAAGCTGAAGGCACCAACACCCTGGCTGTCCGCCTGGAGAATCAACACGAGTCGTCCCGCTGGTATCCCGGTGCCGGGCTGTACCGCAACGTGCACCTGGTCATCAACGAAGATGCCCACGTCCCCACCTGGGGCACACAGCTGACCACCCCCGAAGTAAACCGGGACTTTGCCAAAGTCAATCTCAAGACAAGCCTTGTCTTTCCCCAAGGAAAGAAGATGGAAAACTACCGCATCGTCACCGAGCTGAAGGATGCTACCGGCAAGGTAGTAGCGAAAGCCGAGAAACAAGGCACGCACTATGACGGCAAGGGCTTCGAGCAGGACTTCGTGGTGGACAAACCCGCCCTGTGGAGCCCTGACAGCCCCGCCCTCTACACAGCCGAATCCAAAATTTACGAGGGCAACACACTGAAAGACGAGTACACCACACGCTTCGGCATCCGCTCCATAGAGTTCATTCCCGACAAAGGCTTCTTCTTGAACGGAGAACACACGGTCTTCAAAGGCGTATGCAACCACCACGACCTCGGTCCCTTGGGCGGCATCGCCAACGTAGCCGGCATCCGCCGACAGATACACATCCTGAAGGACATGGGTTGCAACGCCATCCGCACTTCGCACAACATGCCCGCCCCTGAACTGGTGGAGGCCTGCGACGAGATGGGCATGATGCTGATGGCCGAATCCTTTGACGGCTGGAAAAGCCCGAAGGTGCCCAATGGCTATAACCTCCTCTTCGACGAATGGGCAGAGAAGGACTTGGTGAACCTGCTGCGCCACTTCCGCAATAATCCCAGCATCGTGATGTGGTGCATAGGTAATGAGGTACCCGACCAATGGAACGGCAACGTAGGCCCGAAACTGACACGCTTCCTACAAGACATCTGTCACCGCGAAGACCCTACCCGCCCCGTCACCAACGGCATGGATGCGCCGGATGCTGTGGTAAACAACAACATGGCCGCCATCCTGGACGTACCGGGCTTCAACTACCGCCCCTTCAAGTACGCACAGAACTACAAGAAATTGCCACAACAGATTATCTTGGGCAGCGAAACCGCTTCCACCCTCAGTTCCCGCGGTGTCTACAAGTTCCCTGTCGTGCGTCGCTCCATGCAGAAATATGACGACCACCAGGCTTCGTCCTACGATGTAGAACATTGCGGCTGGTCCGACCTGCCCGAAGACAACTTCATCTGGCACGAGGACTATCCGTGGAGCATCGGCGAATTCGTATGGACAGGTTTCGACTACCTGGGCGAACCTACTCCCTACTACAGCGATTGGCCCAGCCACTCGTCTCTGTTCGGCATCATCGACTTGGCCGGTATCCCCAAAGACCGCTATTACCTCTACCGCAGCCACTGGAATCCTGATGTGGAAACCCTCCATATCCTGCCCCATTGGAACTGGGAAGGCCGCGAAGGCGAGGTGACGCCCATCTTCGTCTACACCAACTACCCGTCTGCCGAGTTATTCATCAACGGCAAGAGCCAGGGCAAACGCACCAAGGACCTGTCCGTCACCATCGACAACAGCCTTTGCGACACTATCGGCTCCACCACTTTCAAACGCCAGAGCCGCTACCGCCTGATGTGGATGGACACCAAGTACGAACCGGGCACTGTGAAAGTTGTGGCCTATGACAAGGACGGCAAAGCCGTGGCCGAAAAGGAAATCCATACTGCCGGCAAGCCCTACGCCATCGAGCTCATCCCGGACCGCACGCAAATCCAGGCTGATGGCAAAGACTTGTCCTTCGTCACCGTCCGCGTAGTGGACAAAGACGGCAACCTCTGTCCCATGGCCGACAACGAACTCAAGTTCAAAGTGAAAGGAAAGGGCTGGTACCGTGCCGGCGCCAATGGTAATCCCGCTTCACTGGAGTCCTTCCAACGTCCGCAAATGAAGGTATTCAGCGGCATGATGACCGCCATTGTCTCCTCCACCGAAGAGCCGGGCGAAATCATCCTGGAAGCCACGGGCAAGGGTCTGAAGAAGGCAACATTAACCCTCGAAAGCAAGTAAACCCGTCTGATTATCCCCAAAGGCGTGTCAAAACAAGAATTCGACACGCCTTTACCTATTCTTTAGACTTTTTGCCGCTTCCCGTAAAAATACATGCAATACACCCCGATAATCACGAAGGGGATGCTGAGCCACTGGCCCATGTTCAGCGTCATGCCTTGCTCGAAGGCCACTTGATCCGCCTTCAGGAATTCCACGAAAAAGCGGAACACGAAGATTTCCGTCAAGCACAGCCCGAAGTAGAACCCGCGCCGATGGGGGAAGGCGGCAGGCAGGGCTGCTACGGTTTCTTTCCTCATACCGATGGTCTCTGCGGCCCGTTTCCGAAGCCCGCGGCGGTAGAGGTACAACATGCCGAGGCAGAAGATGAAGTAAGCAATAGCCTCGTACAACTGTGCCGGATGGCGGGGCAACGGGTCCACACGCTCAAAGACAAACGCCCAGGGCACCGTGGTGGGGTTACCTATGATTTCGGAGTTCATCAGGTTGGCCAGGCGAATACAGCAGGCGCAGATAGGTGTGGCCACGGCGATGATGTCCAGCACGTCCATGAAGTGCATCTTCGTCCGTCGGCAGTAGAGCCAGAGGGCAATGATGAGGCCCAGCGTGCCACCGTGGCTGGCCAGTCCCTCGTAGCCCGTCCATTTCCAGTCACCGCCCGGCAGGAACTTGATAGGGATAAACATCTCGATGAAAGGCTTCACACCGCTCAGGTAATACTCCGGCTGATAGAACAGGCAATGCCCCAACCGACACCCCACGAGGATGCCAATGAAGCAGTAGATGAACAGCGGGTCGAACTTGTCGTCACCTATCCGGAGGTCGCGGTATTCGCGGCGCACGATGAAGTACGAGCACGCAATACCCACTATCCAGAGCAGGCTGTAGTAGCGGATGGGGAACCCGAAGAGATGGAACAGCGTCGGGTCGGGATTCCAATTGATGGTCAGGAATAAGTCCATTTTTGATGAAGAATTAAGAATGATGAATAAATTTCTGTGCCACACGGTGATACGTCGGGACGTCCACACCGTGCGCTTCGGCAGCATCTATCAGGTCGAACAGCAGGCCCTGCACTTCGCTCTCGTGCCCTCGGGCCAAATCCTTCTGCATGGAGGCGGTGCTGTGCGGATCCAGCGAATCAATGATTTTCAAGTTATATTCCACCAGGTTAGCGGGGATGTCGATGCCCAGGCGATGGCCCAGTTCGGCACTTTCACTGGAGAGGCCGATGAAGGTATCCCTGATCTCACCGGGCTTCTGCACCTCGCCCATCGGCACATTGTAGTAAGCGCCCGTCACAGCCATGGCTGAGATGAACGACCACTTCACAAACGTGTCGCGGTTGATGTCCTCGGAGATTTCGGCCTTGATACCGCTCTCCTGCAAGTCGCGCTGCACAGCCTCGAGCGTTTCACGGGGAACAATCGTCCCTCGGTGTGCGCCATAAACCAGGCGGAATATCTGTCCCATCTGCGTGATTTCGCCCTTGCCGCTGACAAAACCCACGATGTAGATGCAGCCGTCCAGCACCGTCACGCCCGGCACCAGCCGTTGGATGCGTGGCCCCGTGCCGTAGACGTTGAGGATGGGGATGACCACCGTCCCGGGTTTCGAAGCCCGCTGGATGAGGCCGGTGATGGAGTCGATGGAGTAGCCTTTGACACAGACAAAGATGACATCGGCCTTGTCCTGATATTCTTCGGCGGTGCAAGCGGGTATGCGGAGGGTGTGCTCGCCCTTCAAGTCGCTGTGCAGAAGTAATCCATGCTCGCGGATGGCAGCCAGGTGTTCGCCGCGGGCGATGCAGGTGACGTCCTTGCCCGCCAGTGCGAGGAAGGCGGCGATGGAGCCGCCTACGCCTCCGGTTCCTGCGATTAAGTAGTTCATGATGATATAGTGTTTAGTGTCCAGTAATTAGTGATTAGCGGTGAGTAGTTAGTAAGATTTGAATCCGATGGGGTTGCGAGGTTTCTCATGGCAACACCTTGTTCGGTGAAGGCATATAGATTCCTTCTGAGTCCCATTTTAATGGAATTAGAGGTCACAATTTGCGACCTCAAAGAAAGTTTAGTCATGTCATGTTGAATGGCAAGACTTGCATATTGGTTTTTACCTTACACATTGAACCGGAAGTGCATGATGTCCCCGTCCTGCACCACGTAGTCCTTGCCTTCCACCGCCAGTTTGCCGGCCTCGCGCACGGCGGCCTCACTACCATATTTTATATAGTCGTCGTACTTGATGACCTCGGCGCGGATGAAGCCTTTCTCGAAGTCGGTGTGGATGACACCGGCACACTGCGGGGCCTTCCAGCCTTTGTGGTACGTCCAGGCTTTCACCTCCATTTCGCCGGCGGTAATGAACGTCTCCAGATTTAGCAATTTGTAGATGGCCTTGATGAGTCGGTTGCAACCGCTCTCCTCGAGGCCCAGGTCTTCGAGGAACATTTGCTTCTCCTCGTAGGTCTCCAGCTCGGCGATATCTGCCTCGGTCTGAGCGGAGATGACCATCAGCTGGGCATCCTCGTCCTTGATAGCCTCGCGCACCTGCTCCACGTAGGCATTGCCTGTGGCGGCGGAGGCATCATCGACATTGCAGACGTAGAGCACGGGCTTGGTGGTGAGGAGGAACATCTGGCGGGCGCACGCTTCTTCGTCTTCGTTCTCTGGGGTGACGGTACGGGCACTGAGCCCCTGCTCCAGGGCTTCCTTATAGCGGAGCAGAAGACCGTATTCCGTCTTGGCCTGCTTGTCGCCGCCCACCTTGGCTTGTTTTTCCACACGCTTGATGCGGTTCTCCACCGTCTCCAGGTCCTTCAGTTGGAGCTCGGTGTCGATGATTTCCTTGTCGCGCACGGGGTTCACCGAGCCGTCCACGTGGACGATATTGCCGTTGTCGAAGCAGCGCAACACATGGATGATGGCATCGCATTCGCGGATGTTGCCCAGGAACTGGTTGCCCAATCCTTCGCCCTTGCTGGCGCCTTTCACCAGTCCGGCGATGTCCACAATGTCGCACACGGCGGGGACGATGCGTCCCGGATGTACCAGTTCGGCCAGTTTGGTCAACCGTTCATCGGGTACGGATACCTGGCCAAGTTGGGCGTCAATCGTGCAAAAAGGAAAGTTTGCCGCCTGCGCCTTTGCGCTGGACAGGCAGTTGAAAAGAGTGGATTTCCCTACGTTGGGGAGGCCCACGATACCTGCTTTAAGTGCCATAGCTTATATCTTGTTTTATAGTTATTGACGAAACGATAATTTCGTGCAAAGGTACTGATTTATCGCTTATGTACAGCACGCAAATACGAAAAAACGGCTGCAAGTGCTTGTGTGCGACTTGCAGCCGTATGGGTCAGGGAGCCTTTGGGAGGACAAACTTAGAAGCGGTACATGGCCGTGACGAGCGGTACAAACTGGCTGTCGCTCATGATCTGGCCTTTCAGTTCGGCACCCAGTTTCCAATGGTCGGTAAGGTTGAACATGATGCCACCGCCCAAATTTACGGCAAACCAGTTTTCTTTCCAGTCACCGGCCTTGCCATGCAGTATGCCGATACCCACAAGAGGATAGACCTCGAAAAGGGAATGGTGATAGACGTTCCAGTGGAAATCGGCGTTGATATCCCAAAACTTCGCCTCATATTCCTTGAAGTAACGGTTGAAACTGCCTACCACGTCGAAGCGGTCATCAATGTCATACAGTACACGACCGCCCAGGAAGGCCTGGCCGTCCAAGACATTTGTACCGTAACCCAAATTCAGGCCAATGCCCCATTTGCCCTCTTGGGCCTGCATGCCGACAGCTGCAAACAAGCATACCATCAGCGTCAAAAACAACTTTTTCATGTTCTTTTTTTGATATTTAAGTGAAACATATTGTATACTAAACTATTCTCTTAAACAAAGGAACACTCCTTTTTGTTTGTTCCAAATGAATTTTCTCTTTTATCCGGCCGTTTTCACCATGTCCATCGCATAGTATGTGAAGAAGAACGCGATGCAGACAAAGGAGAAACAAATGCGGAACATGGTGCCTTGTGGCGCCTCGGCCTTATGACTACGGTAGAAAAGGAGCATCTTCACAGTGAAGTACAACGAAGCCACAGCAGCCAGCATGGCCACATGAATCAGGGTAGGATGACCCCAGAAACGTGCCGCGCCCAATAGTACGTAGCACAGCAGGTTGAGGAAGGATACAGTAACGTAATGATTCATCGAAGTAATGTGTTTGGTTAATATAAGATTACTTTATCGGTAAAGTCCGGTTATCTCGACGGGAGCGGCCGGGGCACAGGGCGGGTCATCAGCCGTTCATAAGCACCCTCATTCAGCACCTTCAGCGCCTGCTGCACGGTGCGGTCGGTGGTGTTCATCACTTGGAAGTACTCGCTCATGTCCCACAAGTCGCGGGCAATGAGGGCTTTCAATTGCGTCTTTATCAAGGGAAGGGAACGGGTATATTCCGCTTCGTCAAACTCCACCTTTTCCTTGTCGGCCAAGGTACGCACATCGGCCATGAAGGCATCGTCTATCTCAAACTTTTTGTTGAAGGCCCGGAAGTCCTTGTACCGCTCTTTCAACTCCTGTCGGTGCTTCTCAATATATCCCGTGGTGCTGCGGATGATGACCCCCTTGACCACGAGGTTGCGGTGATAGTCCGTATAGAGGGTAGTATCGATGGGCACGAAAAAGTCGGGCATGATGCCTCCGCCGCCATAGACAGTGCGGTGCAACCGCTGGGTGCGGTACTTCAACGAGTCGGGGAAGTGGATGCTGTCCGCGTGCATCAGTTCGCCGTGGTTAAAGCGGTCCAGCAGGTCACGGTGATATTGCTCCAGCATGTCCTCACCGTTCTTGGCCGAAGTGTCATAGGGTTTCTGGATACAACGGCCTGCGGGCGTATAATAGCGGGCTACGGTAAGGCGTATCATCGAACCGTCCGGCAGGTCGATGGGGCGTTGCACCAGCCCCTTGCCAAAAGTCCGACGACCTACGACCACGCCACGGTCCCAATCTTGAATGGCACCCGTCACAATTTCGCTGGCCGAGGCAGAGTATTCATCGACCAATACGACGAGCCGACCCGTACGCAAGTGTCCGTTGCCTTGCGCCAGGAAGTCGCGGCGGCGTTCGGCACGACCTTCGGTATAGACTATCAACTCCTGTTGTCCCAAGAATTGATTGGCCAAGTCGATGGCGGCGTTCAGGTAGCCGCCGCCATTGCCTTGGAGATCGAGTATCAAGTCCTTCATGCCTTGGGCTTGCAGCTTCGCGAGAGCTTGGGTAAATTCGTCGGGCGTGGTAGCACCGAAACGGTTAATACGTATATAGCCGATACCTGGCTGGATGATATAAGCGGCATCGAGGCTGTGGATGGGAATCTTGTCGCGCCGGACGGTGAAGAGCAACGGGTCGTGGACACCACGGCGCACGATGGTGAGATTCACCTTCGAGCCTTTGGGACCGCGCAAACGGCTCATGATTTCTTCGGTGCCCATCTTGACACCCGCGATGGCGGTGTCATTGACAGCCGTGATACGATCGCCAGCCAGGATGCCCACCCGTTCCGAGGGGCCTCCGCTGACAGGCTGGATGACGAGCAGCGTGTCTTCTATCATCTGGAACTGGATGCCAATGCCTTCAAAATTGCCTTGCAACGGCTCGTTCATAGCCTTGACCTCCTCGGCATTATTGTAGGTAGAGTGAGGATCCAGCTGGGCCAGCATCTCGATGATGGCGCTCTCCACCAGTTTGTTCTCGTCCACCGTGTCCACGTAGAGACGGCTGATGGCAAACTCGGCCATCTGGAGCTTGCGCAGAGGCAGGTTGCCTTGCGCCAAGGCTTGAAGGGCGAAACCTGCAAGCAACAGGCAAAGTGCTGTTATTTTTCTCTTTTTCATTGTATTGTATTCTTGTTCTTTTTTCCCGGTTTATTCGTTCAGGTGCATGCCCTCAGGTACAAACTGGCTGATATCCTTGCCAAACGAAAGCAGTTCGCGCACGATGGTAGAACTGACACACGTCAGTTCCGGCTCGGTGAAAAGCAGGATGGTCTCAATGCCCGTCAGCTTGCGGTTGATGTCGGCAATAGTCTCCTCGTACTCGAAGTCCTTCACCGTGCGTATGCCGCGGACAATGAGGTTGGCGCCTGCCTGCCGGGCGAAGTCAGTGGTGAGGCAGTCGTAAGCCTCGACCGATATGCGCGGATTGTCGCGGTAGTAGTCGCGGATCATGCGCAGGCGTCGCTCCAGCGGAAAATGCGTATGCTTGTTCTCGTTGATGCCGATAGCGATGATAATTTCGTCGATGAACGTCAGCGCACGGCTGACGATAGAAGCATGCCCGACTGTGAAGGGGTCGAACGTGCCGGGGAAGATGGCGCGGGTCATAATTTGGTTCTTTTATTGTTTTTATTGTTCCTCCTCTACCAGATCCTCCTCAATCACCAGGTTCTGGATGATGAAGTTCTGACGCTCCATAGTGTTCTTACCCATGTAGAATTCCAGCATCTCCTTTACCAGATCGGTCTTGCGAAGGCTGACTGGCTCCAGGCGCATGTCCTTGCCGATGAAGTGGCGGAACTCGTCGGGCGAGATTTCTCCCAGACCCTTGAAGCGAGTGATTTCCGGGTTCGGCCCCAACTCCTGGATGGCGCGCAGACGCTCTTCCTCGGTATAGCAATAGGTGGTCTTCTTCTTGTTGCGCACGCGGAACAACGGCGTTTGCAGGATGTAGACGTGCCCCTTCTTGATGAGGTCGGGGAAGAACTGGAGGAAGAAAGTAATCATCAGCAGGCGGATGTGCATGCCGTCCACATCGGCATCGGTGGCCACGATGACCTTGTTGTAGCGCAGCCCCTCCATACCGTCTTCGATGTTGAGGGCGGCTTGCAGGAGGTTGAACTCCTCGTTTTCATACACCACCTTCTTGGTCAGCCCATAACTGTTCAGCGGCTTGCCGCGAAGGCTGAAGACAGCCTGCGTGTTGACGTCGCGGCTCTTGGTGATAGAACCGCTGGCCGAGTCGCCCTCGGTGATGAAGATGCACGATTCTGCTTCCTGCTCCCGGCCCTTGCCGTCGCTCAGGTGGTAGCGGCAATCGCGCAACTTGCGGTTGTGCAGGTTGGCTTTTTTGGCGCGTTCGCGGGCCAGCTTGGTGACACCGGCAATGGCCTTGCGCTCTTTCTCCGAATCTTGGATTTTCTGGAGCATCACTTCGGCCACCAGCGGGTTCTTGTGCAGGTAATTGTCCACTTCGGTCTTGACGAAATCGCCCACATACTTGTTGATGGTGGGGCCGGCGGGCTTGTCCTCCTGAGGCACGGCAGGCCACATGTTATTGCTGCCCAGCTTGGTCTTGGTCTGACTCTCGAACATCGGCTCTTCCACGTTAATGGCGATAGCAGCCACCAACCCGTTGCGGATATCGGCAAAGTCAAAGTTCTTGTTGTAGAATTCCTTGATAGTGCGGGCCAGGTGCTCCTTCAGGGCCGACTGATGGGTACCGCCCTGCGTGGTGTGCTGTCCGTTGACGAAGGAGTAGTATTCCTCGCCGTATTGGTTGGTGTGGGTGAAGGCTATCTCGATGTCCTCGCCCTTCAGGTGGATGATGTCGTAGAGGCCCTCGCTGGTCATGTTGTCCTTCAACAAGTCTTCCAGGCCATGACGCGAGAGGATGCGCTGGCCGTTGTAGATGAAGGTCAGGCCCGTATTAAGGTACGTGTAGTTGCGCAGCAGGTTCTCCACGAACTGGTTCTGGAAGCTGAAGCCGACAAACAACGTGTCGTCCGGCTCGAAGTAGATGAAGGTACCCGTCTCTTCCGCCGAGTCCTCGGTGACGTCGCTCTGCAGCACGCCCCGTTCAAACACCACGGCACGCACCTTGCCGTCGCGGTAACTGCGCACCTCGAAGCGGCTGCTCAGCGCGTTCACCGCCTTGATGCCTACGCCGTTCAGGCCCACGCTCTTCTTGAACGCTTTCGAGTCGTACTTGCCGCCTGTGTTCAGTTTGCTCACAGCCTCCACCAGCTTGCCTTGGGGAATACCACGGCCGAAGTCGCGCACACTGACGCGGCGATTGTCCTCAATGGTGACTTCTATCTTCTTGCCCGCTCCCATCTTGAACTCGTCTATCGAGTTGTCTATCGTTTCCTTCAGCAGCACGTAGATACCGTCGTCGCTCTGGCTCCCATCGCCCAGACGCCCGATGTACATGCCGGAGCGGACACGGATGTGCTCCATGTCGTCCAAGTGACGGATGTTCTCCTCAGTATAGTCGACGGCGGGTTGTTGTACGCTTGGTGTGCTGTCCGTCTCGTCCAGCGGCAATGTCAGGTTATTATCGGGTGTATCCATAATCTCAAGTAGGCAATTTGGCACAAAGATAGGAAAAAAATTGCTAAGTTGGGCACGGGGAAGAAAAACAAGGGGCGGATTGCACGAAGAGCATTCACGCCTCCCGTACAATCCGCGCCATGTCGTGGCTATGTTTCTTTGGCTTTTACTTCACCTCCCACGTGTCGTTGGTCATCAGCAGTTCCTCGAAGTTATGATACTTCTTCTTGGCGCTGACTTCCTCGATCTGCGCATGTACAGCCTCATCGTAGGTCGGCTCGTCCACATCACGGATGACGCCCAGGGCAATGGGGAAGTCGGGACCCTCCATCAACGCCAGCTTCAGTTGCAGGGTATTGTCCATGCAGTGCGCGTCGTGGATGAGGATATCCTTCTCGGTGATGCCGTTTTCGCCAAGTTTTACCACCTTCAACCCGAAACCTTCCTGCGCCAGACCGTATTCGTGGTTTTCGCCGAAGAGCATCGGTTTGCCGTGCTCCAG
>JAHLFO010000014.1 GCA_018883785.1 Candidatus Bacteroides intestinipullorum
GATGCTTCCCTTTTCAAGACACAGTTTGCATGCGAGGTGAAGAACTTCGATGCATCCCAATACATCGACCGCAAGGAAGCCCGCAAGATGGACCTGTACACGCAGTATGCCGTTGCGGTAGCCAAACAAGCTGTGGGCGATTCCGGTCTTGACGTAGAGAAGGAAGATTTGAACCGTATCGGCGTCATCTTCGGCGCCGGCATCGGTGGTATCCGTACCTTCGAAGAAGAAGCCGGCAACTATGCACTGACCGGCAAAGAGAAAGGCCCGCGCTTCAACCCGTTCTTCATCCCCAAGATGATCTCGGACATCGCCGCCGGCCAGATTTCCATCCTGTACGGATTCCATGGTCCCAACTACGCGACTTGCTCCGCTTGCGCCACTTCGACCAACGCCATCGCGGACGCATTCAACCTCATCCGCCTGGGCAAGGCCAACGCCATCGTTACCGGTGGCTCCGAGGCTGCCATCGCCGCCTGCGGTGTGGGTGGCTTCAACGCCATGCACGCCCTGTCCACGCGCAATGACTCCCCGCAGACGGCTTCACGCCCGTTCAGTGCCAGCCGCGACGGCTTCATCATGGGCGAAGGCGGCGGTTGCCTCATCCTGGAAGAACTGGAGCACGCCAAGGCTCGCGGCGCGAAGATTTATGCCGAGGTAGCCGGTGTAGGCATGTCGGCCGACGCCTACCACCTGACGGCTTCCCATCCGGAGGGCTTGGGCGCCAAGCTGGTGATGCAAAATGCCCTGGAGGATGCAGAGATGAATCCCGAGGACATCGACTACATCAACGTGCACGGCACGTCGACCCCCGTGGGCGACATCTCCGAGGCCAAAGCCATCAAGGAAGTGTTTGGCGAACATGCGTATAAACTGAACATCAGCTCCACGAAGTCCATGACGGGCCACCTGCTGGGTGCAGCAGGCGCCGTGGAAGCCATTGCCAGCATCCTGGCCATCAAGAACGGCATCGTGCCCCCCACCATCAACCACGAGGAGGGCGACAATGATGCCGAGATTGATTACAACCTGAACTTCACGTTCAACAAGGCCCAGGAGCGCGAAGTAAACGCCGCACTGTCCAACACCTTCGGTTTCGGAGGCCACAACGCATGCGTCATCTTCAAGAAATACGCTGAATAAGGTCGTGTTACGCAATCAAATAGACAAAATAAGGCTCCTGTTCCACAAGGACAGAGAGTCTTATTTTTGTTTTTACCGCATCCTGGGATTCTTCCCCCGCAACATCCGCTACTACAAGGAAGCCGTCCTGCACAAATCTGTCTTCCGCCGCTCGGAAGAAGGCAGGCCGCTGAACAACGAACGACTGGAATTCCTGGGCGACGCCATCCTGGACGCCGTGGTGGCCGACGTGCTCTACCGGCATTTCGAGGGACGGCGCGAGGGTTTCCTGACCAACACGCGCTCCAAAATCGTGCAGCGCGAGACGCTGAACAAGCTGGCCGTGGAGATAGGGCTGGACAAGCTGGTGAAGTACACCGTCCGCTCGTCGTCGCACAACAGCTATATGTATGGCAACGCCTTCGAGGCCTTCATCGGGGCCATCTACATGGACCAGGGCTACGAGCGTTGCAAGGAATTCATCGAGAAGAAAATCCTGAAGGAATACATCGACCTGGACAAGATGTCGCGCAAGGAGGTGAACTTCAAGTCGAAACTCATTGAGTGGAGCCAGAAGTACAAGTTTGCCGTGTCGTTCGAGCTGATCAATCAGGTGGAGGACGAAAGCCGCAGCCCGATGTTCTACACCGAGGTGAAGGTGGAAGGTCTCTCAGCAGGCAAGGGCACGGGCTACTCCAAGAAAGAGTCGCAACAGAACGCCGCCCGCATGGCGCTGAACAAAATCAAGGGAGACGCGAGCTTCCGGCAACGGATTGCCGAGGCCAAGGAAATCAGCCACGCCCCCTCCAACGAAGCCTCAACCGAAGCAGACCCCCATCCGGCGGCCTTGGACAACTAAGTCGTGGTCTTCCGTCACCACTTTCATTTTACCGGCAGTTTCCTCCAACGGAATGGAAAGCACGTTGTTGCCGCGCAAGGCTATCATGCGCCCGAATCGGCCATTGGCTATCAGCTCCGTGGCATGGCCGCCCATGCGGGTAGCCAAGTTGCGGTCGAAAGGCGTGGGCGAACCGCCGCGCTGGATGTAGCCCAACACCGTCTCGCGGGTCTCGATGCCGGTCTCGTACTCCACTTCCTGGGCGATGTATTCGCCGGCACGCTTCCGCCCGTCGGTCGGGATGCCTTCGGCCACCACCACGATGGAATAGGGCTTGCCCCGCTTCAGACGGTCGAGAATGGCCGAGCCGATGCGGTGTATGTCGTAAGGGATTTCCGGGAGCAGGATGACGTCTCCCCCGCCCGCCATGCCGGCATGTAGGGCAATCCACCCCGCCTTGTGGCCCATCACTTCGATGACCATCACCCGCTTGTGGGCGCTGGCGGTGCAATGCAACCGGTCGATGGCATCGGTGGCGATGCTGACGGCCGAGTCGAAGCCGAAGGAGAAGTCGGTGCCCCAGATGTCATTGTCGATGGTCTTGGGCACGGCCACGATGTTCAGCCCCATGGCCGAGAGGCGGGCAGCCGTCTGGGTGGTGCCGTTGCCGCCGATGCAGACGATGCAGTCCAGTCCCAACTCCTTCATGTTGCGCTCGATGAGGAGAGGCTTATTGACGCCGGACACCACACCGTTCTTCTTGAACGGATTCTCCCGCGAAGTGCCCAGCATGGTGCCTCCCAGGTTGAGCAAGCCCGAAAGCGAGTCGCGGGTAATCACCTCCGTGTCTTGAGTCAGCAGCCCCTGAAAGCCGCTATGTATTCCTACTACCTCCATGCCATAATGGTTGATGGCCGTCTTGCACACGCCGCGGATGGTGGCATTGATACCGGGGCAATCGCCACCGGATGTAAGTATACCTATTCTCATAGTCCATTGAAAATTGAAGTGTCCTAAACAGCGGTAAAGGTAAGAAAAAAGCGGGAAAAAAGATAAAGATACCAAGAATAAAGATTACTTTTGCGCCGCCAAACAGATTTCACTAAGAACGATGAACATCACGAAATTACTGAATAAGGCTTATTTTGCCCCGCGTTTGAAAGAAATCGAACAGTATGCCACCCGCTCCGGGCAATTGCAGGAACAGGTGTTGCAACGCCTCATCCGCTTGGCGGCAGGCACGGAGTGGGGCAAGAAATACGACTTCGCCAATCTGCACACGTATGACGAATTCCGTCGTCGGCTCCCCATACAAACCTACGAAGAAGTGAAGCCCTACGTGGCACGCCTGCGCCAAGGCGAACAGAACTTGATCTGGCCGTCGGAAATCCGCTGGTTTGCCAAGTCATCGGGCACGACAAACGACAAAAGCAAATTCATCCCCGTCAGCCGGGAATCCCTGAAGGATACACACTATCGGGGCGGACAAGACGCCGTGTCCATCTACCTGGGACAGAACCCCGAAAGCCGCTTTTTCTCGGGCAAAGGGCTGATATTGGGCGGTAGCCATGCCCCCAATCTCAACTCCAACCATAGCCTGGTGGGCGACCTCTCGGCCATCCTCATCGAAAACATCCCCTCGCTGGTCAACTTCATCCGCGTGCCGAGCAAGCAGACGGCCCTGATGGGCGACTTCGAGCCGAAGATGGAGGCCATCGCCCGGGAAACCATCGGCGTGAACGTGACCAACCTGTCCGGCGTGCCATCGTGGATGCTGGTGCTCATCAAGCACATTCTGGACAAGACGGGACGGCAGACCCTGGAAGAGGTCTGGCCCAACCTGGAGGTGTTCTTCCACGGCGGGGTGGCCTTCACGCCCTACCGCGAACAATACAAACAACTTATCCGCAGCCCGAAGATGCACTACGTGGAGACATACAACGCCTCCGAAGGCTACTTCGGCACGCAGAACGACCCGGCCGACCCGGCCATGCTGCTGATGATTGACTACGGCATCTTCTTCGAGTTCATCCCCTTGGAGGAAATCGGCAAGGAGAACCCGCACGCCTGCTGCCTGGAGGAAGTGGAGCTGGGCAAGAACTACGCGATGGTCATCACCACCTCGGCAGGCCTCTGGCGTTACCTGATAGGCGACACGGTGCGCTTCACATCGAAGCATCCCTATAAGTTCGTCATTACGGGCCGCACGAAGCACTTTATCAACGCCTTCGGCGAGGAACTCATCGTGGACAATGCCGAAAAGGGATTGGCACGCGCTTGTGCCGAGACAGGTGCACAGGTGTTGGAATACTCCGCCGCGCCGGTCTTCATGGACGCCAACGCCAAGTGCCGCCACCAGTGGCTGATAGAGTTTGCCAAGATGCCGGACGACGTGCAGAAGTTTGCGCGCATCCTGGACGACACGCTGAAGGAAATCAACTCCGACTACGAGGCCAAACGTCAGAACAATCTGGCCCTTCAGCCGCTGGAGATCATCGTGGCCCGGCCGGGATTGTTCCACGACTGGCTGGCAAAGAAAGGCAAGCTGGGCGGACAGCACAAAATCCCCCGGCTGAGCAACACGCGCGAATACATCGAAGGGATGCTGGCGCTGAACAAACAATAAGCTGAATAATCCGCAAAATCCACGCCCCAAACAGTTCTTTTCAATGAAAGGGTTCAGTTTCAAAGGCCATGCCGCCATGCTGACGGCCAATGTGACGTGGGGGCTGATGTCTCCATTGGCTAAAATCGTCATGGCGGGGGGCATCGTCACCCCGCTGGTATTGACAGACTTGCGTATCTTCGGCGCAATGGTGCTGTTTTGGATCATCTCTTTCTTCCAAAAGCCCGAGCACGTGCACCACAAAGACATGGCCAAATTGCTGGCCGCCTCGTTGCTGGCCATCGTGTTCAATCAGGGTTGCTTCATCTTCGGCGTAGGGCTGACCTCGCCCGGCGATGCCAGTATCATCACGACCAGCATGCCCCTGTGGGCCATGGTGCTGGCGGCTTTCTTCCTGAAAGAGCCTATCACGGGGAAAAAGGTACTGGGTATCGCCCTGGGTGCCGGCGGCGCGCTGCTGCTCATCATGGGTAGCCGGAGCAGCAATGCCCCCACGGCAGGCGGAGACAGCCCTATCCTGGGCGACATCCTCGTGCTGGGCGCCCAGTTGAGCTATGCGCTGTACATCGTGCTGTTCAAGAATTTCGTGCAACGCTATTCGTTGGTCACCATCATGAAGTGGATGTTCACCTACGCTTTCATCTTCGCCCTGCCCTTCTCCTACAACAGCCTGATGGGCACGGATTGGAGCGCGCTGGAGCTGCCTGCCATCGGCAGCATCGCCTTCATCGTCGTATGCGCCACGTTCCTGAGCTATATGCTCATCCTGGTAGGACAGAAATGCCTGCGCCCCACCGTGGCAGGCATGTACAACTACGTGCAGCCCGTCGTGGCCTGCATCGTCAGCATCTGCCTGGGACTGGATTCGTTCAACCTGACGAAGGGATTAGCCATTGTGCTCATCTTCGGCGGCGTCTACCTGGTGACCATCAGCAAAAGCCGCAAGGAGATGGAGGCGCACGAACAGCAAGCTTAGCCAGCACCGGCACGATGGAGGAAAATGGAAGAAATTCAAAGCCGGGACAACCAAGGTATATGAATAATCCCTATCTTTGCCGACATGACCGGCTTGCCGCCCCTCAAAACCATTGCAACCCTCTAAACATTGAAGAATAAAATACAGAAACTATATGGAACATCAACTGAGCATCTACAACACCCTGCACCGGCAGAAGGAACCCTTCAAGCCGCTGCACGCCCCACACGTGGGAATGTATGTCTGCGGACCAACCGTTTATGGCGATCCGCACTTGGGGCACGCACGTCCTGCCATCACCTTCGACTTGCTGTTCCGCTACCTCAAGCACTTGGGCTACCAAGTGCGCTACGTGCGCAACATCACCGACGTGGGCCACTTGGAGCACGACGCCGATGAAGGCGAGGACAAAATCGCCAAGAAGGCCCGCCTGGAACAGCTGGAGCCGATGGAAGTAGCCCAATACTACGCCAACCGCTATCACGACGCCATGCGCGCACTCAACGTCCTGCCGCCCAGCATAGAGCCACAGGCCAGCGGGCACATCATCGAGCAAATCGAACTGGTGAAGGAAATCCTGAAGAACGGCTATGCCTACGAAAGCCAAGGTTCCGTCTATTTTGACGTGGCAAAGTATAACAAGGACCACCACTACGGCAAACTGTCCGGCCGCAACCTGGAGGATGTATTGAACACCACACGCGAACTGGACGGCCAGGAAGAGAAGCACAATCCCGCCGACTTCGCCCTGTGGAAGAAGGCACAGCCCGAGCACATCATGCGCTGGCCGTCCCCCTGGAGCGACGGTTTCCCCGGCTGGCACTGCGAGTGCACGGCCATGGGACGCAAATACCTGGGCGCGCACTTCGACATCCACGGCGGCGGCATGGACCTCGTCTTCCCGCACCACGAGTGCGAGATTGCCCAATCCGTGGCTTCGCAGGGCGACGACATGGTGCACTACTGGATGCACAACAACATGATCACCATCAACGGACAGAAGATGGGCAAATCCTTGGGCAACTTCATCACGCTGGAACAGTTCTTCACCGGACAGCACGAGAAGCTGACACAGGCCTACACGCCCATGACCATCCGATTCTTCATCCTCCAGGCACACTACCGCAGCACGGTGGACTTCAGCAACGAGGCGTTGCAGGCTGCCGAGAAGGGGTTGAGCCGCCTGATGGATGCCATCCACGAACTGGACAACCTGAAGCCGTCAGCAGCCTCGTCGGTAGACGTACACACGCTGGCCGCCAAATGCTACGAGGCCATGGACGACGACCTCAACTCGCCCATCGTCATCGCCCACCTGTTTGACGCAGCCAAGATGGTGAACAACATCGCCGCAGGCAATGACACCATCACCGCCGAAGACCTGCAAGAACTGAAGGACACCTTCCACCTCTTTGCCTTCGACATCCTGGGACTGCGGGCCGACCATGCGTCCGATGCCGGCCGCGAAGAAGCCTTCGGCCACGTCGTGGACATGCTGCTCGAAGAACGTGCCAAGGCCAAAGCCAACAAAGACTGGGCTACGAGCGACAAGATCCGCAACGAGCTGACCGCCTTGGGCTTTGAGATAAAAGACGGAAAGGAGAAAACGGAATGGAAACTGAACAAGTAAAAGCGTTCTTCCAGGCCGACCGTTTCGCTGCCAACGCGGGCATTGAGCTGCTGGAGGTGCGCGAGGGCTATGCCAAGGCATCCCTGGTCATCACACCCGAGCACCTCAATGCCGGCGGGCGCACGCAAGGCGGCGCGCTCTTCACGTTGGCAGACCTGACCTTGGCCGCAGCTGCCAATTCGCACGGTTCGCTGGCCTTCTCGCTCTCATCCCACATCACCTTCCTGCGGGCCAGCGGCACGGGCGACACGCTGACGGCCGAAGCGCGCGAACGCTATATCGGGCGCACCACGGGCTGCTATCAGATAGACATCACCAACCAGGACGGCAAACTGGTGGCGACGTTCGAGTCGAGCGTGTTCCGCATGGGCGACAAGCTGCCGTTCGCCCAGGAATAAACAGAATACGCAGAGGCACGGAAACACAGAGTCTGGGTTATAAACGAAATTACCCCCCTCTGTATTTCCGTGCCTCTGCGTTATTATTGTCCTCGCTACTTCACCACGGATGTCAGCGGATACCGGTTGCCCTTCACACCGCTGAAGAAAGCCTTCGCCGAACCGAAACTGAGGTACATGTCCAGACGGATGGGCAAGTGATTGTCGTCGTCAGAGATGAAGAACGTGATGACCTCATTCTCCTGCCCTTTTTTGTCATATTCCACGAAAGAAAATACCAGGCAACGGTAAGTCTTGTCGTCCTTGGCCTCCACGTTCTCTATGCCGCGGTAGATCAAGGTCTGCTGTTCCACACGACGGCCGGTGGCCATGGGGAAGTGAATCTTGTCGCCCACCTTATAGTCCTCGGCACGCCACGAACGGGCCTGCCCCAGGATGCTCAGCATATCGAAGATGCAGCCGCTCTCTGCCGTATACTCCATGTGGTTGGTCTCGCGGGCAGGCTTGTACCAAGTGCGCCGTTGCTTCACGTGCGACTTGCCGTCCCGGTAGGAGAACCACGCCTCGTCCATCGTATGCCGTTTGCCTTCCTCGGCGGCCTTGCAGAAATAGAGGGGCTCCAGACGGTTGGTGACGTAGCAAGTCAGCGTGTCGCGCATCTTGAAGAAGAAGTCTGCACGCTTGCTGGTCAGCGACTTCAGGAGGAAGCGGTAGCCGGGCTTGCCTTCGTAGTTGGCCGTGTCGGTGGTCAGCTCGGCGGTGCCCACCTTGATCCAGATAAACTTCCAGTTGAACATCAGTTCGTAGGACACCTTCTCGCCCGGCAGGAACGCCGTATTCTTGGCCGTGCATTGCGCCCCTGCCGACGTAGCGCCCACGCCGGCGAATAGCAACAGGAACAAGACGCTCCAAAGCGCGTGCCTGCTCATTCCCTTAATAGCTATAGCCCCGGCCGCTATTGCCCGAGCTGCCCCGGTTGTTCCGGTTATTTTTCTTTTTGTCTTCATCCGGTTTCTGTTTTTTCAATTCGTCAGGTTTTTGTTTATCGCGAGGCCGGTCCTTGATGTTCCAGCTCTGTCTGATTTCGAAATTGGCTTTCAGCTCGACCACTTGCCAATAGTAATAGACCGATTCGGGCTGCCGCTTCTCGGCATAGTTGCCCGTGTCCCACAGTCCGTTGCCGTTGGTGTCGTTGATGAGGCGGGCACAGTATTTGCCGGGAGCCAGGTAGTAGAAGTCGGCACGTCCCTCGGTGACGGGCACGGTGCGCAACACCTTGTCTTGCGCGTCCAGCAGCTCGACAAAGGCGATGGAGTCCGCCCCGGTGACGTCGAAGAAGATCTGGCCATACTCTTCCAGCGTCTTGGCCTTGAACTCCTTCTTCACCTTGTCCGTGAAGAGGCCGTAGAGCCCGTGGATGGCCATGGAATCTATCTCGAACGCATAGCTCTCGCCCGGCAGCCAGTCGGCAAAGATGTTGTACTTCTTGATGTCCGCCGTGTCTTGCAGGAAGTCGAAGGGGATGTCGTTCCACAGCGTGTCCACCTTCTGCTTCAGGTGGAAAGCGGCGGTGTCTATGCGGGCCACCGGCTCGGTGAAGGTCAGCGTCAGGTAGTCGTAGATATCCAGCGACGAGGGGGCATAGACATCCATGGCCAAGAATTCCGTCTCGGGCACGTCCTCTTCTTCCTCGCCTTTCTTGCGGCGTTTCTTCTTTTTCTTCTCTTTCTCCTCGCGCTCTTTGGCCTTCTCTTCCTCAGTCTTGGGCTTTACCTTCGACACGAGTTCGAGAGTATCCGTGCGGGGCACGAGCTGGTTCAGCGTGTCGGTATAGAGATAGGTCAGCTCCATCTTCAGCGTGTCTTGCAGGTAGATGAGCGAATCCTTTATCCAATACTCCAGGGTGTCGATGCGTCCCGTGGGTTTCTCGATGATGAAGGCACTGTCCGCATCAAAGTTCAGGCCCCGCAGGCGGGGGAAGGTGTCGGCCGGCGCGGTGAAGCAGAGGGTGAAGCGCTGCATCACCGGGCGTTCGCTCTTGGCCAGGCGCTGCGCGCGGGTGGTCTTCTCCTTGAAGCCCAGCAGGATGACGTCATCCGGCAGGAAGTGGGTGTACTGGCGGTCGATGATGGTGTCATACGTCAGCGTGTCTATCCACATGGTGTCCTGGCGCATCCGCGGCTCGCTGCTGGGGATGATGAGCGAATCGTTGTAGGCAATGTTCTCCGTAGGCTGCGAGAAGTAATAATTCTGGTCGCCGTCCAGCAAGCCGTAGATGCGGTACTTGCCCGGCGCCACACCCCGGATGGAGAAACGCCCGCGGCTGTCGGTACGCCCCACGCGGTCGAAAGGCAGCGTGGTGAAGGCAGAGTCCTGCAGGTTGGAGTGCAAGCCCACGAGCATCCCCTTCACCGGCTCCAGGTCGGCGGCATTGAGCAGGGTACCGGACACGACCATCGAGTCTATGCGGTCGCCGGTAGAGAAGGTGAAGGCAAAGTCATACAGCGGATTGCCCTCGTTGTTGTCCTCGATGGCGTCCGAGAAGTCGATGGTGTACGTGGTATTGGGCTTCAGCGTGTCCACCAGGTTGACCACGATGCGCTTGCCGCTGGCCTTGATTTCGGGCTGCTCCACCTGCGGAGGCGAGATTACCACCTTCTCGCCGGGATTCTCCAGCTTGAGGTATTCGTCAAACTCTATGCGGATTTTCTTCTCCTTGTAGTTCAGCGCACCCGGCTCGGGCTTGCTGCTCAGGAACACGGGCGGATCCACATCTATCGGGCCACCCTCGATGCGTCCCACGCTGGCACACGAATAGAGCACAGCGGCTGCTGCGGCAACTCCCCCCAGGCGGCGAAAGAAATGTTTGATCTTCGTTGTCATTCGTCTTTTTCAGTCAATGCGCTGCAAAAATACACCTTATCGCCCAATAAGGTGCACGGCTTTAGGTATTTTAACCCAAAATACACCCGCCGGACGGGGGTATGCCCGGAGCCACGGGCGGGCGAGGCGGAAAGCACGGACGGGCGAGCAGCTAAGCACGGGCGGGGGCATGGGCAAGCAAAGGCGTCGACAATGTGCCCCGAAGCCCAACGCAAAATGCCTCAAAAGAAACCGTTTTGCAGAAGAATGGAGCAAGACATTCAAAAAAGAACCTTTTCACTTTCAAAACATAGTTAAAAAGGAAAGAGATACATTCTTAATATAGGAAGAAAACCATAACTTTGCGGCCGAAAACTGCACAAGCTGTTTCAGTTTTCAGGGCAAGCAATAACAAAGATTACACAGATAACAGAGAACAAAAAAAGAAGTATGAAGAGTAGATTAGTATTACTGGCATGTTGCCTGGCGCTGCTGAGCAGTTGCGGAAACGGCAACAACGGTGAGGCGAAAGCACCCGAGTACGCAGTGATTACGGCACAGACCACCACTGCACACCTGACAAACAGCTACCCTGCCACCATCAAGGGTAAGCAGGATGTGGAAATCCGCCCGATGGTCAGCGGCTTCATCACGAAGCTGCACGTGGACGAAGGTTCCGTCGTGAAGAAAGGACAAGTATTGTTCACCATCGACCAGGTGCAATACCGTGCGGCCGTAGAGACGGCCAAGGCCAGCGTGGCCACCGCCAAGGCAGCCCTGCAAACCCAAGAACTGACCACGCAGAATAACCGCGAGCTGAACAAGCGCGGCATCGTCAGCGACTACCAGCTGAGCACGTCCGAGAACCAGCTGGCACAGGCCAAGGCCAGCCTGGCACAGGCCGAAGCCGCACTGGTGAACGCCCAGCGCAACCTGGAGTACACCGAGGTGACCAGCCCCAGCAACGGCATCGTGGGCCAGGTGCCCTACCGTATAGGCAGCCTGGTGAGCGCCTCCATGGCCACGCCTCTGACCACCGTGGCCGACAACTCGGAGATGTTCGCCTACTTCTCCATGACGGAACGCCAGCTGCTGCAAATGATCCGCGAAGGCGGCTCCTACAAGGACATCCTGGCCAAGATGCCCAAGATCCAGTTGCAACTCATCGACGGCACCCTCTATGCTGACAGCGGCCGCGTGGAGACCATCAGCGGCGTCATCGACCCGACGACGGGCTCGGTGAGCATGCGTGCCCTCTTCCCCAACACGCACAACGTGCTGCGCAGCAACTCGACGGGCAACGTCATCTTCCCCAACATCCTGACAGACGTCATCCTGATCCCGCAATCGGCCACTACCGAGATACAGGACAAGAAGTTCGTCTACGTCGTGCAACAAGACAACACGGTGAAGAATACCGAAATACAGGTCTACACGCTGAACGACGGCAAGAACTACTACGTGACGGGCGGACTGAAAGCCGGCGATAAGATCGTCATCGAAGGCGTACAAGCCCTGCACGACGGACAGGCCATCACCCCGATTACTCCGGCCGACAAGGAAGCCGCCTACAAGCAGGCGCTGGAAGACCAGAAGAACGGCAATATCCAAACTGCATTCCAATAATAAATAAGTTAAATGATGAATGAAGAATCGCCGCTCTGCGGCAAAATGAAGAATCCCGTTGAAAAACAGGACATTCTTCATTCTTCATTCTTAATTCTTCATTAAAAAAGAGTATGAATTTATCCAGATTTATAAACCGTCCGGTACTGTCCACAGTTATCTCCATCCTGCTGGTCATCCTGGGTTTCATCGGACTGGCCACGCTGCCTATCACCCAGTACCCGGACATCGCGCCCCCCACCGTTTCGGTGAGCGCCACCTATACGGGCGCCAACGCCCAGACCGTGCTGAACTCGGTCATCTCGCCGTTGGAAGACCAGATCAACGGTGTGGAAGGCATGATGTACATGACCTCCGATGCCTCCAACAACGGTTCGGCCTCCATTACCATTTACTTCAACCAGGGCACCGACCCGGACATGGCGCAGGTGAACGTGCAGAACCGTGTGTCTGCCGCCCAAGGCTTGCTGCCGCAGGAAGTAACGCAAATCGGTGTGACCACCCGTAAGCGCCAGACCTCCATGTTGCTGATCTTCTCCATCTATGACATGGAGGACAAATACAACATCGAGTTCATCGAGAACTACGCCAACATCAACATCATCCCCGAAATCAAGCGTGTGGCCGGTGTGGGCGACGCCATGGTGATGGGTGCCGACTACTCCATGCGTATCTGGCTGAAGCCGGACGTGATGGCGCAATACAAACTTATCCCCGCCGACATCAGCTCCGCCCTGGCCGAGCAGAACATCGAGGCCGCCCCGGGACAGTTCGGCGAACGCAGCAACCAGACGTTCCAATACACCATCCGCTACCGCGGACGCCTGCAAACCACGGAAGAATTTGAGAACATCGTCATCGAATCACTGCCCGACGGCGAGGTACTGCGCCTGAAAGACGTGGCCGACATCGAGCTGGGACGTAACACCTACGGCTTCGACAACACGATGAACGGACACAAGGGCGTCAGCTGTATCGTGTTCCAGATGGCCGGCACCAACGCCACGCAGACCATTCAGGACTTGGAGAAAGTACTGGACGACATGCAGAAGTCCATGCCCGCCGGCTTGGGCATCAACATCGCCCAGAGCGCCAACGACTTCCTCTTCGCCTCCATCCACGAGGTAGTAAAGACCCTTATCGAGGCGTTTATCCTGGTGTTCATCGTGGTGTACATCTTCCTGCAAGACATGCGCTCCACGCTGATTCCGGCCATCGCCATCCCCGTGGCCTTGATAGCCACGTTCTTCGTGCTGAAGCTCATCGGCTTCAGCCTGAACCTGCTGACCCTGTCGGCCATGGTGCTGGCCATCGCCATTGTGGTCGATGACGCCATAGTCGTCGTCGAGGGCGTCCATGCCAAGCTGGACCAGGGCTACAAGTCGGCCCGTCTGGCTGCCATCGACGCCATGCACGAACTGGGAGGTGCCTTGGTCAGCATCACGTTGGTCATGATGTCCGTGTTCATCCCTGTGAGCTTCATGGGCGGTACGGCCGGTACATTCTATCAGCAGTTCGGTCTGACCATGGCCATTGCCATCTTCTTCTCGGCAGTCAACGCCCTGACACTGAGTCCTGCCCTGTGTGCCATTTTCCTGAAACCGCATAACACGGAAGGACACGATGAAACAACGTTGAAGGAACGTATCGGCACTGCCACCAAGGAGGCACGCAAGATATGGATTCAGCGCTATGCCCAAAGCCTGGGCAAATTCATGAAGCCGAAACTGACCATCATCTTCACTTGTGTGGCCATCATCGGCATGATATTCGGCATGTTCAGCTTTGAAGAACATCCGCTGCTCTGCCCCATCTTCATTGTCATCAGTGTCCTGGCTGTTGCCGGTATGACAACCGACAAGTTCAAGCAGACGTTCAACGCAGACTACGACAACCTCTTGGGTAAATATAAAAAGCAGGTGCTGAAGTTCATCCAAAGACGCTGGCTGAGCGCCAGCCTGGTAGTGGGCTCCATCGTGCTCCTGATGGTCTTCATGCAGGTGACACCTACCGGCATGGTGCCTAACGAAGACACAGGTACCATCATGGGTGCCGTGACACTGCCTCCCGGCACATCGCAAGAACGTGCCCAGCAGATTCTGGCCCGCGTAGACAGTCTGGTAGCAGCCGAACCCGCAGTGCAGTCGCGTACCATTATCTCGGGTTATAGCTTCATCGGCGGTCAAGGCCCCGGCTACGGTTCGGTCATCATCAAGCTGAAACCTTGGGAGGAACGCTCGACAATGCAAAACTCTACCATTGTCTATGCTACGCTGTTCATGCGTGCGCAGAAGATTATCAAGGAAGCACAGGTATTGTTCTTCGCTCCGCCTATGATTCCGGGTTACTCCGTATCTACGGACATTGAGCTGAACATGCAGGATAAGACGGGTGGCGACTTGAACCGCTTCTACAGTGTGGTACAGGACTACATGGCTGCTTTGGAGAAACGCCCTGAAATCACATCGGCAGCCACGAACTTCAACCCCAGCTTCCCGCAATACCAACTGGACATTGATGCGGCTGCATGTAAACGTGCAGGCATTAGTCCCAACGATATCCTAAGTGTGATGCAGGGATACTATGGAGGCTTGTATGCATCCAACTTCAACAGTTTCGGTAAGATGTACCGTGTCATGATACAAGGTGAGCGTGATGCGACCAAGAATCTGGAATCGCTGGAAAGCATCATGGTACGCAACTCTAACGGTGATATGGCTCCTATCAGCCAATTCGTAAAGCTGACCAAGGTCTACGGTCCGGATGTCATCAGCCGATTCAACTTGTACACGTCCATGAAAGTGATGGTAGCACCGGCCACAGGTTATACCTCCGGTCAGGCTCTGCAAGCCATCGCCGAAGTGGCCGACCAGAACTTGCCCGCCGGTTTCGGTTACGAACTGGGTGGTATGGCACGTGAGGAAGCCGAAACCAGCGGTAGCACAACAGGACTTATCTTCGTGCTCTGCTTCGTATTCGTTTACCTGCTGTTGAGCGCCCAGTACGAAAGCTACATTCTGCCGCTGGCCGTATTGCTCTCCGTACCGTTCGGTCTGATGGGTAGCTTCATCTTCGTCAACTGTGCCAGCCTCATCGGTGGCATCCCTGCCTTGCAGATGATTATAGGAACCATGTCCAATAACATCTACATGCAGATTGCCCTCATCATGCTGATGGGTCTGTTGGCCAAGAACGCTATCCTGATTGTAGAGTTCGCCCTCGACCGCCGCAAGATGGGTATGAGTATCTCATGGGCTGCCGTGCTTGGTGCCGGTGCCCGTCTGCGTCCTATCTTGATGACATCACTGGCCATGATTATCGGTCTGCTCCCGCTGATGTTTGCCAGCGGTGCCGGTGCCAACGGCTACCGTACACTGGGTACTTCGGCCATCGGAGGTATGTTAATCGGTATGATTCTGCAGATCTTCATTGTTCCTGCCTTGTTCGTTGCCTTCCAGTACTTGCAAGAGAAGATCAAACCAATGGAATGGGACGATGTAGACAACTCTGACGCAGAAGCTGAAATTGAGCAATACAGCAAATAACCATGCAATGAAGAATGAAGAATTAAGAATGAGGAACAGATTTCAACTTACTTCTCCTTCTTTCTACAGATTCTTCATTCTTCATTCTTAAATTCTATGTAAGACAATATGAAAGGAAAGATAATCACCCTGATGTGTGCCACTGCCCTGCTGAGCAGTTGCCACATCTACAAAGCATACGACAGACCGGAGGATATCAGTGCCGAAGGCTTGTACCGCGATACGGCCATAGTGAACAACACGCTGGCCTCAGACACAGCCAACTTCGGCAATGTGCCCTGGCGCGAAGTATTCACCGACCCGCAACTGCAAGCCTATATCGAACAGGCTCTGACCAACAACGCTGATTTGCGCACGGCCATGCTCAACGTGGAATCGGCTCAAGCGGCTCTGATGTCGGCGCGTCTGTCTTACCTGCCACAGTTGTCACTGACCCCGCAGGGTACACTGACCAACTGGAACAAAGGAGAGATAACCACAAAGACTTATAACATCCCCGTCAGTGCAAGCTGGCAGATTGATCTCTTCGGACAAATCCTGAACCCGAAACGAGCCGCACAAGTCTCGCTGAAGCAAGCCCAATATAACGAACAGGCAGTACAGACGCAGCTTATCGCCAACGTAGCCAACATTTACTATACACTGCTGATGCTGGACCGTCAACTGGAGATTACCGAGAACACAGCCGAAGTACTGAAAGACTACGTGGAAACCATGCAGGCCATGTACGACTACGGCAACGTCAACAGTGCCGCCATCGAACAGAGCCGCACCAGCTATGCACAAGTAGTGGCTTCGCTGTCCGACCTGCGCCAAAGCATCAGCGAGACGGAGAACAGCTTCTGCCTCATCCTCAACGAACCGGCCCATGCTATCGAGCGCGGCGTACTGGAAGAACAAGCACTGCCCTCCGACTTCTCGGTAGGCATACCCTTGCAATTGCTTTCCAACCGCCCGGACGTACAGGCTGCAGAAATGGCACTGGCCGCCTGCTATTACAACACCAACAGTGCCCGCGCAGCATTCTATCCGCAAATCACACTGAGCGGCACGGCCGGATGGACCAACAGCAGCGGCGCCGGCATCGTGAACCCCGGCAAGTTGCTGGCCAACCTGATTGGCTCGCTGACACAGCCTCTGTTCTACCGCGGAGCCAACATTGCCCGTCTGCGCCAGGCCCGCGCCCAAGAAGAACAAGCAAAGATTGCGTTCCAGACTACCCTGCTGAATGCCGGTAACGAAGTAAGCAATGCTCTCTCTTTGTATCAAAACACGATGGAAAAAGTTAATTCTCGCACCATACAGGTAAATTCTGCCCGAAAAGCTGCGGAAGATACAAAAGAATTGTTTAA
>JAHLFO010000129.1 GCA_018883785.1 Candidatus Bacteroides intestinipullorum
GCGATGGCTGAGTCTTTCAACGCTAAAATCAAGCTCTTCAGAGCAAACCTCAGAGGGGTTGCAGACAAGAAGTTTTTCTTATTCCGTATCGCAAACCTATATGCCTATCCCCACTAAAAATCTACTGACCCTTGAATTCTCTTTTCCACGCATTATGCGATAGACTCCAACCCGAAAAGTATAACAGATCATCACTTATTGCATTGTGTTTAGGCAGAGTGTCGCGAGTTATTTGCACCAAATTTGCATCAAGCAGCCAGAAAGCGATCCTAAATAACCGAATAAATTGGAATAGAAACAAACAAAAAAGGCACTTGGTTAATAACCTAAGTGCCTCGTTTTCAGTTTGTCGGGGTGAAAGGATTCGAACCTTCGACCCCCTGCTCCCAAAGCAGGTGCGCTAACCGGACTGCGCTACACCCCGTAACCTTTTGCCTGAATCGGGCGCAAAGGTAAGGACTTTCTTTGATTTAGGCAAGCGTTTCCAAGGCTTTTTCTTGCGTTAGCTTTTTATCTACGTTTTATCAGTGTTTATCTGCATGCTGATAGTTGGAGGCGGTAGTTGAGTGCGCCGTCGCCAAAGTCACATGCTGGCCATTCGTAGTCGCCGCTGAACAAGCCGTAGACGGAGGAACCTGAACCGCTCATTGAGGCATAGAGGGCTCCCTTCTGATACAGCTCGTCCTTGATTTCCGCAATGCGGGGAAAGCGGGGAAAGACACTCTCCTCGAAATCGTTTGTCAAACAGTGACGCCACGCTGCCACGGGGAGGCTCACGTTTTTCTTGGGCGAGACTTGGGCAGGGCGGGGATGAACCTGAGCGAAGGCGTCGCGCGTGGAGACAAAGACATCGGGCTTCACTACCCAGAGCTTGTAGCCCTCCAGCGAGAGGGAGACGGGCGTGAACAGGTTGCCGATGCCTTCGGCGTAGACTGGCTTGTTGCGGATAAAGAAGGCGCAATCTGCTCCCAAGCGGGCGGCGTATTCCTCCAACTGTTCCATAGAAAGCCCGATGCCGAAAAGTTCGTTCAACATCTTCAACATAAAGGCCGCATCTGCCGAACCTCCTCCCAGCCCGGCACCCGACGGGATATGCTTGAACAGATGGATGCATACGGAGGGGAGGTTGAAGTCTTGGTCAAGCATCTGGTAAGCTTTTACCACCAGATTATCTTCCGGCTGACCAGCTACTTCGTCGCCATGGAGATGCAGGACATACTTCTGTTTTCCGGCCGAGGACAACGGGGTGACTTCCAATGCATCCTGCAGAGGGATGGGGTAGAACACCGTTTCCAAGTCATGGTATCCGTCCGGGCGGCGGCGGGTGATGTTTAGCCCCAGGTTTATTTTGGCATTAGGGAATGTCAGCATGAGCATTCTCAATTATGTACCACCGTCCCGATGGGTTCCCCAGCAATGACTTTCCGCAGGTTTCCTGGTGTGTCCATGTCGAAGACGATGATGGGCAGGTTGTTTTCCTTGCACATGCAGGTAGCGGTGAGGTCCATGACGCGGAGGTTGCGGCTGAGGACTTCGTCATAGGTGATGTCGGTGAATTTCGTGGCCGTGGGGTCTTTCTCCGGGTCGGCGGTGTAGACGCCGTCCACGCGGGTGCCTTTAAGCATGACGTCGGCCTCAATCTCGATGCCGCGCAGGCTGGAGCCTGTATCGGTGGTGAAGAACGGATTGCCCGTGCCGGCGGACATGATGACCACCTCGCCCGCTTCCAGACACTCGATAGCGTGCCATTTGTTATAGAATTCGCCGATGGGCTCCATGCGCACGGCTGTCAGCACGCGGGCCTTGACACCTTGGGCGGTGAGGGCCGAGCTGAGGGCCAGGCTGTTGATGACGGTGGCCAGCATACCCATCTGATCGCCCTTGACGCGGTCAAAACCTTTCATGGCACCCTTCAGTCCGCGGAAGATGTTGCCTCCGCCAATAACGATGCCCACCTGTACGCCCATGTCGCGTATTTCCTTGATCTGTTCGGCGTATTGCACCAGTCGTTGTTCGTCGAAGATGCCCGGTTGGTCTCCTTTCAGGCTCTCGCCGCTGAGCTTGAGGAGGATGCGTTTGTAAGTTGTTGCCATATCCTTTTGCAATATAGTTGGTTTCTTCATTGATGGTGCAAAGATAATATTTGTAATTGAATTTTTTCCATTCATCCGGACAAAAAACAGGTAATGCTATTGATACGCCTGTATGTATTGTGTCGGTGTCATTCCACATTCCTTGAGGAACGCCCGGTAGAAGGTGGCACGGCTTCGAAAGCCTGCCTCTTCGCCGATGGCCATGATGGAAAAGTGGGGCTTCTCTTTCATCAGTTTCAAGGCGTGCCGCACGCGCAGCCGGTTCAGGTAGTCGCTGACGTTCTCTGCATGGGCATATTTCCGCAAGAGTCGGGGCAGGTCGTTCTTGTTGATATGGGTGATACTCAGCAGGTCATCGCGGCCGAAGTCGGGTTGGAGGAACAGTTGGTTCTCGGTCAGTTGCTGTTCCATGCGTAGAAAGTAGGTGTATTCCGTGGACCACTCCTTAGCGATAGCGGTAGTTGCTTCCGCGTCCGGGGCGATGTCTTTGTCCTTGGCTGAGGATTTCTCGGTGGTGGAGGGAGTGCGGGCGAGGATTTTGTACAATTCGTCCCGTTGTGTCTGTAGTTCATCCAGCTGATTGGTCAGTAGTTTGTTGCGTTGTTTGGATTGACGAAGGTTTAGTCTGATGATGACCAGCAGGGCCAGTAGCAAGACGGACGTCAGGGCAGATGCACCCAGCAGGATTGAGTGTCGCTGCATGTTTGCACGGGTTTGTTCCAATTGCCTTTCTTGCTCGTCCAGGCGGAAAGCTGTGGCCAGTTCCTGGGCTTGTTCCTTCCGTTCGCGGAGGTGAATACTGTCCTGCAGGGTTGTGAACCGGCATTGCCACGTATAGGCGGCCTGGTATTGGCGTAGTCCTTGAAGGGCCTGTGCCTGACGGTTCAGCAGAATGAGGTGTAGTTGTAATTGATCGTGTCGTTGCCCAGCGTCTGTGCATAATGGGCGAAGGCCGTTTCATTCAGTTGCAGTGCTTCCGCATACCGATGGGCGGCCAGCAGGTAGGGAATGATTTCGTTCTGGCCGTAGGGTTGTGTGGAGAAGTCTGTCTTCAGAAAGCGCCGGTAATAATCTACCGCTTCTTTCTCCTGTCCGTCGCATTGCAGCAGGTAGGCCATCTTGGAGTAGATATAGCCATATTGCTGGTCAATGTAACCGCTGGGTGGACCGGGCATTCCGTTCATTTTTTTAACCAAGGCCTCGCGCTTGTGCCCAGTCTCTATGGCTTCGTTCGTCCGGTCATTGCCCATCAGCAGGGTCATCAGTTGACCGTATGCCGTGGAGAGATGGGCCATGGCCAGTACCCCTTTTTCGCTTTCCAGGTACTTTATCCCCTCTTGATAGGCTTTCAATGCCGGGTCGAAGAGTTGCATCTTGGCATAGATTCCCCCCATGATGTAGAGGATTTGCCCTTGTACTCTCCGGTCGTCCAATTGCTGGGCCAGTTCGTTGGCCTTTTGGCATAGGCGGATAGCTTCCTCGTATTGCAGTCGTGCGTTCAATGCTTCAATCAGGTCGATGGTTATTGTCAGCTTTCGCCGGGGCGAAGCCTGTACGGAGTCGCTTGCAAGCGCCCGTTTGGCATATTTTTCCATGAGGTAGTATTCGCCGGCCGCATTGTGGCAACGGGCGCGCAACATGTCTATCTCGTAAGGCTGTATTTCCAGTGTGTGCCGTTGTTCCGCCGTATCCAGCAATGCCAGGGCGCGATGAGGGTCGTGCAGATGGATTTCCCGGATGCTGTCCAGACACAACATATCGTTGGGGACAGGTTGAGCCAGTACCTGTGGGGAGAGGAACAGGAATAACAAGAGTAATTCTGATACAGAAAACAAGAAATGGCAAATCTGCTTCATGTGTTCAAGTCCTTTTTGTTTTGCTTGCGTGGCAAAGGTAATGATAACTTGGTTTTCATTCAAGATCCATTCCATTTTTTTCTGTTCATGACCGTTTGTGAAATGGGGCATTACATTTATAGATTCCCTCTTTTAGGAGGCCAAAGTGCCTCTTAAGGGTTGTCAAAGTGCCTCTTTGAGGTTGCCAAAGTGCCTCTTTGAGTTGGTGGTAAGAGAATCGTTGAAGCAGGGGTGGGGTTGTTTTTTGTAGCAATAACATGTTATATGAATATATGTGGAAATCAGAATATTGAGACAAAATGAACTAACCTTTAGGACAATATGAGATTACCGAATCTGATGACTGCATGCTTGTTGTTGTTTGTTTAGGTATTTTTGTATCAATTTATATATTCACTTTAAAACAATTACGGATATGTTTAGAAAGAAAATCTGCGATTATCTGGAAAAGTGTGGCTTCTTGTCACACGGGTATAAACTTTTTGCCGCAGTCCTGCTTGTCCTGGGCATGGCCGCTTGTAGCGATGATGACAACCCGATTCCCGAACCTGATCCGGAGCCGACCTCTACCTTCAAGCTGCACATCGGCGAGGGAAACATCGTGCAGGCGGATTTGGGAGCCCCAGACAACTATCCTCCCGCATACATGGCGGTGCTGGTCATGGAGGATTTGCCTGCCGACGAGAAAATCATCTACGAGGGTAGTGTCTATTCAACCGAGAACCCGGAACCGGACTTGAGCGACTGCGTTTTCATTAATGACTATTCGGATTACGAGCCGTTCCTGAACTGGGACTGGGAGAAGGAGCCGCTGTATTGGCGGTGCCTGTACCTCCTCCATCCGCTGCCCGGCACGACGTATTACGTGCGGGGCTATGTGCAGACAAACAAGGCGGAGTACTATTCCAACACGGTTGAAATCCGCTCCAGCCTCACAGCACCGGTGGCGGAGAACCCCGACACCTACGAGATACCCGTCATCTTCCACCTCTTCCCGGATGCCGAAGGCAACTATCCGGTCAAGGACTGGATGGTGAGGGAACAGCTGGATTATGCCAACCATGTGTACAGCAACTATTTCAACCTCCCCGGGCAGACAGAGAGCGGCGTGCGCTTTGTAGCCGCCACCACGGAGCCCGACGGTACGCCGCTTGAAACACCGGGCATCGTCCACGAGAAGGAGGCCGTGGAGATAGATTACGCGAACGTCGAGCTTGACGACCAATATATATGGGACAATGAGCATGCGCTCAATGTGTGGGTCAGCCCGATCAATAATGTGTACGAGGACGAGTACAGCATATTCGCCGGGTTCTCGTTTTTCCCCTACTTCGATGAAGACGAGATGATGGAGGGATGCGAAACGCCGTACCAGCCCGGTGTTGTCTCAGGCATATTCCTGAATACCCGGGCGATGACGATGGCCAACGATGTGAAGTCGTTCGCCCATGAGGCAGGACATTTCCTTGGATTGGAACATGTCTATATCGAGGGAGACGACTACTGCGAAGATACGCCTTGGTACGACCGGGACGCTTATCTGGAGGCCACGCAGGGCAACATCGAATATACGCGCACGGATGCCGCGACAGGAGAAATCTTCTTCTCCGACAACATCATGGATTACGAGTATGGCTTCATGGCCGGCATCACGCCCGACCAGGTGGAGCGCATCCAGTACACCCTGAAGCACGCCTACCTCATTCCGGGCGAGGCGGGCAAGGAAGATACGCCTGCGGTACGCTCCGCCGGGCAGCCGCACCGCTTCGGGGACAAGCCGGTACGGTAAACTGAAAAACATCCTGCGGATATGAAAACAAGAAAAAGGAAATATACGATAACGATTCTGGCGACGGCCCTGCTGTTCTCTTTGGGCGGATGCGTGAAGGACGACCTGCACGACACGCCGCATCCGGACAAGGGCGTAGTGGCAGTGTCAATCGACCTGCCGCAGGGCGCAAGCGGGGAAGACTATACAGTAGAGATTGACGGCACGACCGCCGACGGCAAGGAAGGGCACTACACCGTTTCCGACCCGCTGCCTCCCGGCGAGTACACCGTGCTGGCCTACAACACGCCGCAGGGGTTCACCGTGGCGGACGGCATCGCCCGTGTACGCAGGATGGACGGCACTCGCGCCCTCAGTGATTTTATAGACCCTATGCCCGACTACCTCTATTCGGGCACGGAGCGGATAACCGTCATGGCGGATGACACCCTGCGCATGAACCTTGACGTGACGCAACGGGTGCGCGACCTGCACATCGAACTGACCGTGACCGAGGGCGACCCGGAGCGCATCGCTGCCATAACGGGTACGCTCAGCGGCGTGGCGGAAGCCTACGACCTGCGCAACGAAACGCTCTACGGCGAGGCGGTCAGCACACGACCTACGTTTACCCGTGATGGTGACAAGGTGTCGGCAGACCTGCGTCTGCTGGGCACCATGGGTGATGCGCAAACGCTAAGCATCCTGCTGACTTTCAGCAACGGTGACACGCAGTCCATTGAGAGCGACCTGACGGAAGTCCTTGCCGGATTCAACGGTAGCACCGACCCTTTTACCCTGACGGGCAACCTGCGCACTCCCGTGGAGGGAGGCTTTGCCGGCAGCATAGACGGTTGGCAGCAGGCGGACGGAGGCA
>JAHLFO010000130.1 GCA_018883785.1 Candidatus Bacteroides intestinipullorum
TTTGTCCAATTTTCGACTTCCAACGGGGTATTCATCTGTCGTGGTATAACAAAAAAATATCCCCAAAGTTACTGACTTTGAGGATATTGTCTTCGACTTTCTTATTTCAGTCTTTTTTCGTAAGCGGTGCGGACGGGACTCGAACCCGCGACCCCATGCGTGACAGGCATGTATTCTAACCAGCTGAACTACCGCACCTTGAGACCTGTTTGGTTTTGTCGGGGTGACTGGATTCGAACCAGCGACAACACGCCCCCCAGACGTGTACTCTAACCGGGCTGAGCTACACCCCGTGAGGTCTCTTTGGGATTGCGGGTGCAAAGGTACGTCTTTATTTTGAACCTGCAAATTAAATCGCACTTTTTTTCATCTAAAGGTGCATTTTTTATAAAAAAAGGCGGATTAGAAGGAATTTTGGGGCTTCAGTTGAGCCTTCCGACTAATCCGCGCTGTTTAATTAGGGTAACTTTCCGAAGGAAAGGGTTCTCTTATTTTAGGGCTGCCAATGCTTCTTTGATGCGACGAATGGCCTCAGTGATATTTTCATCACTTGTGGCATAGCTCATGCGAATGCAATCGGGAGCGCCAAAAGATGTTCCGCCTACGCAAGCCACGTGACCTACTTCGAGCAGGTACATGGCTAGGTCTTCTGCCGTATTGATGTGGCGATCCTGTGTGGATTTGCCAAAGTAGGAACTGCATTTGGGGAAGAGGTAGAAAGCACCTTCGGGCATGTTGACCTCGAAACCGGGCACTTCCTTGGCCAAGCGGACAATGAGGTCACGACGGCGTTGGAAGGCTTGGCGCATTTCTTCCACGGGCTTCTGGGAGCCTGTATATGCAGCTTCAGCAGCTTTTTGGGATACGGAGCATGGACCTGAAGTATATTGTCCCTGTAGCTTGTTCACCGCTTTTACAATCCATTCGGGACCAGCAATGAAACCAATGCGCCAGCCGGTCATGGCGTATGCTTTGGATACGCCGTTGACAATGACCGTGCGGTCTTTCATGCCAGGCACAGAGGCAATGCTGTGGTGTTGGCCGATGTAGTTGATGTGTTCGTAGATCTCATCGGCAATTACTATGATGTCCGGGTGTTTCTGGAGGACTGAGGCCAAGCCTGCCAGTTCTTCTGCACTGTAGACAGAGCCGGTAGGATTGGAAGGTGAACAAAGAATCAAGGCTTTGGTTTTCGGAGTGATGGCTGCTTCCAATTGTTCGGGCGTTATTTTGAAGTTTTGTTCGATGCCTGCCGATACAATAACAGGAACGCCTTCGGCTAGCTTTACCATTTCCGGATAGCTGACCCAATAGGGAGCTGGAACTATGACTTCATCTCCCGGATTGACCAAAACGAGGATGGTGTTGCAGACAGATTGCTTGGCACCATTGGCACATGAAATCTGTGCAGCAGTATACTCCAAGCCGTTTTCGTTCTTAAGTTTGGCTACAATGGCATTGCGTAGGGCCGGATATCCGGCAACGGGTGAATAGCGGGAATAGTTCTCGTCAATAGCTTTCTTGGCAGCTTCTTTGATATGGTCGGGGGTGTTGAAGTCGGGTTCTCCTACACTCAGGTTGATGACATCTATGCCTTGTGCCTTCAGTTCGGCACTTTTCTGTGACATAGCCAGCGTTGCCGAGGGCGACAAGCTGTTCAAACGGTCAGATAGTTGGTTCATGATGATTCTCCTTATATTAATTGGTTCTGTATCTTTGGTTGGCCCGGAGGACTTAGTTATTTCTTGAGGTGCAACGTGTGCCCCATGCGTTCTTTCTTGGTGCGCAGATAGCGTTCGTTGTAGGGATTAGGCGTTGTCTCAATGGGTACATTCTCCGTAATCTCCAGTCCGTAGGCTTCCAGTCCGACACGCTTTACTGGGTTGTTGGTCAGGAGGCGCATTTTGTGTACACCCAGTTCGCGGAGGATTTGGGCACCTACGCCGTAGTCTCGCTCGTCAGCCAGATGTCCCAAGCAGATGTTGGCATCCACGGTGTCCATGCCGTTTTCTTGGAGTTTGTAGGCTTTCATCTTCTCCATCAGGCCGATACCGCGTCCTTCCTGGTTCAGGTAGACCACTACGCCCTTGCCAGCATCTTCAATCATCTGCATGGCCTTGTGCAGCTGTTCTCCACAGTCACATCGCTTGGAGGCAAAGATGTCTCCCGTGGCACATGATGAATGGACGCGCACCAAGATGGGTTCGTCAGGTTTCCATGTTCCTTTGAAGAGGGCGATATGCTCCAATCCGTTGGATTTCTGATAGAACGGTATCAGGCGGAAGTCGCCATAGGCGGTAGGCATGTTGACTTCCACACCTTTTTCCACCATAGATTCCTGTTTTAGGCGGTAGGCTATCAGATCGTTGATGGAGATCAGTTTTAAGCCATATTTGTCGGCAAATTTGCGCAATTCGGGCAAGCGAGCCATTGTACCGTCTTCGTTCATGATTTCCATCAGAGCGCCGGCGGGGTAGAGTCCGGCCAGACGAGCCAGGTCAATAGTGGCTTCGGTGTGTCCGGCACGGCGCAGTACGCCTTTTTCTTGGGCATACAGGGGGTTGATATGTCCTGGACGTCCGAAGGTTTCCGGAGTGGAAGCCGGATCTGCCAATGCACGGATGGTGGCGGCACGGTCGGCGGCAGATACGCCCGTAGTGCATCCTTCCAGCTTATCAATGGTCACTGTGAACGGAGTGCCTAGCATGGATGTGTTATCTAATACCTGGTGGGGCAGGTCCAGCTCCTTGCAGCGGGATATAGTGATCGGGGCACACAACACACCCCGGGCGTGCTTCAGCATGAAATTTACTTTCTCGGGAGTGATCAACTCGGCGGCGATGATGAGGTCGCCCTCATTCTCGCGGTCTTCATCATCAACCACGATGACAAAGTTGCCCGTCTTGAAGTCGGCTACGGCTTCTTCTATTGTATTCAGTTTAATGGGTTCCATATCTTTGGGGTTTATATTCATATATTTAATAATGTCTAATCAAATTTCACCATTTGTCCGCATTTGGTTGATGACGTAGATGACGTCGTCGTTCGTCTTCTTTATGCGCTCCATGTCCTTGGCCAGGCGGAGTCGGAAAGCCCAGATGCGGAAGAAGAAGAATAATCCCACGGGCAGGCAGATACCGCATGCAGCATTCAGCCAGTATTGGTGGAAAGGACGTACATGAGCTCGGACTGGGATGATAGGGTAGTTGTTTAATACGCCAATCAGCCTGGCGGACTTGGTGTTGGACATTTCCTCTACCAGATTTTCCAGCCGGGCATTGATGTCCTCCATTTCCTGATCTTCCTCGGCGTCTGTCCAGAGTTTGTAATAGTTGGGCATCTGTTTCAGCTTGTGGAGTTCTGCGTAGGTGTGGCAAGACGCAGTGAGGTCTTGTAGTTCGCCGGGCAGGCGGGCATAATCGGGATCGTGGATGATGACCTCTTTGCGGTAGATGTGACGCACGCTCCGGATGCCCAGCACTTTCTTGAACCAATTGACATACGCGTCGGCATTGAGTACGACGGAGTCTTTGTTGGCCTTGTAGGTGAGCCAGGCGCCCAATGGGGCAAGGACGGCCGTGCTGGTCCACATGCCCATCCAGACAATCCACTTGCCGTCTCGGGCCATCTTGAAGCCCGTGTTGTTGATGATGTAGTAGACGATGAAGATGACCACAGACACCACTACAGGCATGCCCAGACCACCTTTGCGGATGATGCCTCCCAAGGGTGCGCCGATGAAGAAGAAGATGAGGCAGGAGAGCGACAGTGTCAATTTCTCATGCCAGGCTGCCTTGTGGCGGCGCAGACTGTTGTCGGTCTGTTGGATGTTGAACGCCTTGAAGTTCCAGTCGCTGGCTGCGCTGCTGGCACGGCTGACGGCGGTGGTGAGGATTTTCTCTTTTTCGGATAGGGTGGCTACCTCGAACAGGCTGTCCGCGTCGTAGTTCTCAAGCGTGGCTTCGGCCAGTTTTATCGTGTCCTGACGGGTCAGCCTGGCAGATGCGTTATACGTATTTTTCATCGCTTCGTCGTAATATATGCGACCCAGACTGTCATTCTTGAACGTCATAGAGTCCACGTCCGCTTGGATGGTCCACATGTCCTTGCTTTTTTCGGAGTTGCTCATGATGCCTTCGTCGGCCATGTTGAAGCCAGAGTCGAACTCGATGATGGCATGTTTCTCGCGGAAGGTCTCTCGGCGGTAGGGCACGTTCTTACGGCTGACGCTTTGGTCTTTCAGGTTCTCGAACTGCTCGCCGCTGTATAGGTGCAGGTACAGGTGTTGTTTGTCGGCAGTCATCTCCAAGCGACCAGAGTCTGCTTTGATAATCTGGGCGTTCTCGAATCCCTTCTCAAAATTGTAGATCAGGACATCGTACAGCATGCCCGTGTCGCGGTTCTTGTGCTTGACGTATAGGTTGTAGCCATCAATTTCATCGTAAAACACGCCTTCGGGGATGTCCACCTCTGGCGATTTCTGCTTCATGGATATGAGCAGAGTATACAGTTTGGTTTGTGCCCGGGGACCAATGACGTTCTGGAAGAAGAAGGACACACAGGACACCAGTGCGATGAAGACAATGAGGGGGCGCATGATTTTCAACAGCGAGATACCCGCTGCCTTCATGGCCAGCAATTCAAACCGTTCGCCGAAGTTGCCGAACGTGATAAGTGCTGCCAGCAACACGGCCAATGGCAGCGACAGGGGCACCAGTGTCAGTGCCGAATAGAAGAAAAATTGAGCCAGTACGCTCATCTCAAGTCCCTTGCCAACCAGTTCGTCTACAACACGCCACAAGAACTGCATCATAAAGATGAACAGGCAGATGAAGAATGTGCCGGCGAAGAGCAGGCAGAAGCTTTTCAGGATGAATATATCTAACTTTTTTATATGCAACATAGTCGCGTCATTCCATTGAAAGCGCAAAAGTAGTATAAAATCGGCACTCCTCGGCAGATTGAGGCTTAAAAAAAATTAGCGGGTGGTGTTTATCCGCAGGATGCGGTGCATCGCCGAGGATCAGAACCCGCATGTGCGCCTCAAGGTCTCCACTTCGGACTCCCACAACTCGCAGGCGTCATCCACCTCGTCTTCGGAGGAAAAGTCGGTGATTTCCAGCACGAAGTCGTTGGTCAACTCGTTGTTTGTCATTTTCAGTTCAAAGTATTCGCGTTCCACTTCCGAATCCAGCCAATGGAAGCGGATAAACGAATAGGCGCGCACAGCCACAATGACGGCTTCGCGGCGTTCGGTCTTCCCCCAGCAAAAGGTGACGTGGTGGTCGTCGGACAGAACTTTGTCTGCAAACCAGCTTTCCAAACCCGTGGGGGTGCTGATGGCTTCCCAAAGAATGTTTTTCGAGGTTGCGTTTAACAGGTATTCCAAGTGTATTTTTTTACGTCCCATATATACAGTGCTCTGTGTATTTTCTATTCATGCCGCCAAGTTAAATACTTTTTTCTAGATATGCGGTATAATTTATCTCTTTTATAGATTAGTCGTGGTTTTTTGCATTCGTTCGTTGCTTGCTTATTTATATATTAAGGTGTATTCCAAATTGGTGTTTTCGGGCTTCTCGGATTGATGCTTGGTTATGCTTGTGAAGAATATATGTGTAATAGGTTGAATTTTAGTGTTTTATTATGTATGTCTTGGTTGTGCGGATAAAAAAGTCCAAAAAAGATGGGCAATATGTTTGGTGATTCAAATAAATGCCCTACCTTTGCACCCGCAATCAAGAAACGATGGCGGGATAGCTCAGCTGGTTAGAGCGCATGATTCATAATCATGAGGTCCCCGGTTCAATCCCGGGTCCCGCTACTGAGATGCGAAAGTTCAAACGAAAAGTGAAATGAGCCGCTGGACAGTAATTAATTGTCCGGCGGCTTTCATTTTTATCCTCACAAGGATATATTTCCCGATGAAACACTTGCCTGAAATTGAAGTCGGCGACATCTGTATCGCTGGGCGCGAAGTGCACAAGGTGTACATTAGGAAGGAGGTCCCGCCCGTCCGTAGGGAGTTGGGGCGGGAGCCTTCTTTTTTAGAAGCGCCGAGGTGGCCCGCCGTGGCCTCTGCGGGGACCCATCATGCCGGGGGGCATGTCCTCGCGTTTCACCTTCTTGCCTCCGAATATGTTGAGGCGGTAGATGAAGCGCACCATGCAGTAACTGTTGATGCCATTATATTCGTATATCGAGCGACCGCTGGAGGTAAGCGATCGGGTGATGTTGCTCTGCTGTCGCAGGATGTCGTAGAACTCCAGGCTGAGCGTGGCGTCACCCTTAAGGAAAGTCTGCGATAGCTGTGCGTTCCAGATCAGCTCGTTGCGATTCATACTGGCGTCACGGTAGCCCCGTCGGCTCTGGTTGGCGATGTTGGTGGAGAGCGACATATTCCACGGCGCGGTGATGTTGGTGAATCCGCCGTAGGAGAAGGTGTAGGGCTTTTGGTTGTTGGCTGGGGTCAACTTGTCGCGTTCCACGGTGTAGCCTAGGGTGCCGTTCAGGCCCACTTCCAACCAGTCATTGCGGTAAGTAAAGCGCAGTCGTTCGTTCAGGTTGAGGTTGGTGGTGGTGTTCTTGCGTTCCTGTTGGGTCTGGTTGTCGGTCAGGTATCCTACGTTGTTTTGGTACATCACGTTGGTGAAGGTGCTTATGTTGAACTGCTTGTTCTTCAGCGCGGTATTGAATCCAAACATGCCGAAGAGGTTCCAATTGCCGTTGATGTTTTTCGGCGTGGTGGTCCATCCGCCGGTGGATTCGTTATAGACGCGGCTGTTGCTGATGCTGTTTTGCGTGGCCTGGAAGCTGGCGTGGCTGAAGATACCACGTTGACGGTCGGCGTTGTAGGTGTTGTAGAATAGACGCACGTTGTGGCTGAAGGAAGGCTTCAGGCCAGGGTTGCCCACGCGGATGTTTTGCGGGTTAGAGTTATCGGTGATAGGCAGCAGGTTTTCCATAGAAGGCTGGCTGCTGCGTCCGCGGTAGAAGAAGCGCAGTTGGCTGACCTTGGAAAAGCGGTAGCGGAAGTCGATGTTGGGCGCGAAGTTGAAGACATTACGCGTGGTGTCCACCATGTAGTCGCCCCGCTTGTAGGATAGCACGGTATGTTGTGGTTGGAAGGACATGCCCGCACTGAGCTGCCACTTCTGGCGGATGAAGCGCAAGGCGACAGTAGCGTCATGGTTGTAGTAGCGGTATTCGGCATAACGCCCCAGGCTGTCCACCTCGCTGTTGAGATAGTTCTCGGGAAGTGGGTCGCCAATACTCCAGTCATAGTATCCGCCCGTGGGGTTGTTGTAGAGGTCGTACGTGCGCTTGTCACTCTCGCTGTACATGTATTGGAATTGGTAACTGAATTGTAGGAAGGTAGCCTTGGCGATCGGTTCGCTGTAGGTCAGTTGGGCACGGTAGTTGAAATCCTTCGTGGGTGTATGGATAAACTGGTTGCGAATGAGGGTGGAGTCGCCAGTCTGCATGTAGTTCATCAGTTGGAAGTAACGGGTCTCCGACTCAGTATATTGCTTGTTCACATTGTCTCCGTAGCTGAATCGTCCGCGGAAGGTAAGGTTGCGTCCGTGCGGGTTGAGTTTGCGGTTCACTTGCAGTGTGCCGTTCACGCTGAGGTCCTTGCCGTCGGTCAGTGTGCCGCTGTTGATGGCGTTGACGCGGATGTCTTCCAGCGGGTCGTCCATCAGGATCTGTTCCAGGTTGAGGTAGTTATTGGGTTCGTCCACCAAAGCATAGGGGTCGCTGTCGAAGGTGCCCGACTCGGAGTTGGAAAGGTTGTCCGTCTTGCTGTACGAGATGTTGGGGCGGAAGATGATGTTAGTCAGCGTGTCGGGCATCCACTCCATGCGGAAGTCAGCGTTGAAGCTCTTGCTGCGGTTCCAAGCTTGCGAATTGGCATTGGAGAAAGAATTGCCACTGGTCAGGAAGTCTTCGGTTGACCCGATGCTGGTGACGTCGTTACCTGTATAGTTATAACGTGCGCTGCCGCCCAGTTCGATCTTGCTGTTTTTGGTGAAAAAGTTGAAGCCTACCCACTTCTTGTCCGTCAGGCCATTGTTTCGTCTCCACCGCGGACCTCCACCGCCGCCGGAGAAGCCTTGGTCGTTGACGTTGTTCAGCGAGCCGATGAGCGATACCTGTGTCGGCCCGCGGAAGTAGTTCACCATACCGCGCACGGCGTAGCGGTCTTTTGTGCCGATGGCTCCGTCTACGTTGCCAAACCAACCGGTGTTCATCTCCTTCTTTACGGTCAGGTCCAGCACAGTCTCTTCCTCGCCGTCGTCTATACCGGTGATGCGGGCCAGGTCCGACTTCTTGTCATACGTCTTCAACTTATCGATCATTTCCACTGGTAGGTTCTTCAGGGCAGTGGAGACATCGCCGCCAAAGAATTCCTGTCCGTTCACCATTACTTTCGAGATGTCCTTACCGTTAATTTTCACATTGCCGCTTTCGTCCACTTCTGCACCGGGCAGCTTTTCCACCAGATCCTCCAGCACGGCTCCTTGTGGGGTGCGGTAGGCTGACGAGTTGAATTGGATGGTATCTTCTACCACTTGCACCTGCGGGGCTTCAGCCACTACGACGGCTTCGGCCAGCAGGATGGCGTCGGGTTGGAGTACGATGTCTTTCATTCGTTTGGGGGCGGAACTGAGTTGTACGGGGACTAATGAAGGCTGATAGCCGATATAGGTCACCTTAAGGACATATTTGCCGGGTTTGGCCTGTAGGCGATATAAGCCGTTGGTGTTGCTGGCCATGCCGGTGACCTGGCTGCTGTCCGGGAGATTGAGTAGTTGTACGCTGGCGGCGATGGCAGGCTGTTGGGTGTCTCCTTCGACTATGCGTCCTGACACATCGACGATTGTGGTTTGTGAGAATGCGGACAATGTCATCAGACAAGTGAGTATTGTCCACGTGGCGAATCGTTTCATCTGTTTATGCTTTGTACCTTAAAAAATAAATCACTAATGTCTGTTTGACATAAAGCGGTCCAGAAGGTTTAATAAGTCAAGTGATAAAATGTCTTATTAATCGGTTATTTCTTTTAAAACATCGGCCGTTTCTTGCAGGAGAAGCTCTATCTTTGCGGCGGTAAGTTAGGCAATTACAATAAATAGGAACTGGCGTTCCAATCACTTCGATAAATTATCTATTATATAACCAGAATACGAATATGAACAAGCAAGAAGTCATTCTCTGCGAGGGTCTGGAAAACAGTCTGAAATATGCTCTCGCCCAATGCCCGCACGACAAGGTCTTTGTCCTGACCGATGAACATACCCATCGCCTTTGCCTCCCGTTGTTGGAGGGAATGGACGCTTTGAAGGATGCAACGGTGATTGTCATCGGCGCTGAAGATGTGCATAAGAATCTGGAAACCTTGGCTTCTGTCTGGCTGGAGCTGAGCAACAAGGGGGCTACCCGTCGTTCGCTGATGGTCAACTTAGGTGGTGGCATGGTGACCGACTTGGGAGGATTTGCCGCTTCCACCTTCAAGCGGGGCATACCTTATATCAATATCCCCACCACCTTGCTGGCCATGGTAGATGCAGCTGTGGGTGGAAAGACGGGTATCAATTTCAACGGACTGAAGAACGAGGTGGGCGTATTCTCACCTGCTGCCAGTGTGCTTATTGAAACAGAATTCCTCCGCACGCTGGATGATCATAATTTCTTCTCGGGGTATGCCGAGATGCTGAAGCACGGGCTGATCAGTACCACCGGACACTGGGCCGAATTGTTGTCTTTTGACACGAATACCATCGACTATGCGCAGCTGAAGTCCTTGGTTGGCCGCTCCGTGCAGGTTAAGGAGAATATCGTGCGGGAAGATCCCTTGGAGCGGGGCATCCGCAAGGCGCTGAATTTGGGCCATACCGTGGGGCACGCTTTCGAGAGCTTGGCTTTGGCCGAAGGCCGTCCCGTGCTGCACGGATATGCCGTGGCGTGGGGATTGGTATGCGAGCTTTACCTGTCGTGTTTGAAGACAGGTTTTCCAAAAGACAAAATGCGGCAAAGCATCGCCTTCATCAAAGAGCATTATGGTGCCTTTACCTACGATTGCAAGGCGTATGACCGCCTTTATGCCCTGATGCAGCATGACAAGAAGAACACGGAAGGTGTCATCAACTTCACATTACTGAGGGACATCGGTGAGATTGCCATCAATCAGACCGCAGACCGGAAGACCATCTTCGAAGCCTTCGATTTCTACCGGGAAACGATGGGGGTATAAGTTAGGGAAGTTTAACATGGGTTCACGCAGCATTTGCCGCATGCTGACATTTCTTTCTATGAGAAGCGAATGAATGTATAACTTAAAAACGTGAACGAACAATGAAACAATTGAGGACGAAAAGTAAGAAATGGTTTGTGGTCTTAGTTGCCGCGATGACTACGTTGGGCTTTCAGTCTTGCCTGGATGATGACAATACCGACTATGCTCTGCTGTATCCTAATGCGTTGGTGACGGTGAAGAATAATGCCACAGACAACTCCTGTTACTTGCAACTGGATGAGCGCACCACGCTGTTGCCCGTCAATATGAAGACTTCACCCTTCGGCGAGAAGGAAGTGCGAGCTTTGGTCAACTATTCGAATGTGGACGAACCCAGTGGCGAGTATAGTCAGGCGGTGCATGTCAACTGGATAGACAGCTTGCTGACCAAGCCGATGGCCCCGAACCTCGGTGAGACACAGAACAACGAGGTCTATGGCAATGATCCGGTGGATATGGTTGCTGACTGGGTGACGATAGCCGAGGACGGATACCTGACCCTCCGTTTCCGTACCAAGTGGAGCAATCCGGGCCAAAAGCACTTTGTCAACCTGATTTCGACTCAAAACCCGAATGATCCCTACGAAGTGGAGTTTCGTCACAATGCTTACGGGGATACTTATGGTCAGGCTGGGGATGGGTTGGTAGCATTCAGCCTGTCTTCCTTGCCCGATACAGAGGGAAAGACGGTAAAGCTGACGCTGAAATGGCACTCCTTCACTGGCGACAAATCCGTTCAGTTCGATTATTGTACCCGTCAGGCATCCTTGCCTGCACAGCCTGAAGTGACTGCAGTACGAAGCAACCTGAACCTGAAATAATCTGCGCGAGCAAGCTGGCTTCATCAGCTGCTTGAAAGACAAAAGAGAGCCCTGTACCGTTTTGGCGGCGCAGGGCTCTCACTATTTATGAATCTGTGTTGAATAAGGATCTATAGTGGTCCGTGTTTTTTTATTCAGCTTTCACCCAGCTACCTTCAATCCAGTCGCAAGCGGCGATAACGTCTGCCAGCGAGGAGAAGCTTAGCGAAGCATCCACGCTGTTGCCTTCGCCGGCCAGGAAGTTGTCGGCAGTGAAGATGCCTTCTTCGCTTACAAAGTCAGCGCTGATGGTGATGTTGGTCAGTGAAGATGTGCCGTCCAGCAGCGCATTTTCGGTCGGTTCTGTCTCTACCGTTAAGGGCATGGTCTTGCCACAGATGCGGGCATTGTCCATCGTCACCTGTGTGCCTTCACGCAGACGGACGCCACGGCCATCAGCACCGTTGCCCACGAGCAGCAGGTTGCTCAGATTGGGGTGAGCCACCGGTTCGGCAAGATTGTTGTCACCATTGTTGTCGGCCTCGATCAGGCAGTCGCAGGCATAACCCAAAGAGTTTTCTGCTTCCTGGTAAGCCATCAGGTTCGTGCCCGTGCCGTTCCATCCTTCTGTCCAGTCGAAGGAGTCGTCACTACAGCTCACCACGACCATGTCGCTTACGTTTACAGAGCCACCGAAGAATTCAAAGCCGTCATCCGAACCCTTGTAAGCTTGGCAGTGGTCTACCGTCGTGCCGTTGCCCACGCCATAGAAGGAGATGCCGTTGGCTTCATGTTCTTCGTCGAAGGCATAACCCGTATATTCCACGCGGACGTATTGCAGTGTGCCGGAGTTGTCATCTTCTACATCGCCACCGTAAGGAGCGTTGCCGATTTCAGAGTAACCGCCGCCCTGTGCATTGGTGTGGGCACGTCCGCAGATGTGGATACCGCCCCATGCACCGGCTTCTTCTCTTTCGGAAGTCATCACGATGGGAGCGTCAGCTGTACCCACTGCGTTGATCTTGGCACCCTGCTCAATGAGGATGTAGTCCACGATTTCATCGTATTTGGCAATGAGCGTGACGCCTTCCTCGATATTCAGCGTGGCACCTTCGTGTACGATGTACTGTCCGCTCAGGTAGTAGGTGTTGCCTGCACCCAGCGTAACGTCTTCAGAGATTTCGCCGATCAGTGTGCTGCCATCGGCTAGGGCGTTGCTGCTATCATTCCAGCTCTGTGTCCATCCGGCAGCCCAGGAGTTTTCGGCGATGATGTCGTCGTATGAACTGTAGGGGTTCACTTGGTTGCTTTCGTTGCCGTCGGCTTCAAACTCTTCGTTGGTGTAAGTGCCTTCGCCGCTCAGGACAACACCGCTGATTTTCACATTGCTCATTGTGGAAGTGCCATCCATCAACGCGTTCTCCGTTTCTGCGCTTTCCACGTGGAGGGCGTCGCCTTTACCGTAGATTTGCACATTTTCCATCTTGACTTGTGTGCCACGACGCAGGTGTACGCCGTTGCCGGCAGCACCGTTGCCGATGAGAATGGCATTCTGGATAGTCGGTGCGGAAACGGGCGTGGCACCATAGTTATTCTCGTTGTTGTCAGCTTCGATGAGGCAGTCGCAGGCATAGCCCAGTGTCTCTTCGCTCTCTTGCGTGGCAATCAGGTTGGTGGCGGTGCCATTCCAGCCTTCCGTCCAGTCGAAGGAGTCGTCGCTGCAGTCGGTCACTACCATGTTGCTGATATTGACTGAACCGCCAAAGAATTCAAAGCCGTCGTCCGAACCACGGTAAGCCTGGCAGTGGTCAACGGTCGTACCGCTACCTACACCGTAGAAGGATATGCCGTTGGCCTCGTGTTCTTCATCGAAAGCATAACCTGTGTATTCTACGCGGACATAGCGCAGCGTGCCGGAGTTGTCGGCGTCATCGTTGCCGCCGTAGGTGGCGTTGCCGATTTCAGAGCTTCCCGTGCCGCCTTCCACATTGGTGTGGGCACGTCCGCAGAT
>JAHLFO010000131.1 GCA_018883785.1 Candidatus Bacteroides intestinipullorum
TCAGGAAAATGCGGATGGGCTGTCGGCTCGCCATTGCCGGCAAAGGTCAGCACATCGGGAGCGGGCCCGTTCTGCTTCATGTCCAGCAGGCGGGCTTCGAGGGCGGCACGTACCTCCTCCCGGGTGGGACGCGGCAGGCGGGGACGGAAATCCTCGTTGAAACCACATTCACAATAGATGCAATTGAACGTACAGAGCTTGCCATCGGCAGGCATCAGGTTGATTCCCAAAGAAACACCCAAGCGGCGGGAATGCACGGGGCCGAAAATGGGGGAAGGATAGATGATGGTCATAATTACACGATTTGTTTTCTACGGGCAAATGTAGGGGTTTTCCTATTCACGAACAACATTTCCGCCTCAGAACTTCACCCGCACCTGCACCTGTAAGTCCGTCTTCTTGTTCCCCCGTATCAAGTCGTTGCCCGAACTGATCTCATCCCGATCCCGGTAGACCGTATGCCCCAGCTTGGCCAGGAGCATCAGCCTTTGACCGAAATCATAACGCAGATGGGCCGAACAACGAAAGCCGTTACCCGAAAAAGAGGGCGTATAGAAGGTATAGAGCAACCCTTTCTCGTAGACATAGACGCGCGAATCGTAGTCATCCGTGTCGAAATACGTGCCCTGCACGGACAGGCTGAGGGGAAACCAAGGCAAGGTGTAAGCACACGACTGGGTGCATTGCCATCCCTGACGAGGCAAGAAGGTCTGTTGGCAGAAGTGGTTATAGTCTGCCGTTGTCTGGAAACGCCACGCACCGGGCGTATAGGTGAGGCGAAAACGGGCACGATGCTGCCACGTAGGCAAGGTCACTTCCCCACCCGTCCCCGACACATCACGCTCGCGCCTCCGGAAACGGTAGTTGGCCAGAATCGTAAGGTCTTCGCGTGGCGTATAAGTGGCTTGAAAACGCAAATCTGTCCCCTGTGAAGGCTTGCTGATGCGGTAGCGCCACCAAGGGAAGGAGAAGAAATCCGCCGAGGCGAAGAACCGCCAACGGGCAAAAGGGGCAACCTCAGCGGCCACATACCAGCCGTTTTCGTTCTGCGGGGTGCTGCCCTCGCTAAAGGAGTGGGCAAACATCGCCCAATAGTCGTGGGCATAATAGCGATGTACCAGCATCAGGCGATAATCGGGCGAGAAATCATAGCTCAGCCGGTTGAGGAAGGCGTAGCCGTGTTTGCCCAACGCCGCCTCGCCCGTCCAGCCGAATCGTCCCGACCGATAGCGATAATCCAAACCCAGGTTATAGAAACGATTACCCTGCAGGTTGTACTTGGCATACTCCCGCAAGTTGGGTTGATAAGGCCGGACGAAGAAGTAGTAGATACCCGTCAGGCCTATTTGAAGGGGATTACCGCGCCAGGTGATGTTGCCTCCCGCCAATTGCAAGGCAAAGGTGTGCCGTTTCTCCACCTCCGATTGCGCGCGATGCAAGCCCGACTCGTCAATGGACGTGATGACACCATCCTCCACCCGCCCGTCCATCGTGCGGTGCGAATAGAAGGCCGACACCTCCCAGCGGCGCGACGCCTGTATCGTGGCCGCCACGCCCCGGAAGTAATCGTACTCGCCCGTGGAGCCATGTTTGCGGATGCCCGAGGCACGATAGCCGGACGTGGCGAGAGAGAAAGATTTACCCAACCCGAAGCTATTGCCCAACACCAGTCCTTGGCCAAAGGACAAGCGATAGGTCCCCAAGGCCAATGCCTTCAGCCAGCCCAGGTTTTGCAAGTATATATAATAGGAGTAATGATCATAGCCCCTGCGGTCGTGCAGGGCAAAGAAGGGTTCGCCCGCATCTTTCTCTGCCGCAAAGCCCGCCTGCACATAGTCGCCCCGGCGAAAGGCGTAACGCAAAGAATGATACCAGGGTGGACCCAGGTAATCCGTCTCATACCCCTTGCGCCGATAGAAGGGCACGTCAAAGCGAACCAAAGCCTCGTGCTTGCCGAACTTTAGGAGCTCCTTCAGCGAAGGAAAGCCACTACCCTCCTCCACAGGCTTCACGCAGACGAAAGGCAACAGGAGGTCGATGGTGCGCCGGTCCATTTCCTCCACCAGCTGGAGCTCGTAGAGGGTCTGCATCGGGCCGTGGATATAGACGTAGGCTTGAATCTCCTCCACCTGCCGGGCGGTAAGGAAAGGGAATTGCTCCAGTTGTTCGCGGGTGGCAGCGTTCAGATTGAGTGGCTCTTGAAGGCGATGGGACAATTCCTCCAACTCGTCTTCCCAGTCGGCGGTACCGGTCTCCTCGGCCAGTTCTTCCAAGTTGTCTTCCAAGAGAAAAAGACCCTGTGCGTTGAGCGTAAAAGCACACAAAAGTAATAAGGTGGCAAGAAAGACCCGCCGGAAGTGTCTCATAGGTAAAATGATTTCGTTGGTTCATGGCTGCTAAGTTAATGGAAATAATCGAATCTACCGAAAGAAAGGGGGTACAATTCCCAAAATCCCTACAACTGGGTATTGCCCGCCCTCTCGATTCCCCCTACCTTTGCCAACGTAAAAGGACTACATACGATGCAAGTACTGAAAGGAGACATACGACGCCGGATTCTGGACGTGGCCGGACAACAATTTGCCCGGCAGGGCTATGCCAAGACCTCCATGCGCGAGGTAGCCGCCCGGGCAGGCATCGCCGTAGGCAACCTCTACCATTACTTCCCCGGCAAGGACGACCTCTTCCGCGCCCTGCTCAACCCCGTTCTTTCCGCTTTCGACACCATGCTGCAACGCCATCATGGGATGCAGGGCGAGGACATCCTGCTGATGAAGTCCGAAACCTACCTGCGCATGTGCATCGACGAATACGTCAACCTCATCAACCGGCACCGCGACCTGCTGAACATTCTCCTCTTCCAGGCACAAGGCTCGTCGCTGGAGCGATTCCGCGAAGACTTCACCAACCGCTCCACGGAGGTGGTGAAGAGTTGGTTCGCACAGATGCAGGCGCGGCATCCGGGCATCCATACCCGTGTGCCCGACTTCCTCATCCACCTGCACACGGTGTGGATGTTCACCCTGTTCGAGGAGCTGCTGATGCACTCCATCTCCGGCCAAGAGATGGAAGACGTCCTGCACGACTACATCTTGTTTGAAATAGAAGGCTGGAAAGCCATCACACGGATATGAACGGACCTAACCACATTAGTCATAACTTTCCGCAAATCGGGAGGGAATCTTCACGGAGATTTCCTCCTTTTTTTATGAACGAAACGGACTATTGTTCACTAATCCTTTATACATACGACTATGACACAATCTCATCCCTTCCAGAGCATCGTGGCCGAGACGTTGCTCATCCCGCTCCACATGCGGGCCAAGGAAAGCCGACGCAAGAACCCCATCCTCTACGACCCTGCGGCCGAACGCCTGGCCGAGAGCTTGGATTACGATTACTCCCCCTTCGATGGTGCACGACTGAGCAAAGTGGGCTGCGTGGTGCGCGGCTGGTATTTTGACAACGCCGTGCGCCGGTTCATCCGAAACCATATACACCCCGTGGTAGTCAACGTGGGTTGCGGACTGGACACACGCTACCAGCGCGCGGGCCAAGGCACGGGCGTGACCTTCTACGACCTCGACCTGCCAGAGGTCATTGACCTGCGCCGACGGTTGATTCCCGAATCGCCTGAGAATCCCTACATCGCCGCCTCATTGCTGGACACCAACTGGATGGACACCCTGCGTGCCCGGCACCCGGAAGCCAGCTTCATCTTCGTGGTGGAAGGCGTGCTGATGTATTTCTACGAGAAGCAGGTGAGGAGCTTCCTGCACCACGTGGCAAGCCGCTTCGGCGGAGGAGAAATCTGGTTCGACGTCTGCGGGACCATGATGAGCAAGCACGGCGTCAAACCGGATTCCCTGCGCAAGCACGAGGCGCAAAT
>JAHLFO010000132.1 GCA_018883785.1 Candidatus Bacteroides intestinipullorum
TTCATCACTGAGGCAATCACCTCGCTGTCTGCCACGTTCATCTGGCAGCCATACGTCTCGATGTACAACTTCTTGTCGCCACCGTCGGTTGCGGATTTTAAGTCCGCTCCCGTGTTCTTTTCGTTCATAAAGCTATAAGTCTTGATTTTTCGTCTGCAAAGATAGGGGTTCGCCGGGAATCGAAGGGCATGAATCGGCAAAAATCAGCCTTTTTCGCCCTTTCAAGATGGGGTATTCCCCCGCCCGTGCTTAGGCGAGCTTGCGCCCGTGCTTAGGCAAGGCTGCGCCCTCGGGCGGGGATATACCTCAACTTTCAGGCGCGGATTATGCGGCAGGATGGCATAATGGCAAAAAAGGGGGTGCCCCCCGGCACCCCCCTCAAACAAAACAAACATAAAGCGGAAACCTTTTCCGCGAACCTCATACGCCTCACGGCGGAAAAGGTTGTATCTTAAAGCCTAATTATTAATTATTCAGGTTTCGTGGTTTCTTCTGCATCCGGATTGAGCTTGTACATACGAATGCCACTCTTACCGTAAGCCACATAGATATACTTGCTGCCGTCGTTGAATTCTCCAGCTACCACAAAGTTACAAGAATGGCGTTCTGCGGTTTCCGTTTTGGCGGGTTGGTAATTTCCATCCTCGTCGCGCTGCGGGGCACCGTTCTCATCGTAATTCTCTACCTCGAAAGCAAAGAGTTCCAATCCACCATCTTCCTTGAAGGTGTATACTCGGAGACCTTGCGAAGTGGCAGCATACAGATAGTCATCATCAGCAAAAAGACCGGTAGTGTAGGGGCCATTGTTTTGCTTGTCTGCGTCCTGCGTCTGCCAGCGTACTTCTCTACCATTGTCATTAAGGTCGTGTACGCGCAGACCATTCCAACCGGCTGCCACATAGGCATACCCATCTTTCACCACCAATACGTGCTTGCCATATTTTTGAGCCTCTGTACCATCAACAAGTTCCCAGCCCAAGAATTTACCGTTCTCATCCACTTCGTATTTCTCAGCAGAACGCTCAGAAGAGAGCAGCTTGTATCCCAAGCGGTAATTAGGGTAATGTTGCTCTTCGTCATTCAGGATAATGATAGCCTCATCCGTATCATCGCGAAGCATATACTTGGCATCATCGGTCACATACTTACCTCCCCAATCTACTCTGGGTTTAGCATCATGCAAATTCAACTCTGCGCGATTATTGCCCTCAGCGTCTTGATAAGGACCAGCTTCAATGTTTTCATTAAAAGTTCCAAATGTTCCAGTATAACCAGAAATGGCAATTATTTGGCCGTCTTCAGTTACAGCAGTTGCGTTTACAGAAGATCCCGGGAAGCCAATAATTTCATACTCCAGTGGAGCTGTAGATCCACTTGTAGCGGCTGATACGTCTGCACGAGCAACCCCACCTCCATTCTTAACTTGCGTACCCGAAAGGAATAAGTTATTCCCCTTCCGCATGACATGTTCAAACTTCATGTCAGTAGCGACACCCGTCGAAAGGAGTTTAGGTTGAAAGTAATCTATATCGACGCCTTCATCAGCATCCCCTTGGCTATTCTTATTTATGCTGTACACATCAAAAGCGCCACCCCACACAGCAGGCAAAGTCCCTGTCCCAGCCTGCATGTTAGAGTGCCATGTTGCATACAGGAAACTCTTTTCTGTATCAAAATAAAGAGAAGTCACCGACCAATTATACGCTGCTTGTGGCGTCGGTACATCCACTTTAGCCACCAAGCTCAATCTCTCACTCTTCAATGCGCGAGTTTGGGGATATACATGCACACGCCCAGCTTGGGACGCCGCATCATACATCTGCATCTCGCCAACATACTCGTTGACTTCCGGCTCTGGATCCGGAGTCGGATTTTCATTCACGACGTTGTCGTCGCTGCAAGCTGCGGTCATCATGAGGGCCGCAAAGCCTGCCAACCAATAAAACTTCTTGTTCATAACTCTACTTTTTAAATAATTAAACAATTGTTTTTCGCTTCTCATTTGTTTCATTTACTCCTTTCCGTTACTGCTTTAAGTTCATTACCTATTGTTTGTTTCATCTTCTTGTTATTTCTGTCTCCCGTCTTTCCTCCTACAGGAACACAAACGCCTGGCGGAGCAGGGTTTCCACGCGCTTGCGCAGTTGCAGTGTGTTCACCGGTTTGGACATGTACGAATTCATGCCGCTGTTCAGGATGCGCTCCTCGTCTGATGCGTAGGCATAGGCGGTGAGCGCCAATATGGGTACGTCCGTAGAGAGTTTGCGGATTTCGCGGGTGGCCTCGTAGCCGTCCATCACGGGCATGTTGATGTCCATCAGGATGAGTTGCGGATGGCACTGGCTGAACATGTCCACCGCCTCGCGTCCGTTCCAAGCGTGATAGAGGTTGTAGTCCTTGGAGAGGATGGCCTTTATCAGCTTGTAGTTGCTCTCGTTGTCTTCCGCCACGAGGATGTTGACCCGCTGCGAAGCAGGGAGCGCCGCCTTCTGGCTCTGTGTCTTCGGCTGTGCCTGCTCCTTGGCTGGCCGGTAGGGAATGTCGAACCAGAAGGTCGACCCCCTGCCCGGTTCGGACTCCACGCCGATCTGCCCGCCCAAGGTTTCGGCTATGCTCTTGCAGATGGAGAGGCCGAGGCCCGTGCCCTGCTTGTGCGAACTGAGCTTGACGAAGCGGTCGAAGATGTCCTTCTGCCGTTCCGGGGCGATGCCGCAACCCGTGTCCTTCACCTGGAAGTGTAACAGGTCGCCCCGCCGTTCGTAGCCGAAGCTGACCGTGCCCCGCTCTGTGAACTTCAGGGCGTTGGTCAGCAGGTTGGTGATGAGCTGCGTCAGGCGGTTGCGCTCGGAATGTATCATGCACGATTCCATGCCTGTGGTGTAGGACAGCGTGACGGGCTTCTCCTCGGAGGTAAGACGCAGCTGCATGGCGTCGTAGATCTCCTTCATCAACTTGTTCAGGTCGAAGTCCGTGTAGGTGAATTCCACCGTGCCCGCCTCTATCTTGGAGAGGTCGAGGATGTCGTTCACCAGCTGTAGCAGCAAGTCGCTGTTGTTCTCGATGATGTGGACATACTCCGTCCGTTCTTCCTCGGTCCCTGCATGGACCAGCAGCTCGCTGAAGCCCACGATGGCACTGAGCGGCGTGCGTATCTCGTGGCTCATGTTGGAGAGGAAGGACGACTTCAGTCGGCTGGACTCTTCGGCTTGCCGCTTGGCCTCCCGCAGTTGTTCCTCCAGTGCCTCGGCAACCTCCACCTTCTTGTTCAGCTCGCGGAGCTCTTCTTTCTCCTTCTCCTGCAACTTACGCAGGCTGTTGAGGGTGCGCACACGCCACAGCAGGAAGACGATGACCGCACCCAGAAGCACAGCCAAGCATACCAGCAAGATAGTTGTCGTCGTCATCATAGTTCCGTATATGTATATATCACGTTAACGTCATCAATTCTCTTCATCAACCGTGGTGCTTATTGTCCCATCTGGAGCAACACCTGGAAGTGGCACTGACCGTCAGGGGTCTGCTCGTAAGTCACGGCGCCATTCATCTTCAAGGCCACCTCCAAAGCCAGGGCTACGCGGAAGTCGGTGTCCAGCTTCGCCTTGCCGTCCGGGGTGCAGGCAATGAGGATGTTGGCCAATCCTCCGTCCACGCTGCCGCTGACGGTTATGGCTCCCTTGCCCAACTGGCAGGCACAGGACAACAGGTTGGTGAAGACCGCCTTGAGCAATAGAGGGTCTGCCATCACGTGAATCTGTCCGGCCAGCTTCACGTTCCACTTGACCTTGCGGGCTTGTGCCGCCGGGGCCAGCAGGCTGATGACGTAGTCCAAGCTGTCGTTCACCGACAGGCGTTCGGTCTTCATCTCCAGGTCCTGCACGCGCTGCGCCGCCCAGCCCACGAGGCTCTCGGACGTGTGGTCCCGCAAGGCGTAGAGGCTCTCGTCGACGAGAGACAGCGGCATGGAGAGTGCCAGGTCGCCCAAGTGGCGTGCCAGGTTGTCCTCGCCACAGCAGGCCATGCCTGCCAGCAGACGGATGGCGGCATCCCATCCCAGTCCGGCCTCGGTCTTTTGCTCCTTATCCTTCCGCTTGCTCTTCGAGAGGTTAATCTGGGTGATGATACAGTTCACGATGTGCTCCTGGATGAAGGGCTTCGTGATGAATTCGTTGGCACCGGCCTCCAGGCCCGTCTTGATGTCGGTATCCGAGTTCAATGCAGAGAGCATGATGACAGGGATGTCGGCCGTATCGGGATTGGACCGTATGGCACGTGTCGCCTCAAATCCGTTCATGCCCGGCATGAGGATATCCATCAGGATGATGTCCGGCCGTGTACGGGTCAGCAAATCCAAAGCCTGCTGTCCGCTGTTGGCACTCACGACGTTGAATTTTAGTTTCGAGAGCATTCCCTTCACCAGCAGGATATTGGTCGGAATGTCATCCACCACCAGCACGGTGTATTTCGAGTAATCCGTTTCGTTCATAATTGTACGCGCTTAGTTCCTAATAAACTTATTCACTACAAATAATAGTCTGCATCGGGCAGCACGTTCATGGCATCGAACAGGATGCCGTGCTCCTTCAGCAGCGGGCGGAGAGGTATGGACAAGAACTCCTTGTGGGCCACGCAAAGGATGATGGCGTCAAACTCGCCCTTGTGTTCCTCCAGATTGTCCAGCAGGTGGATGCGGTAGCGCTGCGCCACTTCCTCGGGCCTGACAACGGGGTCGTAGACCGATACATGGTCGGTGACGCGGCGCAGGCAGCTGTACACATCCTCCACCTTGGTGTTGCGCGTGTCGGGACAGTTGGCCTTGAAGGAAAAACCCAGTATCAGCAGCCGCGAATCCACCACGTGCAACCGCCGCTCCATCATGCACTTGGTCAGCACGCCGGAGACAAAGTGGGCCATGTTCTCGTTGATGACGCGGGCCTCCATGATGAGGCGGGGATAGACGTTGTAGGCCCATGCCCCGTGGATCAGGTAGTAGGGGTCTACACCGATGCAATGGCCGCCCACCAGCCCCGGGCGCACGTTCAGGAAGTTCCACTTGGTGGAGGCGCAGTCCAGCACTTCGGTGGTGCTGATGCCCATGGCGCGGAAGACGGTGCACAGTTCGTTCATCAGGGCGATGTTCACGTCGCGCTGAGTGTTCTCCACCACCTTGGCGGCCTCGGCCACACGGATGGACGACGCACGGCAGGTGCCGTTGGTCAGCACGGAGTTATACAGCCGCTCCACGAAGTCGAGGGTGTCCGGTGTGGAGCCGGAAACGATCTTGGTGATGTTCTCCACGGTATGTTCACGGTCGCCGGGATTGATGCGCTCGGGCGAGTAGCCCACGTAATAGTCCGCGTTGAAGGTCAGTCCGGACCTGCCACTGAGCATCGGCACACAGATTTGCTCGGTGCAACCGGGGAAGACGGACGATTCGTAGATCACGACGTCGCCTTTCTTCAACAATCCGCCTACAGTGGCACTGGCCATCCTCAGCGGGGTAAGGTCGGGATTGTTGTCATCGTCCACAGGCGTGGACACGCAAATGACGTATACATTGCAGTCGCGCAGGTCTTCGGTATCGGTGGTTAGCCGCAGGTTGTTCTTCAAGCGGTCTTCCAGCGTGGCGGCGTCCACCTCGCCAGTCACGTCATAAGCATTCAACAGTTGATCCACACGCTCACTGCAGATTTCCAAGCCATCCACACGATACCGCTTGGCAAAGAGGCAGGCCAGCGGCAATCCCACATAGCCCAATCCTATAATCCCGATTCTGATGTTCTCAATCTCCATAATATTCTCTAATCTACCGGTCGTTTGTTGTTTTATCTATTTTTTCTTCTCTCTTTGTTTGTTTCTCTCCATCGTGGTTCTTCTCATCGTATCGCTGCGTTTCTCCCTATGCCCGCTCCAGCTGCGCCCAGACGGACGACTTGCGGGGGTTCCACGGGTCGCGGTAGGACGTGAAGAAGAACAGCTCGCTGGTATGCGCCCACAGTCTCGCCAAGCGCAGGTAGTAACCGTTGTAGAGCGACACGAGGGGCAAGTAGGCGAAGAGGTAAAGCTCTTCCCTGCGACGCTCGGTCACGATCATCACGATACCGAACGCTATCAGCGAGAAGCAGTAGCGGATGAAGAAGCCCAGGAATACCACCTCGAAGAAGTGATTGTTCTGCGTCAACACCAGGTTGATGATGTAGATCAGCCAGACGTAGTTCAGCACCGAGTCGTAGACAATGCTCTCCAGGTTCGACAGGAAGTTGAGCGTGGAGAAGTTGCGGTTGGGCAACAGGATGTCGCGGTGCTTGCGCAGGCGGAAACGCACGAGCGACTTGGACCAGCGCAGACGTTGTTTGAACAGGTTGACCCACGAAGTGGGCACGCTGGTCATGCACACGGCATTTCCGGCAAAGTGTACCTTCCAGCCTGCCTTGCGTATCTTCTGCGTGATGTCGCCGTCCAGTCCCGGGCCGATGTCCCAGTACCCTATCTGACGGAGGACCTTCGTATCGAACGCGCCGAACGCTCCAGAGATGATGTGGTAGATGCCCAGCGTACTGGTGACGGTGCGACCCACCATGATGGTCTTCAGATATTCCAACGCTTGGAGGGAGGTACAGATGGTGTCCTTGTCGTTGCGCACCTTGACGCATCCGCCCACGGCCTTGATGTTGGGGTCGAGGTAGAAGGGCAGGAGGATCTTCTCTATCGCGTCACGGTCCAAGGAAGAGTCGGCATCGAGATGCACGACATATTTCCCCCGGGCATAGTAGGCGCCGAAGTTGGCTGCACTGGCTTTGCCGCCACGCACGTTCAGGCGAAGGTAGCGGCTGATGAGGCCGCGGCGCTCCAGGTCGGTATATATCTGTGGCGTGGTGTCGTCCGAGCCGTCATCCACGATGATGATTTCAAAGTTCTTGTACGTCTGCTCCTGTAGCGACTTGAGCAAGGCGTAGATATGCTCACCTTCGTTCTTACCGGGCACGAGGATGCTGACCAGCGGATTGTCCTTGCGGAGCGACACGGTGGCCTGCTCGTCGGCGCGCACGATGGACTTCCACGTGGCGCAGCGGTAGAGCGTCACAAGGATCTCTGCCAGGTAGTAGCGCGGAAACTCGATGAAGAACAGGAACCAGTAGGTGTTCAGGATGCTCGAGATAGACAAACCCTCCAGGTAGGTCACAAACGTATCCAGCGTGTCGAAGATGTAGTTCATCATAGGCCGTCCTCCTTTCGCTTGCCTTGCGCGATCCACACCTTGTCGAGCCCTTCATTACGCACGAAAGCTTCACATTGTGCGGGATCGGTGGAACAATAGGGCGACACCACGTAGAAGCTGCCATGCTTGTAGAGGCGGTATGCGTAGCCGGGCCGCGCCTCGGCATTCTTGTGCAGCTGCCACTCGGCATTTTCCCGCCACGTGAAGGCTCCTTCCACTACATAGTACATGCCTTTCCGGGTCTCTTCGAGTACCGGTTCGGCGGCGGTTGCTTCCGTCTTCACGGCCTGTGGTTCTTCCGGCGCTTCGAGTTGGAGTTCTCCCGTCTCCTCCGTCCACATGGCCGAGTCGGTTCTCTCTACCGGCGTTTCCGCGAGAGCAGTATCGGCAGACATAGTTTCTTCGGCCTCCCCAATGAGCAAGTAAGGTTCTTCCTCCTCCATCTCCGGTGTGTACCAGAGGAAGGAGAGCAAGGCAACTACAGCTCCTATGGCAAGCAGGATGACAACACCTCTGAGGAGAGAGGAACCGTTGCTGCGCGGAGTGTCTTTCTTGTTCTCCCCGTCAGCGGGTTCTTCATCCACCGGTTCCGCGAACCCGGCATGTTCTGTTTCATCGGCCGGGTAAGCGACGGGCTCGACCGGCCTCGGACTCTCTGGCACAGCATCTTCCGGCATGGCTCCGATGGACGCCTTAGCTTCCTGCGGTGTCTCCTCTTCCGCCTGCCGATAGGGGAAGGTCCGTTTCGGGAAGGGCGAGGTGAAATAGAGGTTGTTGGTAAACTCCTCCATGTCCCCCTCATAGCGCGACACGGCATAGCAAATCCGTTCGTCGGGCGCGATGGTCGTGGCAGCCTTGCTCAGCACGACATCCAGGCGGGCGGTCAGCTCATCGCTGGGGATATTCTCCTCATTGTCGCTGGCATAGACCGAATTGCGGATATACACCATATTGTTGGCCGAAGAGACCTTGTGCGTGGGAAAACGCTTGCACAACAGGGAGATGAAGTCCGGATTGAGCGGACAGGATTCTTCCTGGCTGTTCAGCACCCACACTTTCACCACCACGATGTCGGCATCGGTGCTGCCTGCGCTTTTCAGGTTGGACAGCAGCCGCAGGCGGGCCATGAAGCGGTCGAACTCCATATAGTTGTCATAGAAGTCGGTGTAGACCGTGAAGCCGATGTTGGGCGACACGATAGCCTTGCAGCCTTCGGGAGTAACTTCGAAGGCGGTGACGTCATAGGGGGTCAGACCGGTGACATCGGACCGATTGCCACAGGTGGTGCAGACGGCCGACATGCTCGGCTGGACGAAGGTCTCCTCACAATTGGAGCAGGTGTACACCACGGACGGACGGTCGTAGTCCACCCCGATGTGGCGCAGCAACTGATGGCACTTGGGACAACGGAGCTGCCCGCCAAAGTTATAAGTATGTTCCGGCGATATATTGGCACAGCGGAAGTGATGAATGACCTCCTCGCTCTTAATGTCCGAGCTGTGGCAATGCGGACAGTTCTCTATATATAATAGGTGACTGTGCAGGCACTTGGGGCACAGGTATATTTTGTTGATGAACTGCACAGGACGGATGTATCCCTTCTCCACCATCGATTGGTTGAAGATGATGTACTCGTTGAGGCTGTAAGCACCCTGGCGGTAGAACAGCTCGAAGAGGGGAATGGAGTAGCCCATGGCAGAGAGGTGGTTCAGCTCAGGCGTCAGGTTGTAAACGCGTCGCGAGATGAGGTAGCGGTACAGTCGGACGAAGAACAGGTTGCCGGAGAGGACGTCGTTGTCGTCCGGCTGCAGGTCGATGGACTCGATGTGGGTGATGATCTCCTCCACCGTGTCGAGCGTTTCGGCATCATCAATGTCGTAGGTGTAGCAGTCCACCAGTTCGTCGTATTCGTCCAGCTGGCCTTTCAAGTCACGGGACAGGAGGAAAGGCTTATAGCAGCACTTGCGCGAGGTAACCGGATTGATGACATTCAGAATGGCCTTAGCCTCATCGGGGGATGAAGTAAAGACAAACACGGCATCAAACATCTCACGCAGGAAGTCGTTACTGTCTTCCAGATTAAATGCGCTGTCGAAGATGAGGATGCGCCGTTGCCGTTTGTTGTTCTGAATGGTAATCATAAGTTATTGTCTCCTTCCTGATAAATGCTATCTGACGGAACTACTTGGTTATTTTCTCGGATCTCCAGAATGCGGCTGGCGAATTCCTCGTCCTCCGCCTGGAAATTATTGGTACGCACACGTACGGGCAGGTTGTCCGTCAGCACCCAGAAGGGCACTTGCTGACCGGGCAAGAACGTAAAGTAGGCAATCACCGCATCGATATCGTGCGCGAAGTTGCTCACCAGGTGCTTGGGAATCTCCTCCACGCGCATGCCGAGCAAGGACAGCCTCGCCTTGAGGGTGATGTCGTCGTTGACAATGATCTCCACGTTGCCTTTCTTGTTGATGTACTTCACCTTGTTGCTCGGGATATAGGCAATCACGCCCAGGTTGCACGCGGCATAGTCATCGTGCTGTAGGTCGATGATGCCCTCCTTGTGGAAGACCACGGTTTCTTCGGCCACCTTGATGTCCGTCACGACGGCATCCTTAGGGGCGCAGGCATACTTCACGAGATACTGGCTCACGTTGTTCCCGCCCGGCGCATTGGGCAAGAAGTCCGTCCCGTAGCCCGACTGGAGCAGATCCTTGGAGGCCTTGGCGGCCATGCGCCGATAGATGGCTATCTTGCGGTACAGCTCCTTCAGCCGTTCCTCCACCTCTTTGCGCTCGGCCTGCAGCATCAGCTTCTGCGTATTGTCGGTCACGCCGTAGTAGACGTCATTCTCCTCATTCTTCAGGCGCTTATCCAGCTCTTGGAGGCGTACCCGCAGGACGGGCACCTCGGCAGCGGCCAGCTCGGCCTGCACTTGCATTTTGTGATAGTCACCCACCATGCCCGGCACGGCGATGACATTCTGATGCTCCAGCAAGTTGTCTATCAGCACGTAGGAGTAGAGGGTATCCCCAGCTTCCACCCGGTCGCCCACTTCTTTATATATGCGTAATACGAAGAGGTCATCCACCGCCCGCATGTTGTTCTGGTCAAGCTTGATGTAGCCGTCATAATAGGTGTAGACCACGCGCCGCACCACGTAGATGGCAAGTATGAGCAACACGGCGGCAAAGATGCAACCGAAGACAATCTGCTGCTTGCGCAGGCGCTTCTTGCGACTGAGCAGGACTTCCTCCACGCTCATCTGCTGGGGTTCGGTGTTATAACTGAAATTCTTCATCTTGTCATCTCCTTAGTTTGTATCAGGGCGGCCATGTCCGGGCAACCCGTTGCCTCCTGTAGCTCCAGCAGGCAGAGTGCACGACGGCGCAGGAGGTCGTAGGTACGCTCCAAACTTCGCAGGAACTCGTTGTACTCCTCCAGACGGGCGATGTGGTTGTAGCCGCCTTGGCTGTTCACATAGCCTTCCGTGCGGATGTCGATGAAGCGGCGCAACAGGGCGACGTGCCGTTGCTCGGAGGCAAGGGCGGTGTTCAATTGACCCAGCTGTGCAATGAGCCGCCGACACTCCGTGGTCACGGTTTCCGTCAGCTTCTCCCTGCCCAGAGCGGTGAGTGCCTGTTCGGTGCGCATGGCCTTGCGCTTGGCCGAGGCGTCGCCGTAGAAAGGGAAAGTGAAACGCGCGCCCACCTCCATGTTGGTGGACGAGCCGAGAGTGGTGCGCAGGTAGTGGGATACCCGCACAAAGGGAGTGAGGCGCAGCTGATGCGCATAGTTGGTGACTTTGATTTGTGCGCCAAGGATTTCCTCGCGCACCCGCGATTCGCGGATTTGCAGGTGGCTGTCCTCCAGGGCGCCCAGCAGGCGGGCGGTGTCCAGTTCCACCCAGAGCGGTTGCAGGACGCGTACCTCCTCACCGGATGCGTCCGCGGGCATTCCCGTCTGGGCAAACGCATGCTCGATGCGCATCTTTTCACTACCCGCCTCCAGCAGCTTGTCATTGCTGGCGCGGTCGGTCTCGAGCACATAGAGGTAGGCCATGCTCAGCACCTCGTTGTTGAGCAACTGCTCGCGCAGCACGGCGGCCGTCAGACGGTTGTAGCGCTGCTCGATGGCTTCGCGCGCATCGTCCCACAGGGGGCGGGCGTTCTGCCGCAGGTGATGCAGGCGGTCGGCCTGATTGTTCAGACTGATGAGGCGCAACTGTGGTTTCCGTTGCAGGAAAGAGCTATTAAAGAGGTTCCATCCCAGTTCGCCTTGGAATTTGGCCTTATAGCGAGAATACTGGTCGTCTTCGTCAAAACCCAGCTGATCGTCCAGCCGGTAGTAAGCCTGCCCCGTCAATTCCAGACCATGTTTCCGCTTAAAGGCTTTGCGCTCGTAGGCTTCCTTCGCCTCGAACGCGGAGTCTACCTGCTGCATGTGCGGGGTGTCTGCAAAGAGCAGGGCGCGATCCACCTCCACGTCGCTCCGCATCAGGGAGTCAAGCACGACGAAGCGGCGGCCGAAGGCTGCAATGATACTGTCGTGATTCAACCCCCGGATTTCCCACGCCTTGGCACCCCGAACCTTCTGTTCGGTCTGGGCAAGGACAGAAACCCCGGACAGCAGGAGCACAGCAACCCACAGAATACTAAAGAAAAATAAGCGTTTCATCTCACCGTTTGTTTGTTTATTTAACCGCCTGTTTTTCAAGGTGTTCAGGGAACAATTTTTACCCCTCCCCATTAAGGTGTTAAATACCAGCTACAAAGATACCTAAAAAAACAGCGAAATCGCAAAACTTTTCAAGAAAAAATTGCCGGAAATTCTGAAAAAAAATTCCACTTAAAGCAGGATATTTCAAGTATGGGTTTCGCGAATGAATCGTCGGGGCCTTTGCCACGAAAACATTTTAAGAAAGTCCCGCCCATTTGTAGCCGGGCGTTTCGCGCCGGGAAGCCAAGCGTTTCGCACCGGAAAACCAAGCGTTTCGCGCCGGGAAACCAAAACCGGCCTCCGCCTTGAAGCCCACCCGCCGGAGGGGGAACGAAAAAGTATAATTCCGTTCGTTTTTCTCCTGAATAATGTATAACTTTGCACTTTGTATGGAGAAAAAGCCAGGTTTGCAAGCCAATAAACCCGACACACGATCTCCCTGTTGATGGCTTTAACCAGAAAAGACACTGATGAAAAGACTGATTTATTCCATTTTGATGGGATTACTCTTGTGGCCGGGCGCACCATTCCACCTCCATGCACAAAACAATCCCTTCAAGATCCACGATTCGATTTATATCGAATACAAGGAGTTGCGGAAGCAAGTGACCTCGCCGGAAATCGTCGAGAAGGCAAAGGCCCTCTCAGCGAAAGCCCGTGTATTGGGCGACAAGAAGGGGGAATGCGTAGCCCTGACCATCACGGTGATCAATGCCTTCTATGGGAGCGACTCCCTCCAGCTCGTGAAGGCCGTACAACATTTGCAGCAGGTGTCGAGGGCGAACGGTTACCTGCAATACTACTACTATGCCTACAATGATTATGTTTATTGGCTTTTGAATCACAACCACACGCTGAAGGCGCTACAAGCGGCCGAACAGATGCAACGCCAGGCGGACAAGGACAAGAACGACTACGGCATCTACTCGTGCCTGAAGGCGCAAGGCTACATCTACTACACCCGCCGCGACCTGCCCAACGCCATCCGATACCACAAGGAAGCCCTGCAATACCAGCTGGCCTATATGCCCGAACAGGACGCCTCGCTGAACTATGGCCGCCTGGCCGACCTGCACCGACAAGCCAAACAACTGGACAAGGCCATGCAATATGCCGAGAAAGGCATCAAAGTGGCCAAGACCGACACCAACCGCAAACGGGTGATGCTGGAGAAGTGCAAACTACTGTTCGAGATGGGACGCGAGGACGAATTCATGCAGTACTATGCACAATGCCAGGAGGAGATGGCCCGGTCGGGGAAAGCCAGCAACAATACCCTGAAAATCTTGGACTGCTATGTGCACATCATCCAAGGAGATTATGAAGCCGCCAAGAAGCGCGCAGGCAAGTACTACAAGCTACAGTGCCTGATTGCCGAGCGGAGCGGCGACTATAAGTCGGCTTACGAGTACAGCCGGAAGCTGGCCGACCTGAACGACTCCGTGATCCGCCAGATCCAGACGTCCGACCTGGCCGAACTGACCGTGCAGCTCAGCAACGAACGCATGAAGCGAAAAGCCATGGACCTGGAAGCGAAGAACATCGCCCTGAACCTGTCCAACATGAACCTCAAGCTGGAGCAAGCCAAGGCAGAAACCGAACTGGAGAAAATCAATGCGGAAAATAACGCACTTGCCTTGAAGAACCGTACGCTGGAATTGGAGCAAGTCAACACGGAGATGCAGCGGCAGCAGGATATCCTGGAGGAAGAAAAACTTCTCTCGCGCAACCGGTATATCATATTCGGCATCCTGACCATATCCCTGGTTGTGTTCATTTGCATGCTTTGCCTATACCTTTATCGCCGACGGCTGATGGTGAACCGGTTGAGGAAGAAGAATCTGGAGCTGGCCGTGGCGCGCGAACAGGCCGAAGAATCCAACCGCATGAAGACCCTGTTTATCCACAACATGAGCCATGAGATACGTACCCCGCTGAATGCTATCGTAGGATTCTCGCAACTGTTGGCCACTTCTGATTCGGATTTCAGCGAGAGCGAGAAAAATGAATTCAGCCATATCATCCTGCACAATTCCGAATTGTTGACCACGTTGGTCAACGACATCTTGGATCTGGCTGGTTTGGAAAGCGAGAAATACGTGGCGCATATCGCACCTTGCCGTTGCAACGACGCTTGCCGCATGGCTATGGATGCCGTGCGGCACCGGGTGCCGGAAAGCGTAGGATTGCGCTTTCTCACGGAAGTGCCCGATGAATACACATTGGATACGGACGAGTCACGTTTGAAGCAAGTGCTCATCAACTTCCTGACCAATGCCGTGAAATTCACGCAGACAGGAGAAATTGTCGTGGGATGCTCGCTTTCGGAAAAGCCGGGCAACATCGTGTTTTCCGTGGCTGATACCGGCCCCGGCGTGCCGCCCGACAAAGTGGATATCATATTCAATCAGTTCACCAAGGTGGATTGCTTCAAGCAAGGCACCGGATTGGGCTTGAATATCTGTCGTAATATCGCTCAAATCCTGAATGGCGAGGTGACCTACGACCACACCTATACAAAGGGGGCCCGTTTTCTCTTCATCCTCCCGGTGGAGAGAAAAAAAGCGTAAGATCTCGATTTTTTCCCACTATCATTTAGTTTTTTCTATGAATCTTTCTTCAGTATCAGATTTTTGCATACATTTGCACCCAGACTCTCTGGCCTTTTGTGGCAGCCAGTGCCGTGCCAAGTGTGGGAAAGTGATATATGAATCCAGACAAAGCGGGCTTTGGGTGGAAATGAGAGTTAAGACATAATGAAAGGCGTTTACTTACGCTTTGTTCGGGACGATTCGGAATCTAGCAAATTACGGACTTGTAGTCTTGGACATAGCAACGGTAGATGCCCCGGGTGTGATATATATCGCAGCCAGCGGTGTATCCTGCCGGCCCGAACTGATTGTGTTCGGGCACACGGGTATCCTATATTTTTAGGAGAGGTGCATCGGGCGAGGCTTGTGTATATTCATATCGGCGTGGGCTCTGACGTTGTCTGTTCGACTACAATGGGCAATGCTAGAGCCTCGAATCGTGGGACGGACAACAAGACGACCCACGTTTTTGTTATACCGGGTCGCAAGCTGGTCCGTCCATCCCTAACGAATGGAATTAAATTCAACTTGTATTTTTCTTAGCGAATATGTTCTTACATGGCATTATTCAGTTAAGAGTAGGGAAGGCGGCTTGTGAAAGTAGCCTTCCTTATTTTTAAGAGGAGGGTTTCTGGTTAAATCTCCTTAACGTGTATCCTATAACTCATATTTTATTTATTACTTTGCACCAAATTTGGGGTTACTGCGGCTCCTGCCTTCGGCGGGGACCGCAAAATCTTTTTTTCTGAGCTGATACGTGATGAATAGAGTCTTCCTAAAATCCTGCCCGCTATGTGGGGGCACGCAATTGGAGCGCACGCTGACGTGTGTGGATCATTCGGCATCGGGCGAAGTGTTCCACTTGTGCCGGTGTCGGGATTGCGGCTTCCTCTTCACACAGGACTTTCCCACCGAAGCGGAGATAGGACGCTATTACGAAACCCCTGACTACATTTCGCATTCCGACACCCGGCGGGGACTGGTGAACACCGTCTACCACTGGGTACGCGCCTACATGCTGGGCCGCAAGGCACGGCTGGTGATGCGCGAAGCACACCGCACGACAGGCCGCCTGCTGGACATCGGCACGGGCACGGGCTACTTTGCCCACGCCATGGAAGAGCGCGGTTGGCAAGTGCGGGCAGTGGAGAAGAACGGCGGCGCACGCATCTTCGCCAAGGAACACTTTGGCCTGGACGTACTGCCCGACCATGTATTGCCGACGTTGCCCGACGGAGGATTCGACGTCATCACCCTGTGGCATGTGATGGAGCATCTGGAGCACCTCAACGAGACGTGGGAACAACTGCGCCGCTTGCTTGATGCACGGGGCGTGCTGATCGTGGCGGTGCCCAACTGTTCGTCGTTCGATGCGCGCAAGTATGGCCCGTATTGGGCGGCCTATGACGTGCCGCGCCACCTGTGGCATTTCACGCCCTCCACCATCCAGCAATTTGGTACCAAGCACGGCTTCATCCTGGCCGAACGCTACCCCATGCCTTTTGATGCCTTCTACGTGTCGATGCTGACGGAACGGTACCTGCACCACCGATTGCCCTTTGTACGCGGGCTGTGGACCGGCACGCTGGCCTGGCTGAGCGCATTGGCTGGAAAGGAACGCAGCAGTTCCATGATTTACGTATTCCGGAAGAAAAAAGGATAATTGAGGAGAGGCGGAATTTATGGGAAAGAAAAACGGAAATAACGCGGTATCCATGTTCGACATGCAATTCGTGACGGCCACCATCAGCACGACGCTGGTCCTGTTGCTGCTGGGCATGGTGCTGTTCTTTGTGCTGACCGCCCGCAACCTGTCCGTCTACGTCCGCGAGAATATCAACTTCTCCCTGGTGCTGGACGACGGGATGGACAACCGCGACATCCTGCGCCTGCAACGCTCGCTGGAGAAGCAACCCTTCGTGAAGGAAATGACCTACATCTCGAAAGAAGACGCCTTGAAGGACTACGTCCGCGAGATGGGCATCGACCCCCGGAGGTTCGCAGGCTTCAACCCACTGAGGGCTTCGCTGGAGATCCGCCTCAAGTCGGCCTACGCCAATACGGACAGCATCGAACGGATAGAAAAACTACTGGGACAGGAAAGCCACATCAAGGACATCGTCTACCAGCAAGAGCTGATAGACGCTATCAACAAGAATATCGGCCGCATCAGCCTCCTGCTGCTGGGACTGGCCGCCTTGTTGCTGCTGATCTCCTTCGCCCTGATCAACAATACCATCAAGCTGACCATCTACGCCAAGCGATTCCTGATACACACCATGCAACTGGTGGGAGCCGGCTGGGGATTCATCCGACGACCCTTCCTGTGGCGCAACTTCTGGGTGGGGCTGTTTGCCGGCTTGCTGGCCGACGCCGCACTATGGGGCTTGGCCGGCTGGCTGGTGACCAGCGAACCAGGTCTGGTAGAGGTGGTGACGTCCGAGGTGATGGGCCTGGTAGCGGCTGCGGTGCTGGTGGCAGGCGTGCTGATCACTTGCTTCTGCGCCTTGCTCTCCATCAACAAGTACCTGCGGATGCGGACAGAAGCGTTATACAGGTAAATAACAGTTGACTATTGACAATTGAGAATTGATAATTAACCATTAATCATTAACAAAGTGAACAGAGAAAAATTTGCTTTTGACAAAACCAATTTCATCCTGCTGGCCGTGGGCATGGCAGTGGTGATAGTGGGTTTCGTGTTGATGACGGGGCCTTCGTCCTCACCCACGCACTTTGAGCCAGACATCTTCAGCGTACGCCGCATCAAGGTGGCACCCGTCATTTGCTTACTGGGCTTCGTATCCATCATTTATGCCGTGGTGCGCCGCCCCAAAAAGAGTGGATTGGAATAACTTCCTCTCACTCCTTTCCTTCATTTTTCATTTTTAATTTTTCATTCGGAAATGGGAGATTTGACCATTTGGGAAACCATCATCATTGCCATCGTAGAGGGACTGACGGAGTTCCTGCCTGTCTCGTCCACAGGCCACATGATTATCACGCAGAATGTCTTGGGCGTGGAGAGCACGGAGTTTGTCAAGGCATTCACCTTTATTATACAATTCGGCGCTATCCTGTCGGTAGTGGTACTCTATTGGAAACGGTTCTTCCGACTGAACCACACGCCGGCCCCCGAAGGAGCTACCCCACTGAAACGCTTCCTGCACAAGTACGACTTCTATTGGAAGCTGCTGGTGGCTTTCATCCCGGCTGCGGTGCTGGGCTTGCTGTGCAGCGACTTCATCGACGCCATGCTGGAGAGTGTTGTCGTGGTAGCCGTTATGCTCATCGTGGGCGGTGTGTTCATGCTGTTCTGCGACCGTATATTCAATAAAGGCAGCGAACAGACCAAGCTGACAGAGCGGCGTGCCTTCTGGATAGGCATGTTCCAGTGCATCTCGATGATACCGGGCGTGTCGCGCTCCATGGCCACCATCGTGGGCGGCATGGCGCAGAAGCTGACGCGCAAGGCTGCCGCCGAGTTCTCGTTCTTCCTGGCCGTGCCCACCATGTTTGCCGCCATGGGCTATAAGATGCTGAAGCTTTTCATGGACGGCGGCACGGAGATTATCGTCAACAACCTGCCTGCCTTGTTCGTGGGCAATGTAGTGGCGTTTGTGGTGGCCATGCTGGCCATTAAGTTTTTCATCAGTTTCGTCACGAAATACGGGTTCAAAGCCTTTGGCTGGTATCGCATCATCGTGGGTGTCGCCATCCTGGCCTTGCTGCTGACGGGACATTCATTGGAAATGGCATGATGGACTTCAAGGAAGGCGAAGTATTGTATTTCGACAAGCCGCTGGGCTGGACTTCGTTCAAGGTGGTGGGGCACGTGCGCTACCACCTCTGCCGACACCTGGGCGTGAAGAAGCTGAAAGTGGGTCATGCGGGTACGCTGGATCCGCTGGCTACGGGCGTGATGATTGTCTGCACGGGCAAGGCGACGAAACGTATCGAGGAGTTCCAGTATCACACCAAGGAATATGTGGCTACCTTACGGCTGGGTGCTACGACTCCCAGTTATGACCTGGAGCACGAGGTGGATGCTACCTATCCCACGGCACACATCACGCGCGAACTGGTGGAGGAGACCTTGCCGCGGTTTACAGGCGAAATCTGGCAGACGCCGCCCGCCTTCTCTGCCTGCATGGTCAATGGAGAGCGGGCCTACGACCTGGCCCGCCGGGGCGAAGAAGTGAACCTTCGGCCCAAGCTACTTGTTATAGATGAAATAGAGTTGCTGGACTGCCGCTTGTATGTGCCGGAGATCACCATCCGCGTGGTGTGCAGCAAAGGCACCTATATCCGCGCCTTGGCCCGCGACATCGGCGAGGCCCTGCACAGCGGCGCCCACCTGACGGCCTTGCGCCGCACGCGGGTGGGAGATGTCCGCGTGGAAGACTGCCTCGACCCGCGGACGTTCCGCGAATGGGTAGACGCATTGGACAATGAACCACTGATAATTGAAAATTAATCATTAACCACTAATCACTAACCACTGATATGAAACTGTCACAATTCAAGTTCAAGCTTCCCGAAGAGAAAATCGCCCTGCACCCCGCAAAGTACAGGGACGAAGCGCGCCTGATGGTGCTCCACCGCAAGACGGGCGAGATAGAGCACCGCATCTTCAAGGACATCCTGGAATACTTTGACGACCAAGACGTCTTCATCTTCAACGACACGAAGGTGTTCCCCGCCCGCCTCTACGGCAACAAGGAAAAGACCGGTGCACGCATCGAAGTCTTCCTGCTGCGCGAGCTGAACGAGGAGCTGCGCCTGTGGGACGTGCTGGTGGATCCCGCCCGCAAGATCCGCATCGGCAACAAGCTCTATTTCGGCGAAGACGATTCGATGGTGGCCGAAGTGATAGACAACACCACCTCGCGCGGCCGCACCCTGCGCTTCCTCTATGACGGCCCGCACGACGAGTTCAAGAAGGCACTCTACGCCCTGGGCGAGACTCCCCTGCCCCACAGCATCATCAACCGTCCTGTGGAACCGGAAGATGCCGAGCGTTTCCAGTCCATCTTTGCCTGCCACGAAGGTGCCGTGACGGCTCCGACTGCCAACCTGCACTTCAGCCGCGAATTGATGAAGCGCATGGAAATCAAAGGCATCAACTTCGCCTTCATCACCCTGCACGCCGGCTTGGGCAACTTCCGCGAGATAGACGTGGAGGACCTGACCAAGCACAAGACGGACTCCGAACAGATGATTGTGGACGAAAAGGCCGTGTCCATCGTCAACCGCGCCAAGGATGAAAACCGCCAGGTATGCGCCGTGGGCACCACAGTGATGCGTGCCATCGAGAGCACCGTCAGCACCGACGGCCACCTGAAACCCTACGACGGCTGGACCAACAAATTCATCTTCCCGCCCTACGACTTCACCGTGGCCAATGCCATGGTAGCCAACTTCCAGATGCCGCTGTCCACGCTGCTGATGATCGTGGCAGCCTTCGGCGGATATGACGAGGTGATGAACGCCTACGATGTAGCCCTGAAGGAAGATTACCGCTTCGGCACGTATGGCGACGCGATGCTTATTACGGACAAATGATGAGATACTATCTCAGTCTTGGGACGAACCTCGGCGACAAGGAGAAGAACTTGCGCACGGCGGTCCGCCTGTTGGAAGAGCGGATAGGGAAGGTGGATTCCCTGTCCGCTTTTTATGCCACTGAGCCTTGGGGGTTCACATCGGACAATGCGTTCCTGAATGCTGTAGCCGGATTGCACACGCCTCTGACTCCTCTGGAGGTTTTGGAACAGACCCAAGAAATCGAGCGCATGATGGGCCGGCAACACAAATCCGTGGACGGCGTGTATGCCGACCGGCTGATAGACATCGACCTGCTGCTCGGCTTTGACGATACCGGCGCGCTTGTCCGCATGGACACGCCCCGGTTGCGGCTGCCCCATCCGTTGATGCACTTGCGCGACTTCGTGTTGCGGCCCTTGGCCGAGATTGCCCCCGAAGTGATCCGCCATTTGAATGACTTATAGCTTGGATTCGGACGGAGACGTTCCGGCCCGTGGACGGGCGGGCTTGCGTCCACGGGCGCACGGGCTTGAGCTCGCGGGCGGGCAAGCCTGCGCCTAAGGGCTGGTTATTACCACGTTGCGGGCGACGTATGAAAGGGCAAGGATTGTGTTAATGTCTGTGATTTTTTGAGACGGTTCGCCGGAAACTTCCTATCTTTGCGCCCGAATAACAAAGGTGGAAAGATTTGAGTAGCTTGCAACCACGGAAAAAAATGCTAAAACACATCCTTTTCTGACAACGGAGACTCCGCAAAGGCGGTCCGATACATCTACTCCCCTCTTTCACCTCGATTTGATTTCTAATTCTTAATTATTTAATTCCTAAAGAAATGGGATACTTATTCACATCCGAATCGGTGTCTGAGGGACACCCCGACAAAGTGGCCGACCAAATATCGGACGCTGTGCTTGACAAACTGCTGGCCTACGACCCCAGTTCGAAAGTAGCTTGCGAAACGCTGGTGACTACCGGACAGGTAGTGCTGGCCGGTGAAGTGAAAACCAAAGCCTACGTGGACATGCCGCTCATTGCCCGCGAAGTCATCAAAAAAATTGGCTACACCAAAGGCGAATACATGTTCGAGAGCAATTCGTGCGGCGTCCTTAGCGCCATCCACGAGCAAAGCCCCGACATCAACCGCGGCGTGGAGCGTCAAGACCCCATGGACCAAGGCGCTGGCGACCAAGGCATGATGTTCGGCTATGCCACCAACGAGACGGAGAACTACATGCCGCTGTCTCTCGACCTGGCACACCGCATCCTCCAAGTGCTGGCCGACATCCGCCGCGAAGGCAAGCAAATGACCTACCTGCGCCCCGACTCGAAGAGCCAGGTGACCATCGAGTATGACGACAACGGCACGCCCGTGCGCATCGACACCATCGTCGTATCCACCCAGCACGATGAGTTTATCCAGCCTGCCAACGACACGCCCGAAGCCCAGCTGAAGGCTGACGAGGAGATGCTGGCCATCATCCGCTACGACGTCATCCACACGCTGATGCCCCGTGTCATCGCCTCCATACACGCTCCCCAAGTGCTGGCCCTGTTCAACGACCAGATAAAATACTTCGTCAACCCTACGGGCAAGTTCGTCATCGGTGGTCCTCACGGAGACACCGGCCTGACGGGACGCAAGATCATTGTCGACACCTACGGCGGCAAGGGCGCACACGGTGGCGGCGCCTTCTCCGGCAAGGATCCCTCGAAGGTAGACCGCTCGGCAGCCTACGCCGCCCGCCACATCGCCAAGAACCTGGTAGCAGCCGGCGTGGCCGATGAAATACTGGTACAGCTCAGCTATGCCATCGGCGTGGCCCGTCCCATCAGCATCTATGTCAACACCTACGGCCGCAGCCGCGTGAACATGACCGATGGCGAGATCGCCCGGAAGATTGACCAGCTGTTTGACCTCCGCCCCAAAGCCATCGAAGACCGCCTGAAACTGCGTAACCCCATCTACCTGGAGACCGCCGCATACGGCCACATGGGCCGCGAACCGCAGACGGTGGTGAAGCACTTCCGCAGCCGCTACGAGGGCAACAAGGACGTGGAGGTGGAACTCTTCACGTGGGAAAAGCTGGATTACGTGGACAAGGTAAAAGAAGCCTTCGGACTGCAATGAAAACCGTTTGTGTCTACTGTGCTTCAAGCACCAAGATAGACCCCGCCTATACGGAGGCCGCGCGCTGCCTGGGCACCCTGCTGGGCAGCCGCGGCATCCGCGTGGTGAACGGGGCAGGCAACATGGGCTTGATGGGCACCGTGAGCGATGCCGCCCTGGCCGCAGGCGGGCGGGTGACAGGTGTCATTCCCCGCTTCATGGTAGAGCAGAGGTGGCACCACACGGGCCTGAGCGAACTGATCGTGACGGAAGACATGCACGAACGCAAGCGGACAATGCTGCGCCTGGCCGATGCCGTCATAGCCCTGCCCGGTGGATGCGGCACGCTGGAAGAGCTGCTGGAAGCCATCACGTGGAAGCAGTTGGGCCTTTATCTGAATCCCATTGTCATACTGAACCTGAAAGGATATTACGATCCCCTGCTGGCCATGTTCGACCGAGCCATTGGCGAGCACTTCATGGGGGTGCGCCACGCCGGACTCTGGCAGGTGGCCCGTTCGCCTCAGGAAGCCGTGGAACTGGCAACCAGCCTGCCCCGCTGGGATGCCTCCATCCGTAAGTTTGCCGCTTTATGATGAACAATCTGCTGACAACGGTAACGGGAGGAATGCCGATACCCTATACCTTCCGCATGGACGAGGTGGTGACGATCCTGTTGCTGGGATGCTTCTTCCTCTCAGCATACGTCTTGTCGCGCAGCCGGAACTATTTACTCCAAATGGGACATGACTTCCTGCTACATCGCGAACGTGCCAGTATCTTTTCGGATACGACGGGAGGAGACATACGCCATCTGTCACTGCTCGTGTTGCAGACGTGCGTGATGGTGGGCATGTACCTGTTCGTCTGCTTCGGCACAATCCAGCCCGCCTTGTTGGCCGGACAATCTACATGGAAGCTGGTAGGCGTGTATGCCGCGGTGTGTGGAGGATACCTGTTCGCCAAGTGGCTGCTCTACCTCTTCCTGGGTTGGGTTTTTCTTGACAGAGAGAAAACCCGGCGATGGATTGAAGCTTATTCCACGCTCATTTATTACTTGGGATTCGCCTTGTTTCTGTCTGTATTGTTTATTGTCTACTTTAACCCGAAACTTGAAATTAAGATAATAATCGGGGCTGTTTTGTTCCTTTTCCTTAAAATACTGGCATTCTATAAGTGGTTAAAGCTTTTTTGCAGCAATTTGTATGGCAGTTTCTTTTTAATTTTGTACTTTTGCGCCGTGGAAATCATCCCTTGCCTCATGTTGTATCGAGGGTTGGTGCAGTTGAATGATTACTGGACAATAAATTATTAGGACATTGAAGATCAGAAAAGTACTTGTGTCGCAGCCTAAGCCGACTTCCGAAAAGTCACCTTACTACGACATCGCCGAAAAGTACGGTGTGAAAATAGATTTTCGCCCGTTTATTAAAGTGGAAAGCCTGACGGCCAAAGAGTTCAGACAACAAAAGGTTTCTATTCTTGACCATACAGCCGTTGTCTTCACATCACGCCACGCCATCGACCACTTTTTCAATCTTTGTACGGAGTTGCGTGTGACCATCCCCGAAACCATGAAGTATTTCTGTGTGACGGAAGCCATCGCACTCTACATCCAGAAGTATGTACAGTACCGCAAGCGGAAAATTTTCTTTGGCAGTACGGGTAAATTTGATGACTTGTTGCCGGCCATCGTCAAGCACAAGAGCGAGAAGTATCTTGTGCCCATGTCGGACGTACACAACGATGACATCAAGAACTTGCTGGACAAGAACAAAATCCAGCACACCGAAGTGGTGATGTACCGCACGGTAAGCAATGACTTCAAGCCGGGCGAGGAGTTCGACTACGACATGCTGGTCTTCTTCAGCCCTGCCGGCGTAAGCTCGTTGAAGAAGAATTTCCCCAACTTCGAGCAGAAAGACATCAAGATCGGCACTTTCGGCAGCACCACGGCACAGGCCGTACGCGATGCCGGCCTGCGACTCGACTTGGAAGCTCCCAGCGTACAGGCTCCTTCGATGACGGCTGCGCTCGACATGTTCATCCGGGAGAATAACAAAGAAAAATAAATTCCCGGCCTTGTCGCCTGCGGAATACACCTTGCTGAATGATAAATACACTGCATAAAGCCGAACGGCTGAACAGGAAGAAAGTGATAGAGAAAATGTTTGCGGGAGGTTCCCGCTCATTTTCTCTATTTCCTTTGCGGGTAGTCTGGCTGCCCGTGGAGGAACTGAGTGCGCCCGCATCCATCCTGGTCAGCGTGTCGAAACGCCGATTCAAGCGGGCGGTGAAGCGCAACCGGGTGAAGCGCCAAGTACGCGAGGCGTATCGCCTGAACAAGCAGCCGTTGCTCGAAGCGGTGGAGCAGGCGGGGTGCCACGTGGCCATCGCCTTCATTTACCTGTCCGACCGGATAGCCGACTCGGAAGTCATCACGGGACGCATGCGGACGGCCTTGCAACGCATCGCCGAGACTTTGGCCGCACCAAAAGTCTGCGAAGAGACGGGAGGCGCGAAGGAATGAAACGGGTGCTGAAAATGCTGTCTTCCCTCTTGTTGCTTCCTATCTATTTCTACCAGAAGTGCATCTCCCCCCTGACGCCGCCCTCCTGCCGTTTTACCCCCACTTGCTCGCAATATGCCATCGAGGCCATCCGGAAACACGGGCCTTTCAAAGGACTGTATCTGGCCGTGCGGCGTCTGTTGCGCTGCCATCCTTGGGGTGGATCCGGATATGACCCGGTGCCTTGACCTTCCCTCCCCACCCATGAATGCTTATTTTGATATTCATACACACCACAGTCCTATAGAGGCCGGCAAGGCCTGCATCGTCAATTGCTCGCCGGACAGCTTCGCGCCCGGCCCGGAAGGATGGTATTCGGTGGGAATCCATCCTTGGTCGTTGCCCGATGAAGTGCCGCAGGAGGCTTGGAAAGAGCTTCAAGCCATGGCGGGCCATCCACAAGTGTTGGCCGTGGGCGAAGCAGGATTGGACAAGCTGGCAACGGCACCGATGGAGTTGCAGGAAGCGGCCTTTGTGCGTCAGGCAGCGATTGCCGAGACGGTGGGCAAACCCTTGATTGTACATCTGGTGAAGGCCACCGACGGTTTGCTCCGCCTGAAAAAGAGGATGAACCCACGGATGCCTTGGCTGGTTCATGGATTCCGCGGGAAAGCGCAGCTGGCCGAGGAGTTGTTGCATCACGGTCTATTCCTCTCCTTCGGCGCGAAATTCCAAGAAGAAGCCATCCGGACGACGCCCATGTCCCGCCTTCTCATCGAAACAGACGAAAGCCCCGTGCCCATAGCCGAGATTTATGCAAGGGTGGCCGCCGCGCGCCAGATTCCCCTCGCCGACCTTTGCGAAGCCGTCCGTGCCAACGTGCAATCCGTTTTCTTTCATCAATTTTCCCTCCGCTAAGGTTGCTTCTTCGGATAAAGTGTCGTACTTTTGCGCACAATATACAATTAAACCTATAAACAGATACTCATTCGATGAATTTTGTAGAAGAATTAAGATGGCGTGGCATGCTCCACGACATGATGCCCGGCACGGAAGAGCTGCTGGCCAAGGAACAAGTGACTGCTTACATCGGCTTTGACCCGACGGCCGACTCCCTGCACATCGGCCACCTGTGCAGCGTGATGATCCTGCGCCACTTCCAGCGTTGCGGGCACAAGCCGCTGGCACTCATCGGCGGTGCCACGGGCATGATTGGCGATCCCTCAGGCAAGTCGCAGGAGCGCAACCTGCTGACCGAGGAGGTGCTGCAACACAACATCGAAGGCATGAAGAAGCAGCTCTCCAAGTTCTTGGACTTCGACTCGGACGCGCCCAACCATGCCGAACTGGTGAACAACTACGACTGGATGAAGGACTTTACCTTCCTGGACTTCGCCCGCGAGGTGGGCAAGCACATCACCGTCAACTACATGATGGCCAAGGACAGCGTGAAGAAACGCCTGAACGGCGAGGCACGCGACGGCCTCTCTTTTACGGAATTTACCTACCAACTCTTGCAGGGCTATGACTTCCTCCACCTCTACGAGACCAAGGGCTGCAAGCTCCAGATGGGTGGCAGCGACCAGTGGGGCAACATCACCACGGGTGCCGAGCTGATCCGCCGCACCAACGGAGGTGAAGCATTTGCCCTGACCTGCCCCCTCATCACCAAGGCCGACGGCGGCAAGTTCGGCAAAACAGAGAGCGGCAACGTATGGCTCGACCCGCGCTACACGTCGCCCTACAAGTTCTACCAATTCTGGCTCAACGTGAGCGACGAGGACGCCGCCCGCTACATCAAGATTTTCACCGCCCTGCCCAAGGAAGAGATTGAGGCACTGACCGCCCAGCACACCGAGGCTCCGCACCTGCGCGTCCTCCAGAAACGTCTGGCCAAGGAAGTGACCATCATGGTACACTCCGAGGACGACTACAATGCAGCCGTGGAGGCATCGAACATCCTCTTCGGCGGCGGCACGAGCGATGCCCTGAAGAAGCTGGACGAGCAGACGTTGCTCTCCGTCTTCGAGGGTGTACCCCAATTCGAGGTATCACGCGATGCCCTGGGCGCTGGCGTGAAGGCCGTGGATCTCTTCGTAGAAAACGCGCCCATCTTCTCCTCCAAGGGCGAAATGCGCAAGCTGGTACAAGGCGGCGGCGTGTCCCTGAACAAAGAGAAACTGACGGCTTTCGACCAGATCGTCAACACCAACGACCTGCTGGACGACAAGTACCTGCTGGTACAGCGCGGCAAGAAGAACTATTACTTGGTGATTGCGAAGTAAATCCCTTGCTGTGACTAAAAGATAATCTGGCGCGGATTACGCGGACTGTACGGGCAGATTTTCATTAGAATCCGTGCATTTTCGCGTAATTCGCGCCTTTTTGCTAAAAAAAAACGGTCAAATGTTTGCAGATTTCCCCACAACCTCCTATCTTTGCACCGCTTTTTAACAGAAAGCCTTGTGTTTGGACTATGGTGTAATGGTAGCACAACAGATTTTGGTTCTGTTTGTCCAAGTTCGAATCTTGGTAGTCCAACCTCATTTCAAAATCCATTCCCCCTCCGAAGAGGATGCGTCGTGCAGATGCGTCCTCTTTTTTTATATCCACCCGAAAATGCTGACGTAAGGGCATAAAAAAAGGGCTCCGCTGAGCCCAACCTTTGTTAACCTTAAATCTAATACTATGAAAAACACATGACAAAGGTACGGCTTTCTGGCATATCTGCAAATATTCAGGCGGAAAGAATGTGTTATATAACATGTTTTATGCCTTGACTACATTCGTTAACCGATGTGCCCCCCTGCTTTGCAGGAAAGGAGAGCCGTCTGTGACGACTTGAACCGACATGGATCGAAGGAAGAGGAATAGTTAAAATTTTATTTCACAACACTTTCTTATTGTATTTGTGTTATTTTTGCAAAAAGTCTGCATGTCCAGGAAGACGTCTCCCGTTTCCTCCAGGTCGAAAGTGGCGCGGTAGTAGGCGGGACCGTCCAACTTGTCGCCTTTATTGAAGTTCTTCTGTGCGGCAAAGTCGGCATCGTTGGGGAAACTGTACACCTGCCAGTTCTTCAGCGTCTGATGTTAGTCGTCGGTCAGCAGTTCCACCCGTTCGGTGATTCCCTTGCGGTCGTGGATGGCTCGGTCGAAGTTGACGCGCCCCATAGCCTCCACCAGGATGTCCAGCTGTGTTCCCTGTTTCAAGGCGGGCAGCGGCAGGCTGTTGTCGCCGCGGCGGCGATCCATGCGTCCCAGCAGTTTGCCGTCGGCAAAAATCTGTGCCCAGTCGTGGGCTTCGTCCACGAGGAGGACAGTGCCTTCGGCCACGTCTTGCGGCAGGATAGTGCGGTAGAGGATGGTTCCCCAACCTTGGTCAAAGGCTTCCATAGGTTGTATGCTGTCGGTCGTCTGGGGTTCGGGCAGGTTGTCGAACAAAGGTGCCACTTCCTCCAAGCGGATGGTAGGTATCTCTATGACGGGCAGGGGTTGCGGCACATTGGGGATGACCTGTCCCGAATCGGCATACTGCATCAGCAGGTCGCGCAGCTTATAGTATTTCGGGGTGGCCCATCCGGCCTCGCTGATGGGAGCGTCGTAGTCATACGAGCTGCACATGGCCGAGTAGGGCGGGCAGTTGGCGCCTCCCCAATGTCCAAAGGTGGTGCCTCCGTGGGCCATGTAAAGCGAGAAGGAGATGCCGCGGTCCAGCATGTCGCGGATGCCTGCCACCATCGTCTCGGCGTCGCGCGTCTCGTGGCGACGTCCCCAGTGGTCGAACCATCCGCTCCAGAACTCGCTGCACATCAGGGGCGTCTCGGGACGTGCCTCGCGCAGGGCCTTGAACTGGGCATCGATGTTGGCGCCCGTGCCGAAGTTGATGGTCCACAGCAGGTCACCCAACCCATTCAGCTGGAAGGTAGAGCTCCAGTCGCATTGGAACAGGGGCACGTCCGTAAAGCCGGCCCCCTTCACGATGTCGCGGATGTTGGCGATGTATTCCTTGTCCACGGCATAGCCTCCGTATTCATTCTCCACCTGCACCATGATGATGTTGCCGCCTCGGGGTGCTTGCAGGTCGGCCAGTTGTTTGCCCACTTCGTTCATGTAAATCTTGGTGCGTTCCAGGAAGTAGGGGTCGTTGGTGCGCAGCTGGATATCCTTTTTCTTCAGCAGCCACCAGGGCAGTCCGCCCATTTCCCACTCTGAGCAGACGTAGGGTCCGGGCCGCAGGATAATGTACATGCCATGCTTCTGTGCCAGGCGGCAGAAGCGGGCGATGTCGTTTTGTCCCTCGAAGTTGAATTCGCCGGGGCGTTGTTCGTGGATGTTCCAGAAGGCGTAGATGCAGATGGTGTTCATGCCCAATGCCTTGCACATCTCGATGCGGTGTTCCCAATATTCGGCGGGAATGCGCGTGTAGTGCATTTCGGCGGCTTTCACCACGAAAGGCTTCCCGTCGAGCAAGAAGGTCTGGTTGCCTACGGCAAAGTCGTGCGGCTCTCCCTGGGGGGCGGAGCAGGACGTGGCCAGCAGTCCGCACGCCAGGAGACCGGAAAGTAATAGTTTTCTCACTTTCATACGTTTGTTTTTTTAGGTTTGTATTGGTGAATAATATGGGTTATTGCAGACGACGCACGCCGTTTACTGTAGACGACGCTCGTCGCTCACCACTCGGCTGTTATCTTATTATATTGTCTTGTATTCATGTTGTGCTACTCTAACGTCCATGTCTTTTGGGTGTGCAGGGTGACTTCCCGTCGGTTCTCGCCGAAGGCCAAGGTGCTGTCCTTGTCCACGAGGCTGACGTAGACTATCAGCAGGTCATTCTTGGCAGCGGGCTTCCCGCTCTCGAAATACGAAATTTGCAATGCCGATACCTCGCCGGGCGTCTTCACCGCATGGCGAGCCACCTCCCGTCCTTCCTTATAATCGACGGCCTCCAGTGTCCCGGCCTCCCACTTCACGCCGGTGAAGGTGAAGGGCGGGCAGTCCAGGTTGCGGCAGTTGCCTCCGTCGGGAGCGGACACATAGGGCGAGTCCGGACCGTTGTCGGGGCACCTCCGTGCCACGGTGCGTCCGTTGAGGCGCAGTTCCACTTCATCCACGTTGCCGAACACCTGTACCGTGTCCGACGAGCCTTCCAGCCAATGCGTGGCCACGAACACCTCGTGTGGCATCCGGACATCCGGCAGAAGAACAGCCCCCGCCTTGACCTGTGTGCGAAAGAAAGGCAGGCTGAACTTGGGCAGACGGAACACGTCGGCCACGCCGCTGTAGCAGATGTTGTCACAACAGCCGCGGTTGTAGTCGTACATGCTCCATACGGCCGCGCCCATCGTGGCGGGATAGTAAGGATTGTAGCGGTTGAGCGACCATTGGGCGTTCCACACGTTCTGCCGCAGGGCGCGGTCCCCGTCGCCCCGGCGTATGCGGGTGGTGCTGTAGTGGCCGCCGAACTCGTAGTCGTAGTATTCGCGGATGAAGCCCGGCTTCCGGGTATGGTTGGGGCGGTTGAAGCCTTCCTCCCAGTCATTGTAGCAGACGTCGAAGCCGTCATAGCCGTAGGAGTCGCCGGAGGTGAAGCACTGGTCGCCGGGATATTCCTCGTGGGCCACCCGCACCGCGCCGTCTTTCCATTCCTTGGGCGGCCACGATTCGTTAAGGGTGGTCTCCCACAGGATGATGGACGGATGGTTGCGGTCGCGGCGGATCAGGTCGCGCACGTCCTGGTAGGTATGGCGGATGAAGACCGAGTCCTTGTTGAAGAACTGCCAGCCGGGGATAGGCTCGATGGCCAGCAAGCCCAGTTCGTCGCAGGCGTCCAGCACGGAGGGATCCTGCGGGTAGTGGCCCAGGCGCACGACGTTGAAGCCGTTGGCCTTAATCTGGTAGATGTCACGGTACTGGGCGTTGTCCGACAGGGCGTTGCCCACGTAGGGATACTCCATGTGGCGGTTGGTGCCCACCAGGCGCAGGGGACGGCCGTTGATGAGGAAACCTTTCTCGCGCGACATCTCCAGGCGGCGGATGCCGATGCGGGTTTCCCGCAGGTCACGTCCTTCCTTGTCGCCGTCCACTTCCGTTTCCAGCACGTAGAGGGCGGGCGAGTCGGGCGACCACAGACGGGGATTCTCCAGCCGGATGTCGGCCTGCCACGTGGCGGTGTCGCCTGCTGCCAGCTTGAGGCTGCCCTCCACGTCGGCCACCCGGCGTCCACGTCCTGTCTGCCGGTCCCACTCATAGAGCGTGTGGCGCAGGGTGGGTTTCCGGGTCTTGGACGTGGTGTTGGCCACTTCGGTAGCAATGTGTATGAGGGCTTCCCGTTCATCGGCTTCGGGATAAGTCACGAAGATGCCTCCTCCGGCCGTATGGCGGGCCATGACGGGGTCGGTGATGTGCACGGCGGGCTTGGCCACGAGGCGCACGTCTCGGTAGAGGCCGCCGTAGTAGCAGAAGTCAAGCGTCTCCAGCGGCTTGCCCGGCGGGATGAGGGGATTGTTGCGGTTGTCCAGGCGTACCAGTACCTCGTTGGGGCGGTCGGTGCGCACCACGTCCGTCACGTCTACGGCAAAGGGCGTGTAGCCGCCCAAGTGTTGGGCCAGGTGTTGTCCGTTCACCCACACGTCGGCCAGGTGCATGGCGCCTTCGAAGTCCAGCCACAGGCGTTTCCCCGCTTCTTCGGGCTGCAGGCTGAACCGGCGGCGGTAGTAGCAGATGCCCTGCCACTGGTGCAGCACCACGAGGGGTTCGACGAAGGGGGTGTGGGGCAGCGATACCGTTTCCCACGTTCCCCGTTCCAGCAGGGCGAACTCCCGGCGCAGGGTGTCAGCGGGTACGGCCAGTCCCTGCTGTGGCGTGCTTTGCACGTGCTCCACGTTGAATTGCGAGGCCCAGTCGCTGCCTTGGTTCCTGATTTCTCCCGTGGGGGCGGCAGTTTCCAGGCGTTGGAATTGCCAGCCGTCATCCAACAGGCGTTGCTGCTGTGCCGACAGGCTTGTGAAGGCGCCGGCCAGGCAAAGAAGGGCGATAGGTAGTATCTGTTTCATGTCTCTTTAAGGAGTGATATGAAGGGGATTATTCAATCGTTGGTTCCAGTAGCCACGGAACCCGGTTCCAGTAGTCATGGAACTTGGTTCCAGAAGCTATGAAACTTGGTTCCACCCATACTGGAACCAAGTCCTTTGTGTGGGCTACCTTTACTGTTCAGCTGCCAGGTCGGCCTGCGTGGGCCAATAAGGATTCTGATACAGCGGCGAGCGTTCCACGGAGGAGTGGTCGTCGGCCGTGAGCAAGAACTGGCGGATAGGCATGGGTTGCAGGTAGTGTGCCATCTTCCAGATGTATCCGTTGCGGTACAGGTTGCCGGAGGTCATGTTCTTCTCGTAGGGACGCAGGTATTCGCTCAGCGAGGGCGAGGAGACGTTGGCCGATGCGCTGCCGTCGCTCACCAGACTGGTGTACCAGTCTTCCATCGGAGTGTTCCACAAGTGGAATCCCTCCACGTGGTAGGGCTCTTTCAGCATCTGGTCGTACGAACGCCAGCGGGAGAGGTCCATCGTGCGGTATCCTTCGCCAAAGAGTTCGCAGCAGCGTTCGCGGCGGATGTTGTAGAGCACACGGTCGGTCAGTTGCTGTCCGGCGGTGTACGAAGCCCAGTCGGAGCGTTCCCGGGCCATGTCCGTGGCCTCGATGGTGACGGTGGGGTCTACGGCATTACCAGTGAACCCGGCTGCGGTACGCACCGTTTTCCAATACTCCAGGATGTGTCCGGAGTTGATATCGTGGGTCAGCAGATATTGGGCTCCCATGTAGTTCAGCAGGGCTTCGGTGGCGCGGAAGGAGATGGCGCCGTTGTAGGCCAGGTAGTTTTCACACAGGGCCTTGTCGAAGGTGCCGCCTTTGCGCAGGGCGTATCCGATGTTGTAGGCTTTTTCCGCATTGCTGTTCTGGATGTCCGGATAGGGCTCGATGGGCACGGCGTGTGTAGTGTTCTCTTCCATGTTCAGGAATACGTTCTTCTGTCCCGGTTCTTTCAGGAAGATGAACAGGCGAGGATCGGCATTCTTGCGCACAGCGGAGATAGTGGAGTCGTCGTAGGTGAAGCCGTCGTGGTCGGCATACCAAGGCTTTCCATCGCTCATCACGAAACGCTCCACGCCGTTCCGCGTTACGCCTACCCCGTGGTTGCCAAACTGTACCATCACTTCCGTGTTGTTCGTGACAATGCTCTTGTCAAAGCTGCGCCACATCAGGATGTCCGGGTAGACGGACATGTCTACTGCGCCGAACATGTAAAAGTAGGGATTGTCGTCGGCTTCGCTTTGGGGCACGATGCCGGTGTTGCGGGTGAGCGAGTTCTTGTATTTCTCGGCCAATTCTTCGGCGCTCTCGGCGGCTATTTCCAGGAAGTAGCGCACTTCGTTGTCGATGCTGCCCGACGGATATTCGTAGTTGGCGTTATAGTCCTTGCTCTTGCCCGGCCATTCCGGTCCGTTGGGAACGAAGGGGGTGTCCTTGAAGTTCTCCAGCCAGGAAGCTTCGAACAGGGCCACGCGCGACTTCACCAACGTAGCCACATCCCTTGAGACGCGGTTGCGCACAGGGTCGAAGCCGTCTTTCAGATAAGTACGTGCCGTGTCTAGGTTGGCAATGATGAAGCGTGCCACTTCGTTGCGCGGGCGGCGCTTGCTGGCAGCCACCAACACGGCTTCATCGTCGGGCATAGCTTCGGTGACAATGGGCAGGTCGCCCCAACTGCGCAACATGCTCCAATAGCGGTAGGCGCGGAAGAAGTACATCTCGCCGATGTATTGCTCAATGTTTTGCGGGCTGCCTTTTACCTCGCCGTTCTTATAGCGTTGCACCGAGGTGTTGAGCGAGTAATTGATGTTACGGACGAGCGTCCAGTCCCAGTTGCCATTGTCCAGGCCGACTCGCCATTGGCCTTCGGCATACATCCCGTTGGCCGAGAGTCCGGCTTGTATGTCGGTATAGTCGTCAGAGAAAGCTCCCTGCAAGTTGGGAACTATGTCGGTGTAGAAGGCGTTGGCGGCAGCCTGAATCTGGTCTTCCGAGCGGTAATAGTCTTCGGGAATCGCATACGAGGGCGGTTCCTTGTCCAAGAAGTCTTCACACGAGGCCAGCATGGCCGAGAGTATCAATGCGCTTGACAATATGCTAAATTTTTTCATTTCTTCTTCATTTATATTATAAGGTGATGTTTAATCCGAACGATAGTGTTTTAGATAACGGATAGGCTCCTCCGTAATAACCGCCGGTGATGGTCTCGGGGTCGAATTGCTTGTCCACGCCTGTCAGTGTCCACAGGTTCTCGCCGGAGAAGTAAATTCGCAGGTTCTCGATGTTCCAGCGGCGGGTGATGATAGCCGGTATGGTGTAGCCAATCTGCAGGTTCTTCAGACGGATGTAGGCGGCATTTTGCAGGTAGCGGGTTTGTGTCTGCTCGTTTTTGTTGCTGTACAACGGACGTGGCAGATAGCTGTCGACGTTGGCTTCCTGATAGCCGTTCTGTACGGACCACGAGTTTTCATTGCGGAAGTAATCGCTTACGGCGTCTATGCCTGCACTCCACCACAACCCTCTGTTGGTGGTGCCGAAGGTGTACATTTCGCCTTGCCAGACATCGCGCTTCATAATGCCTTGGAAGAAGGCGCGCACGTCGAATCCTTTCCAGGCAGCATTCAGGTCAAGGCCGAAGTGGAAGCGTGGCGTGCTGTTGCCGATGACGGACAGGTCTCCAGTGTCGCCCAGCACTTCGGAGCCGGAGGAAATGCGTCCGTCGCCGTTCAGGTCGGCATACATGATGTCGCCTGCCCGCCAGTCGGAACCCAGAGCGTCTTGTCCGCCGTTGGGCAGAGTGGCCAGGTGTTGCTGCATTTCCTCGTCGGTGCGTGCCAGTCCCACGGTGGTGTAGCCCCAGATTTCACCCGTGTAGCGTCCGGCAATGTAGCTCCAGATGCTGTTGGTCGGGTTGTTGAGATAGCGGGTGATTTTGGTGCGTGCGTCGGACAGGTTGAAGGCCACGCCATAGGACAGTCCGTTCTTGAGCTGGTCTCTCCAGCTGAGCGTCAGTTCCCAACCGGAGGTGCGCAGGTCGGTGTTGTTGGTGACGGGCACGGTGGCACCCAGTATGTTGGGCAGTTCGGGAGCGTAACCTACCATGTCTTTGGTATCGCGGATGTAATATTCAAACGAACCGGTCAGCCGGTTGTTCAGCAGGCCCCAGTCCAGGCCGATGTTGGTGGTCTGTATCTTTTCCCAGCTCAGGTCTTCCGATATCAGCGCAGGTGCATAGGCCGTGTTGGGCTGCCGGCCGTTCATCAGCCAATAGCCGTTGGAGGCTCCTATGCTCATGGTCTGATAAGTTTGGTACCAATTGGTCGTATTTTGGTTGCCCAATGAGCCGAAAGAGGCACGCAGCTTGAGCATTCCGACTACATCAGCCCATGGTTCGAAGAATGCCTCGCGAGCAATATTCCATCCGATAGAGGCAGAGGGGAATACCTTCCAACGGTTGTTGGAGCGGAAACGGGATGTTCCGTCGGCGCGTACATTGGCTTCGAACAGGTATTTGTCATTATAAGCGTAGTTCACGCGGCCGAAGAATCCGGCTGTACACCATTCGGCGGTTGAGCCGTAAACGGACGGCGGCACTTCCTGTCCATCAGGGCCTAAACCTGTGGTCATGTCAACTTCCGATTTATCCTCGAACAAGATACCATCGCGTGTCAGGCCGTATTGCCTCTCCTTCAAATCTTCGGCTTGGAAACCGGCCATGACGTGCAGGTTGTGTACCTCGTTGAAGAGGTGTGTATATTCACTGTAGGCCGAGAAGTTGTAATAGTTGGTCTTGTAAAGCCCTTCATGCACTTCCGATCCGGAGCTGGCAATGTCCTGGATTAATACAGGGTCGCCATTGACATCGTGATTGTACAAGGCCTGTTTGTCCCAGTGGCGGTCATTGCTGTAGGTGCTGTAGTTGAAATCGATATGTGTGATCCAGTTCTTGATGGGCTCTATCATGAAGTTGACTTGGTGGCTCATGCGGTCGTTCTGCCAACGGTCTTCTCCGCCTTCTGCCAATCCCAGCAACGGGGAGGGTGAAGAGTAGAGGTAGCCGTTGCGGTCATACGTGGGCAGTGTGGGCCATCCTTGTCGGGCCATGTCTTGGTACAAGGTGGAGGTCAGGTTGCTGGGGCGTTTATAGTCCTGTCTGCTGAAGCGGACGGAATAGTTGAAGCGTAACCAACTGGTGATTTCTGAATTAATCTTCAAGTTCGTGTTGAACCGGTTCAGTCCTTCGTTGCCCAGATTGATGAAGCCGCCTTGGTTCAGGAAGTTGAAGGAAGCGTAATAGTTCAGTTTTTTAGTGCCGCCATTCACGCTGAAGTTATGCTCCTGCGAGAAGGTCCATTTCTTGAAGATAAAGTCGAAATAGTCCTCGTCATTGATACCGTAGGCGTAGCCGTCCTGCCATAGGCCGCTTCCATCGCCACGGTCGGTTATGGAATAGAGGATTTCGCCGTCGGCTGTGATGCGTGAACCGGGTCCGTAGGGCTTGGCGTTGTGGTAGGCTACTATTTGCTCCATGTGGTCAGGGGTGAAATATACGCCGTTTCCCCCGTTTGTATGGGCATCGTTCACCCAGCTGGCAAAGTCCACGGAGTTCATCATGTGGTTCATATTGATAGGTGTGCCAAAGCGGAAACTGTTGTTATAGCTGACAGTCACCTTGCCTTCATCGTTGCCGGACTTGGTGGTGATGAGGATGACGCCGAACGGTGCGCGCGAACCGTAGATGGACGAGGCGGCCGCGTCTTTCAGCACGGAAATGCTGGCCACGTCTTGCGGGGCTACCGAGTTCAGGTCGCCTTCCACGCCGTCAATCAGCACAAGCGGGGAGCCGCTGGAACCTTCGCCGATGGTGGTGGTACCGCGCACGTTGATGCTGGCAAGGTTACGGGTAACGGTTTGTTTTTACGTCGGCTTTCTCATGATTCCAGGTTGTTTTAGATGGTTTGATAGTATGGTTAATTAATGTAGAGTATGTTCTGTTCCACGTCGCGGCGGTAGGTAAAGTTCACGTCAAGCTGCAACACGCGCAGGATGTAGTCCAGGCCTTCGGGTATACGGAACTTGCCGGTCAGCACGATGCCTGCCAGGTGGGGATTTTCCAGTCTGATTTCGAGGTCGAAGTATTTCTCCAAGTCTTTCATGATGTCGGCCAGGGGGTTTTCATGGAAGCAGTAGAGGCCTTCGCGCCAACGGTAGACGTCGTAGTCTTCGATGTCTTCTACCACGAACTGACCATCCTGCATCCGTGTCTTTTGGTTGGGAGCCAGGGTAACATGCTGTTCGGGATTACTGGACGAGCACACTTTGACGCATCCGCGTATCAAGGACGTCTCAAAGCATGGAACCCAGCACAAGCATAGCATCGAACAATCTCCGCTCCCGAAGCAGGGACCGGTGGTTGTCGTCGGAGCTTTCGCTCCATTCCTTTATGGCTTTCATCTCTTCCGCCGATGCACGGCCTTCGAAGAAACGATACAATAATTCTTTATTCATAATGCTTGTTTTTTGCCTTTCTCATACGAATAGCGTTTGAAGGGAGGGCATCCCTAGTGCATAATGGGATTTTTTTTTCGCAGCAGGCTGAATAATCGGGGATTTTTGTCTAAGTTTGCCGGACTAAAGCAAACTTTCCCTCATGAGTAATGATAAGAATATAGTCCTCACCCCCATGATGAAGCAGTTTCTCGACCTCAAGGCCAAGCACCCGGATGCCGTGATGCTGTTTCGTTGCGGGGACTTCTACGAGACCTATTCCACCGATGCCGTCGTGGCCGCTGAAATCCTGGGCATCACCCTGACCAAGCGCAACAACGGCAAGGCGGGACAGACCATCGAAATGGCCGGCTTCCCGCATCACGCCCTGGATACCTACCTGCCCAAACTGATCCGGGCCGGCAAGCGCGTGGCCATCTGCGACCAGCTGGAAGACCCCAAACTGGCGAAGAAGCTGGTGAAACGCGGCATCACCGAGCTGGTGACCCCGGGCGTGTCCATCAATGACAATATATTGAATTATAAGGAGAACAATTTCCTGGCTGCCGTCCACTTCGGCAAAGGGGCGTGCGGCGTGGCCTTCCTGGACATCTCCACGGGCGAGTTCCTCACTTCGGAAGGGACGACGGACTACGTGGACAAGCTGCTGAACAACTTCGCGCCCAAGGAGGTGCTGTTCGAGCGGGGCAAGCGTCTGATGTTCGAAGGGAATTTTGGCAGTAAATTCTTCACTTACGAGCTGGACGACTGGGTATTCACCGAAAGCACCGCCCGCGAGAAGCTGCTGAAGCACTTCGAAGTGAAGAACCTGAAAGGCTTCGGCGTGGAGCACCTGAAGAACGGCATCATCGCCGCAGGCGCCATCCTGCAATACCTCATCCTGACGCAGCACACGCAGATAGGGCATATCACCTCCCTGGCCCGCATCGAGGAGGAGAAATATGTACGCCTGGACAAATTCACCGTGCGCAGCCTGGAGCTGACGGGCTCGATGAACGACGGGGGCAGCAGCCTGCTGGGCGTCATCGACCGGACCATCAGCCCCATGGGCGCCCGACTGATGAGACGTTGGCTGCTCTTCCCGCTCAAAGACCTGAAACCCATCAACGACCGGCTGGACGTGGTGGACTACTTCTTCCGCCATCCCGACTTCCGGCAGCTCATCGAAGAGCAGCTGCATCCGGTGGGCGACATGGAGCGCATCCTCTCCAAGGTAGCCGTGGGACGTGTGTCGCCCCGCGAGGTAGTGGCGTTGAAGGGAGCCTTGCAAGCCCTCGAACCCATCAAGATGGCGTGCCTGGAGGCGGACAATGCCAGCCTGAACCGCATCGGCGAGCAACTGAACCTCTGCCAGTCCGTGCGCGACCGTATCGAGCACGAGATCAACAACGACCCGCCCCTGCTGGTCAACAAGGGAGGCGTCATCCGCAGCGGCTTCAACGACGAGCTGGACGAACTGCGCCGCATCGCCTACTCCGGCAAGGACTACCTGCTCCAGATCCAGCAGCGCGAGAGCGAACAGACCGGCATCCCCAGCCTGAAAATAGGCTACAACAATGTCTTCGGCTACTACATCGAGGTGCGCAACGCGCACAAGGACAAGGTGCCCCAGGAGTGGATACGCAAGCAGACCCTGGCCAACGCCGAACGCTACATCACGCAGGAACTGAAGGAATACGAGGAAAAGATACTGGGCGCCGAGGACAAGATACTGTCGCTGGAGACGCAACTGTTTGCCGACCTGGTGCAGTCGCTCGTCGAGTTCATCCCGCCCATGCAGATAGACGCCAACCAGCTGGCCCGACTGGACTGCCTCCTGTCCTTCGCCAACGTGGCGCGGGAGAACAAGTACATCCGCCCCGTCCTGGCCGATGATGACGTGCTGGACATCCGCCAGGGACGTCACCCGGTCATCGAGAAGCAGCTGCCCGTAGGCGAGCCCTACATTGCCAACGATGTCCGCCTGGACACCGAAACACAACAGATTATCATCATCACAGGTCCGAACATGGCCGGTAAGTCCGCCCTCCTGCGCCAGACGGCCCTCATCACGCTGATGGCGCAGATAGGCTGCTTCGTCCCGGCAGAGCGCGCGCACATCGGCCTGGTGGACAAGATATTCACCCGCGTGGGTGCCAGCGACAATATCTCCGTGGGCGAATCCACCTTCATGGTCGAGATGAACGAGGCGGCCAATATCCTCAACAACCTCTCGCCCCGCAGCCTCGTGCTGTTCGACGAACTGGGGCGCGGTACGTCCACCTACGACGGCATCTCCATCGCCTGGGCCATCGTGGAGTACATCCACGAGCATCCCAAGGCCCGGGCACGCACCCTCTTCGCCACGCACTACCACGAGCTGAACGAGATGGAGAAGAACTTCGCGCGCATCAAGAACTTCAACGTCAGCGTGCGCGAGGCCGGCGGCAA
>JAHLFO010000133.1 GCA_018883785.1 Candidatus Bacteroides intestinipullorum
TGTTCTTGCATAATCGGAAGGATTTGGTTAACTTTGCCCAAGTCCTTAAAGTCAGTTGTCTTCATACGAAAAAGCGGTCAAACTTTTCTTTAAAGATACTGATTCTTAGGGACTTTTGCAAATATAAACACCTAATAATTAGGCATATAACAACATAATTTATATTTTGTCATCTACTAAAAACAAAGATAATAAATGGACATACGCCGACCAGATTGACAAACGTACCGGGAAGATTTTTACTACGAATTTGGAGTCATCTACACCAGTGGATGAGAATAGCGTCAAAGCCATGTTGAGCATCATCGATCAAGCTTTTTCTCGAGAAGAGGCACAACGGATTGCAGATAACAGTTTTATGATTATCTTGTTTATCAGCCCAATTACAGGAAAAGTGGAAGAAGTTTGCTATAATTTCTTTGTTTTTGATGCATGTGCTAAAATACCTTTGTCTTACTATCGTGATATTGAGATGAAGATGAAAGAGAAAATGCATATTCAACTAACGGAAGAGGACAAGCATCTGAATTTTATTTTACTTGCAGGCAATCATACCCCTATCGGTCGTCCCGAATAATTAGCTATGAGACTTTATCTATTTATTTTGTTCTTGTGTGCGGCCATTGCAGCCTTTGCCCAAGACGACACCTCTTGGGAGGTCAACCATTACGAGCATACCCGTACCTTTGTGGAAGACGGTTATACCTATCAGTGTGACCTGAATGACCGTATATTTATGAGCTATGTAAGTTTGTTCGTTTGCCTGTTTATGTTCGGTGGAGTCCATGCTCCCACCGGTCGTCCCTAAAAACACAGAGGCACAAAGCGCAACGGGAAAAATACCGTGCCTTTGTGCCTCCGTATTTCAATGGATAGGGATGACTTACTTCGCGATAATCTCAAAGATTTCCACCGTGCCGTCCAGTTGCATCTTGACGGCTTCTTCGGCCACTTCCACTTGGGCGAAAGGAGCGTTGAGCGTCGTTTCAGCCAATACCTTGCCGTCCTTGTCCAGTTGCTTCAGCGTGACGCCGGTGGCGGGCTGGTTCATCAGCAGCGTGTAGCTCTTCGTGCCGGGTACTACCTCGAAGGCCAGTGTGCCAGTGTTGGCGTAGGTTGTGGCCAGGCGTTTGTCGAAGGCATAGAGAGCCTTTTGCGCGTCTGCAGCTTCGATGGCAAAGCCGATGTTGTCCAGGCGCAGCGGGTTGACGTCGAAGGTGCGCACGGCGGCATAGTTCTGCTTTTTGGAGTCCAGGCGGAGCAGGCGCACATAGCGTGCCTTTACGGGTTCGCCTTTCCAGTCAATGATGTATTGCTTCTGCATGTCGTCTATCAGCGTGGTCCAGTTCTGTCCGTCGGTCGAGTATTGCAGGGCGGCGTGGTCCAGGTAGTCCACATCGTCCACCGAGTTGCGGCCTTGCAGGATGTGGATTTCCTTCACGTCGATGACGCTGCCCAAGTCCGTGCCAATCCAGGAATCCTTCCTTTGGCTGACGCCCGAGGTGTAGAACGTCGTGGAGTCGTTGTCGAACATCAGCTTGGCGATGGTCTTGTCGGCGTTGCGGAAGGAGCCTGCCCCTTTGTACATCTGCGGCTGGTAGCCTACCATCTTGGTGAGGAATCCGTCGCCCATATCGTCCATGAGGTTTTCGTAGAACGGTTGCAGCTTCATCGTGCCCGATTTGTGGGCGTTGTAGGCGGCACGTGCTTCCGGCGTCATGAGGTTCTGCACGTATTGGGCCCAGAACCGGGCATCGTCCTTGCCTTCGCGGTAGATGCGGGCCAGGTCGATGGCGCGTTTGCCGCGGGTGCCCAGCTTGTTGAACTCCGTCAGCCACGGCTTCAGTTCTTGTAGCAGGCCGGCGTTGGTGCATCCCTGCTCGATGGCGGCGGGAGCTTTCTCCACCCGATCGAACTCGTTCCACAGTTCTTGGGCCTCTGCATCGTCCCAGTCGGCCAGGCGGAACGTGGTGGTTTCCCACGACTCGTCGCGGCGGTAGCCCGTCTCCGTGTCGCCGGAGTGGATGGCAAAGGTGCGGTAAGCCTCATAGGCTTTCGGCATCAGGCATTCCAATCCACGCTCCCAGTTGTCCATGGGGTTATATGCCTTGATGTTCCACGCATAGTCGGCCACGCCGTAGAGGGCGAGTTTCGAGGCTTCGCCATATTCCATCGGGTTGCTTACCAGGCCGCAGAGGTCTTGTTCCGTCAGCGTGGTGTCCACACCGTAGGTCGGGCCTTGCAGCACGTATTGGCGGGCATAGTCCGTCACGGGGAAGTTCCACCAGTAGTAACCCGGACGCTTGATGCGGCTGTTCAGCCAGTCCATGGTTTCCTTGGTCAGGTCGCTGCACACCACGTCGCCCGTGTAGAAAATCTTGATGGAGGGGTCGAGTGTGCGGCCGAAGATGGCCAGGCTGCCCTTTTCGGTGGGATTGGCCCAGAGGCGCGAGTAGTCCGTGGGGCACATGGTGAGCGATTCCACATCGCCTTTGGCCTGCACGAATTCTGTGGTCAGGCGGTTCAGCAGTTCCGTCTGCTTCACGGGGTTGGTACCCTCGCCTTCGATGTCGTCAAAGAAGATGGCAAAGGAGCGCACGCCCAGGTCGTACATCAGGTTGAACTTGTGCACCAGGTTGTTGTAGTCTTCTTCATTCCACTTGATGTCCTTTCCCGGATGGATGGCCCACACGAAGTCCACGTAGTTGCGTTTGCACGCCGCGATGAGTTCGCTGATGTGCCGGGCTTCTTCCTCCGGATAAGGCAGGCGCCAGTTGGGACTGCTGTGGTAGGGGTCATCTTTCGGGCCGTACAGATATGTGTTCATTTTGTTTTTGCCCCAGAAGTCGATGAGCGACAGGCGCACCTGATGCGACCAAGGCGTACCGTAGAAGCCTTCGACTACGCCGCGGTTTGGCAGGTCGGGCCAGTCGCAGATTTCCAGCGTGGGCAACGCTTTCTTCTTTGTGCCGTCCGGGTTCAACGCCAGTTGGCGCAGGGTCTGTATGCCGTAGAAAGCGCCTCGTTCGTCATAGCCCACGATATTGGCCTGGCGTTCGTCAATGGTCAATGCGTAGGCTCCCGATACGGGCTTTACTCCAAGTTTTTCAGCCTTCTTGGCGTTGATGTCGATGTTCAGTTTGAAGCCGTCTTTGCCTGTTTCCAGGAAATCCAGTGCTTGGGCGAATTTGCCCGTTTTGTCCTTCACGTTGAAGCCTCGTTCAACGGAAACCCACATGTCTTTCTGCGTGATTTGCATGGCCTGTGGGGTAGGGTTGATGACGATGCCCTTGTGGTCGATCTTCTGGCCGGGTATGTTGGTGACATACTGTTTCTCTGAGCGTTGCGAGGAGAGGTCAAAGCCTGAGTCCTGTGCAGCCAGATTGCCGCATACCAGTAATGCGGCAAGGCAGGTGGTGATTGATTGGGTAAACTTCATAATAGATGGTAATGATTAGAGGTGAATGTTTTTAATGGGGTTAAGCGTATTCTTCCCACTTCGTGTTGCGCATGTCGCCGCTTTTGGCCAACTCTGCATGCATCCCCAGCGAGGCGCAGATGGCGTGGGGCGTCTGTGCTTTGCCGTCCGTCAGCTTCAAGTAGTCCCAGAGGAGGTTCTTGTAGTCGGGGTGTGCACAGTTCTCGATGATGGCTTGGGCACGTTCCTTCGGGCTCTTGCCGCGCAGGTCGGCCACGCCTTGTTCGGTGACGACGACGTTGACACTGTGCTCTGTGTGGTCGTGGTGGGATACCATCGGCACAATGGCGCTGATGCGTCCCTCCTTGGCTACGGACGGGCAGGTGAAGATGGAAATATAGGCATTGCGGGTGAAGTCGCCGCTGCCGCCGATGCCGTTCATCATCTTTGTGCCGCCGATGTGCGTGGAGTTCACGTTACCATAGATGTCTGCCTCGATGGCCGTGTTGATGGAGATGATGCCCAGTCGGCGCACCACTTCGGGGCTGTTGGAGATTTCGGACGGGCGCAGCACCAGCTTGTCGCGGAAGAAGTCCATGTCGTCGTAGATGCCTTGCAGGCAGTCGTTGGTCACGGTCAACGAGCAGGCGCTGCCAAACTTGATGCGTCCCTCACGGATGAGGCCGATGACTGAGTTCTGGATAACCTCGGTATACATCTCGAAGGGCGGGATGGTCTTCTCGTGTCCCAGTGCGCTCAGCACGGCGTTGGCGATGTTGCCCACGCCAGACTGCAACGGCAGGAAGGTCGGTGGGATGATGCCCCGCTTCATGTCGGCTACGAGGAAGTCTGCCACGTTCTGTCCAATCTTGTCCGTCAACGGGTCGCCGGCAGCGAACGAGCGGGCTTCGTCGGGCCAGTTGGTCTCCACTACGCCGATGATTTTCTTTGGATCCACTTGGATGTAGGTGGTGCCGATGCGGTCGCTGGGCTTATAGATGGGGATTTCGCGGCGGTAGGGCGGGTCGAGGGGTTCGTACACGTCGTGCAGGCCCATGGCGGCTTTGCTGTGCGCGGCGTTCAGCTCCACGATGACTTTGTCGGCCAAGCGGCACACGGTGGGGGCGATGCCTCCGGCAGCAGTCAGATAGATTTTGCCGTCCGGGGTCACCTCGCAGGCTTCGATGATGGCTATGTCCACCTTGCCCATGAAGCCGTAGCGCAGTTCCTGGGCCATCTGCGAGAGGTGGATGTCGTTGTAGGCAATCTCGCCGTTGTTCACGGCCAGGCGGAAGTCCTTGTTGGTGGTGTAGGGTGCGCGGTAGCGGATGGCTTTGGCTCTGGACAAGATGCCGTCGCACGAGTCGCCCGTGGATGCGCCTGTGAAGATTCCCACTTGGAAGGGGCGCCCTGCGGCGTGTTCCGCTTCCGCTATCTTGGCCAGTTCGGCCGTGACGGCTTTGGCTGTTCCTGCGGGAGTGAATCCGCTCAAACCGATGTTGTAGCCGTGCTTGATGTGGCTGGCAGCTTCTGCTGCTGAAATGTAGTTCAGTGCCATAATGTCTTTTATAGTGTTATATTTTTCTTGTAATGGTTCTTTCTTAGTATTTGCGCGTCAGGATTTCGCCCCAGATGATGGCGCGCCGTGCTTCTTCGGCAGAGCGTATCTGATAGTCGGTAGCCCCTTCTTTGGCTACCGGTGTGGCGGTAGGCGGGGGAGGGGTGGAAATGTTCTGCTTTGGACTGGTCTTCGCGAAAGTTTGGGCAGGTTTCCGCTTCGCTTTGGGGCGTGGAGGATCTTGTGGCTCAGGAGCCGGTCCTTCGGGGATATAGCCTCCATATGTCTGGTCTTTCGATTCCTCGGGCAGGGGTGAGGATGTGATTTCGGGCTGGGGCATGACGGGCGGTGGAGGTGCCGTTTGTTTCCGGGCCTCCTTCTTGGCTTGCCGCACAAAGGCCACGATCAGCACGGCGGCCACCAGCAGGAACTTTAAGATGTCTTCCATAAACGTGATTATTATGATTTCCCGCCCAAAGTTAGGAAATTATCCGATTAAATTAAAATTAGGAAACTAAAAATTGCGGAATGGCGGAAAAGGACGAAAAGAAAAAGGCATGAAAAAAGGGCAGCTTCACAGCTCCCCTTAATCTTTTTAACCTAAACCTTAACTATGAAAAAATCTAATGTTTCTTTCGGCTACAAAATTCGGCAATAATTCTTTTTACACCAAATTAACCAAAGAAAAACTGAATAGCGTTAACACTAATTAAATTTGTTGTGTTATTCCACGCTGACAGCCGTGCCTGCGGCGGTCACCATCAGCATGGATTCGCCCACGGTTTCATAGTCCAGGTCGATGCCTATCACGGCATTGGCACCCAATTGTCGGGCTTGTTCCTCCATCTCGCGCAAGGCGGTTTCCTTGGCTTCGCGCAACACTTGTTCATACGCTCCGCTACGTCCGCCTACGATGTCGCGGATGCTGGCGAAGAAATCGCGGAAGATGTTGGCACCGATGATGGTTTCGCCCGATACGATGCCATAATAGCGGGTGATGTGCTTGCCCTCGAGGGCGTTGGTTGTGGTCAGTAACATAATAAGTTCAGTTTATAGAGTTATGCTTTTTTGAACTATTAGTCGTGCGGAACGGGTGGAAAGTTGCATCTGCTTCCTTAAAAAAGCATAAACATGCCTATTTCATGAAGACGAAGTACACGGCCAGGATGAGGCAGACGAATGCCGCCAAGTGGTTCCAGTGCAACGTCTCGCCCTTGAAGAACAGGGTGGTGAAGATGGTGAAGATGATGAGCGTCACCACTTCTTGAATGACCTTGAGCTGCATCAGCGAGAAGGGGCCGCCATTGCCGGTGAAGCCGATGCGGTTGGCCGGAATCTGGCACGAATACTCGAAGAGCGCGATGCCCCACGAGAAGAGGATGATGGCAAACAGGGGCCAATGGGTGGTAATCTTCATCTCCTGCAGCTTCAAGTGCCCGTACCAGGCGAAGGTCATGAAGATGTTGGAGACGATGAGCAGAAGAATGGTGTAGAATCCTTTCATATCAATGAGTTATTTATCTGTTCAGAAAATCGGGGGCAAAGGTACGAAATTATCCTGCCAAACCGTTTGGCAAGCCAGGTTTCTTTGCATTCTGGTGGTCGTGTGCCCACAACTGCCAGCTGTTGAACAAGTTTTGCCAGATGGAGTAGAAGGCCAGGAAGACGGAAGCCAGTGGGTTGAGGTAGGTATTGGCCATCCAAATGCCTACCGCCGTGTTCTTCTGGCCCAGCATTTGGCCGCCTGCCACGCGGTCGCCGTAGTGCGAGCCTATCCATTTGCCTACACCGAAATGAATAAAGCATACTGCTGCCGACACTATGCCTAAGGCCAGGATGCTGCTGCCGTTTCCCTCGCCATGTTTGAAGATGAAGTGAATGGTCTGTCCCAATGTCAGCAACAATGCCAAGGCCCAGAGGTAGAATGACCAGTCTTTGTAGCGGCTTAGTGCCTTGCTGACACGCGGTATCAGCAGCTGCATGGTTAAAGCAACGAAGAAGGGTAGGGCGATGACCGGACTTATCTTTCCAATTATCAGCAGAAAGGAATGGCTAAAAGACCAGTCTTGGTTGGTTCCGATGAACGAGAAGCATACTGGTGCCAGCACTGCCACCAGCAGATTGCCGGTGATGGTGTAGGAAGTTGTAGTATTACGGTCGGCCCCCAACATGGCGGCTACTACCACGACAGACGAAGCTACAGGGCAGAGTATGCCTATCAATACGCCTTCGGACAAGATTTCATCGCCGGTCAACAGTCTGGCCAAGCCGTAGCCTCCGATGCAGACCACTGTCTGGAACAGCATGACCCACAGGTGTATCCGTGTGAAGCGCAACTTGCGAAGATTGACGGCGGTGAAATTCAGCAGCAGGATTAAGAAGATAAGGTAAGGGACGATGACCGCCCCTGCCTCGCACCAGCGGTGTAGCAGCAATCCCAGCACAATGGCCGTGGGAAGAACGAAACTACGGATATGATGAAACATGATTGAGATATGTTTAGTCAGTACCCGTTGGCGGAATTAATCGGGGTATGAAAGCTCACGGATGGAGATATCTGCGGGCGAGGGCAGAGATATCTGCGGACGAGGGCAGAGATATCTGCGGACGAGGGCGGAGATATCTGCGGACGAGGGCGGAGATATCCTCCCGCAAAGCTGCGCAATGGACCGACAAATAAAGTGCATATTGCTCATAATTCCGCCAACGGGTTAGTCAGTATAATTGTATGCTTCTCTTTTGAGAATTGCTATACAGCATAATAGAATCAATAGAAATCTTCTCATTGGGCAGTCAGAACATCTTCCTTACCCGCTCAATCCCCGCCACCAGCGTGTCCACCTCTTCCTTCGTGTTGTACAGCCCGAACGAGGCGCGCACCGTGCCTTCGATGCCGAGGCGCGTCATGAGCGGCTGGGCGCAGTGATGCCCCGTGCGCACGGCGATGCCCAGGCGGTCGAGCAGGGTGCCGAGGTCGAAGTGGTGGATGTTGCCCACGAGGAAGGAGATGACGCTGCCCTTCTGCTCGGATTCGCCGAAGATGCGCATACCGGGGATTTCCTTCAGGCGGCGGGTGGCATACTCGGTCAGTTCATGCTCGTAGGCGGCGATGGTGTCCATGCCGAGGGCGGAGACGTAGTCCAGTGCGCGGGCTAGTCCGGTGGTGCCGATATAGTCTGGCGTGCCGGCCTCGAACTTGAAGGGCAGCTCGTTGAAGGTGGTCTTCTCGAACGAGACGTGCTGAATCATTTCGCCGCCCCCTTGGTAGGGGGGCAATTTGTCCAGCCAGTCTTCCTTGCCGTAGAGCACGCCCACGCCGGTGGGGCCGTAGACCTTGTGCCCGGAGAATACGTAGAAGTCGGCATCCAGTTCGCGTACGTCGACGGGCATGTGGGGGATGCTCTGCGCGCCGTCCACCAGCACGGGGACGCCGTGGGCATGGGCAGTGGCAATCATCTCCTTGACGGGATTGATGGTGCCCAGCACGTTGCTGACGTGGGCGATGCTGACGAGCTTGGTCTTTGGGGAGAAGAGCCGTTCGTATTCATCCAGCAGCAGCTCGCCGCGGTCGTCCATGGGGATGACGTGAAGCACGATGCCGCGTTGGGTGGCTTGCAGTTGCCAGGGGACGATGTTGCTGTGGTGCTCCATGGTGGAGATGATGACCTCGTCGCCCGCCTGCATCTGCGATTGGCAGAAGGTGGCCGCCAGGAGGTTGATGCTCTCCGTGGTGCCTCGGGTGAAGACGATTTCGCTGGTCGAGCGGGCGTTGATAAACCGGCGCACGGTCTCGCGGCTGGCTTCGTGCAACTCTGTGGCCTGCTGGGAGAGGAAATGCACGCCACGGTGTACGTTGGCGTTGGTATTATAGTATTCGTTGGTGATGGCTTCGACCACCGGGCGGGGTTTCTGCGTGGTGGCGCCGTTGTCCAGGTAGACCAGCGGCTTGCCGTAGACGGTGCGGCCGAGGATGGGGAAGTCGGCGCGTATTTGCTGGATGTCGTACATAAGTATATTCCTCCTTCTTTTGATTGTGGGGGACAAAGATACAGCCTTTTGGGCAATGATGTGCTGCCCGGCTTGGTTTTTCCGGCCTAAAGGTTTACATTTGCAGGAAATAACAATCTTATCATAAAAAATAGTGATGGGCAGAGACATGGTAAAATTCAGTGATGTGGAGAAAGCCGTATTTGAGCTCCGCGGACAACAAGTCATTTTAGATGCTGATGTGGCTTCTTTGTATGGTGTGGAAACCAAAAGAGTGAATGAAGCAGTGAAAAATAACCCTGACAAGTTCCCACCGGGCTATATTTTGGCTTTGGAAACCGAGGAATGGGAAACTTTAAGGTCGAAAAAAACGGCCTTAAAGCCG
>JAHLFO010000134.1 GCA_018883785.1 Candidatus Bacteroides intestinipullorum
TAAGCAGGTTAGGCAGTTCTACAAACAGTCGCTTCACCCGCGAGCCTTGCATTTTTTGCAGGTTTCCTTCATAACCGTTCAACGGGCCGCCTACGATGCGCACTTTCTTGCCTATCATGTCCGGCTTCACCTCTTGGGGTGTATAAAAGTAATGATTGTCCGTAACTTCCACGGCTTTCTTGAAGCGTTCCATGTCCGTTTCCCTTACGGTCATGGGGGTCCGTTTCCCGTCACGCAGGAAACGGTATTGGAAGGTAGGCACTTTCTCAACAATCGGGTCGATGTTCAAGCGCGAATCGTGTACGAAAATTAAATCGTGGATAAAAGGCACTTCAATGCGTTCCCGTTTCCCGCCTCGTACAACCAGTTTCTGCACTTTCGGTGTGAAGTTCTCTATTTTCAGCCCGTCCAGCATCTTATAGGCAGGCGACTTGGAATGGTAATGGGTCAAGTCGCGCATCACAAACCACAGTATATCGCTGTCCGTCATAGTGCGTGTTTTCTATAAAGACAATATCTTCTAATCCTTCAAGATTTTGTATCTTATTGAAAACCTTGAAGTTACCATGCTGTTATCTAAAAGTTCAGGCTTTCCACCCAGTTTCTCTTCATACATCATTATACCCCGTGAGGTATCTGTTTTTATACCAAACTTTTTCAAAGCCTGATGCAAGTACATCTCTTTGCAAGAGATGCGCATCCCCGCATTACGAGTGCTAACGTATTATATATCAACCTCAAAATAACATTGGCAAAATTCCTTCGCTCAACAAACGTCAAACAAAGACAAACTTTGCTAAACATCAAATTGGCGGCAGATAAATCTTTTTTTGCTCATTCTTACTGCTTTAATTGATATTTTTTATACCTTTGCACCTGCGTACATCTCTTGCAAAGAGATAGTTAGATTTGCTCAACAATTCAAGGATTTTATACCCCCTTAGTTAAGCCCAATCTTCCGACATCCTATACCACGATCGGTTTCTTGCCTCCATGCTATTCCGTTCCAAGATGAACATACTATGGTCTGAAGCCCTAAAACCTGTTCGTGATACCGAATCCGGTACATCTCTCTTTAAGAGATGTGTAAGCGGTATAATAAAATTGAATATCAACTATTTGTAGCTTGGAAAAGCTGTTGCTGCTCAACAAATAGCTTGCATTTGCCGCGTAAATACATAAAAATAGGAATCGCGTGCGCACATTTTATTTGGCACATTATGGATTTCATGGCATTTTTTGTATCTTTGCACCGCATAAATCCATCTCTTAAAGAGAGATAGCTCATTTCGCTCAACAAAAATCCGTTCGCATCCTGCAAGAATCTTCTCCTTTTTCAGGTATTCAATTGCAGCAAGCTGCATACCGTGTCTTGATTGGAGAAATCGTTATTTTCTTGTCCGTTTTTCCCGTTTTGTCTTTCAGGGAGGCAATAACATCCCGGCGCATCCACCAAACAGGTTTAGCTTGGGGGTGCGCTAAGAATAATGTCCGCAAATCCGCTGTCCGAAAGATAGATAGGACAAATCCGTGCCCATCTAACCAATCAGTTTAAGCTGTGGTTAATCAAGCATATACTGCACGAATGACCGTCAGATTCGCATCATCTATCACATGGTTGTCTAGGGAGTTCAAGTAGATGCGTGTGGTCTTTTCTGAATCATGCCCCAATGCCTGGCTGATGGACGGGGTGGGTATGTTCAGCCGGTAGGCTGCACTGGCCCAGCAATGCCTCGCGGTATAAGTTGTCAGAGGAATGGGGCAGTTCACCAGCCGTCCTATCTTCTTCAGCAGGACGTTCATCCGGTGCAAGGCATTCAGGTATTGCCTCCGTATGTCGCCCCTTTCTTCGCTTAGGATTGGCAATAGATAGCGGGAGCCCTCCACGTGGTGGCGGTCAACTATCTCCTGCATCTGTTTCTCCCATTTGATTTCGAGCTTCTGCTGGGTCTTTTGGCGGGAATAGGTCAAGTAGCCGTTTTTCAATTGCCCGGTTTCCAGCATGGCCAAGTCTACGAACGAAATGCCTCTCAGGTCGAAGCTCATCAGGTAGAGGTCGCGGGCAAACGCCATTTCGGCATTCCTGCTCAAATCCAAGTCCTTGATTTCTTTGACGGTTTGGATAGAGATGGCCCGCTTGGCGGTCTTGTCCACGCCGGTATAAACTTCCGCGAAGGGGTGCCGGTCTATGGTAAGTTTCTTTTTCACGGCGCGGTTGTAGATGGCCCGCAGGTTACGGTTGTAAAACGAAGAGGTATTCCTGCACAATCCGCAATCTTCAAGCAGGTAATATTCATACTCTTTAACCAGTTCTTCATCTATTTCATCTAAACGGATGTCGCCTTGTTCACCACGGAAACGCAGGAAACTGTTCACGGATGAAGTGTAGGTCTCGGCGAGGCGGTGCTTTCCCGTGCGTTTCAGATGTTCCACCAGTTTGTGGGAAAACGCGCGAAGGCAGTGTTCGTCATCATCGGGCAACAGGTAAGCCGCCACCACTTCGTCCGCAGAATACGGCTTGCCCGACTCGTCCAAACGGTGGATTATCGCTTCGATTCGCTTCCTCATATTCTGCAGGTTCTGTGCTATTTCCGCCAAATAGCAACTGCGTTCCGGATTTTGTTCAGGGAGTGCCACTTCTCCATCTTTCCATTCTTCGGGGAAAAGTTTGTAACCTGTACTAATTTGCCGTGCCATACGGTCGTGAATCACTTGGAAATAGACGGCTCCTGTTTTCCCTTTTACCCGCGAGGGTCTGAATTTAGCTTTTACTGATGTTGTCATAACATTGATATTTTATTGTTGAAGTATCATTTCGCCCCGCGGCGGTTCACCACGTCTTTAATCATCTCCTTCACATCCATCCCCACCTGAACGAAGTTCTTGTACAAGATACGTTCTTTTTCCTCTTTCGACGGGAAAGTATAGAATTGGGGCAGCGGCACATACCCGGCTTCCTCCTGCCTGATTTCCTCCATATCGAAATCCGTCTTACAGAAGAATTTCGAGGTCTTGAACTCCTCGGCTTCCTGTATATTCATGCTTCCACCCATGCCGGTCTTGGTCTTCACGAAGTCACGGGCGACTTGCCCGCATATCCATCCTGTAGGCAGGTCGCTAATTTTCGAGGCGGGCACGAGGTTGTCCATGTTTTCGTTCAGGTTGATGCTGGTCTTATCCCGGTCAATGGTCACGCCTCTTTTCAGTTGCACGACCTTGCCGAAGATGTCGTTGCTCAGCCATTCCAAGGTTTCCTTGGATCGGGCAGAACCAGATACGACATTACCTACTGTAGTGATAATCTTCTGCATACCTACCTTCCCGTAGTCTGCCTCCAACTGCGGCAACTCTTGGAATCCCAACGCCACGCTCACCTTGTTGCTTCGCGCCGTACCTATCAGACGGTCTATCTTGTGGAAATACAGCGTGGGCAGCTCGTCCACGATGATGCTCACGGGCACGTTCTTGCCCTGCCCGGTATTCACACGGGTTACCAGTCGATTCAGGATAAGGGCGTTCAATGCTCCGATGATGCTTTCCATTTCCGGGTCGTTGGCTATCAGCAGGTAGCTGGGGTTTTTCGGGTCGCTCACCTTCAGGTCGAAGTCGTCCCCGTCCTTATGGAATATCCAATAAGATTCCTTGGTGGCCAATCGGGAAGTATAGACACGCAACGTGCCTATCATACCCTCCAACTGCTCCATCGCCTTGTTCTGGAAAGCCGTCTGGAACGGGCCGAGCAGCGGGGCAACCTCATTGTCGGTCTGCAACACCTCAAAGATGGTTTGATAACTCTCGTTCAGGAACGACAGGATATGCGGCATGTCCGAATACTTGCCCAGCCAGTAAGCAGGTTCCACGATGTTGCCGCCTTTGCGGTCACGCACCACACCCGTAGGCTTCCAGAATTTGGTTTCCTTGTCCTGCACTTTTTCCGCATACAGTTTGTTCCCGTCCTTGTCGTATGGCTCCCGTTCGTAGTTAACGAAGAAGTAGATGCAGGCGGCAAGGAAGTTGACCGCCGAGGTCTGGAAGAATTGGTCGCTGCCTCCTCCTCCCTCTTTCTTGCCTTTCTGCAAAGATTCCAATAGCGTTTCCGCCGTTTCGCTGGCAGCAGCGAGGTTGGGGATGTACTTTGCCTGTATCGGGTTCACCCTCCGGCTGTATTCCACGTTCACAAAGTTGATGATGTTGAACTTGCAGCCCTTTGGTAGTTTCCCCAGCTTCTGGTTCTTCTTGTAATGGTAATACAGCTTGGTCGCCAAAGTGGGGAACTTATAATCGTAAACTACTAAGGCAAAGCCTTTTGCGGAGTGCTGTCGGATAAATGGTTCGATGATGGAAAAGGTCTTTCCGCTACCTGGAGTGCCGACCACCCATGTCCCTCTGAAAGGATTGACGATATTCACCCATCCCTTGCGGAATTTGCCTTTGTAATAATAGCGCATGGGTACATTCACCGAATACTTGTTCTCCACCAACTCCGTGCATTGCTCGAAACTTTCATTTTCCAAGTTGAAACGGTCTTTCAGCAAGCCTTCTTTCAAGAACTTGGAGATATTATCGAGTGCCACATGGACAAGGATAGTACCCATTACGGATGCCGCCATATAGAAGATGACATTCAAACGTAGGGAATAAACACGCAGTTCCATCGGATGATTGTAAAGCCAAACAGACAGCACCAAAAAACCGATGCCGCTCACCAACGGGTATAGCACCTGCCTCCGGGCATTGAACTCCAAATGTTTCTTGTTACGCGTACCCACGCAGGTAATGCAAATCAGCAGGACGGTTGCCACCTTGCTGTAAACGAGATTTCCGTCGTGGTAGATAAGCCATGTCTTCATGCGGTCATGCACATCGCACACGATACCGTTCCAGTGGTCGAGCACTGCCGGGTCGATGGCGTACATGAAGAACTCCACCAACACCGACACATACACCACTGTCCGAAATATCTTATAAGCCCCTTGCAGTTCCTTACTTTCTTCCATGTTTCCTTTCTATATTTGGGTCCAATTTACAAACGTGCAATAATTCTTCGTTCTTCATTCTTCATTATACAAAGTGACTATCGCCCGCACCTTATGCCCTTGCAGTTTGGGTGTTTCCTGTATGGCACCGCTCCCCATCGAGAACAGCCATGCTTTGGCGGTTTCCTGTCCTTCTACTTCCGTACTCGTCCAGTACCAACATTCATCGGCATCATCGGGCAGTAGTTCACCACCGCAAGACTTGATGTAAGGATTGATAGATGCCTTGGCAGCATAAAGCAGCCGCATTTGCGCCACCGAAGGCACGTAGGCACTCTGTCCGTACCGCCACATATCGAATACCTGCATGGCCATAGGTGAAGAAACATCGTCTGTGTCATACAGGGCAAAGGTATTCTCGTTCCCATCGTAAGCCGTCAAGTCAGCAGACGTTCCTTGCGAAATGCCCAAACTGTCAGCAAAGGCTTCCGGAGGAAGGTCATGCAGATAGACCGCATAGCCAGTGCCACTCATTTCTTCATTGCAGTTCACATGGAACACCACAGCTATCGCCTCCTTGCCGGAAGCCACATAATCCTCGTAGCTTCGTGTCTTGCCGTCCGTACAAAGTATATGTCCCACTTTCATGGAGGTGTCCAACGGGTCGTGATGCCCATCGCAACAGGTCAAGCCAACACCAATCATGGCCACGACCGCCACACGCGCTATTCTAGTTTTAATCGTTCTCGTTTGCATACCTTATAATATATATAGGTGAATACTCCATTCTGCGAAAATCTGTTTAATCTGTGTCATCTGTGTGCCAATCTCTTATTTCGTGGGTATCTTCACGCCGATGACAATACCTGTCCGAAACAAATCTTCCCCTTTTATCATCAAGTCGCACTTGGCTTGCCAAAACAGTTTCCAGCCCTTGCGCAACGCATAGCTGTGTTCATAGCCCACATGAATGCCGCCCAGTACCTTGTTTCTGTCCGAGCCGAGCGACCCGCCCAACCGCAAATTGCCATGATGGTTACGGCTGCGGAACACGCAAGGCTTGTAGGCCGCACCCACGCCCCAAGTGTTGTAGTGGTTCCAGAACGATTCGGGGCAAATATGCTTGCAATCCTCACATTCGTCCCATTTCAGATAGACATTTCCGAAGAACTCCCACGCATGGTGGTAGTTCGTTTCATACTCGTAACCCACCGTCAAGTCCAGCCCTCTCTCATACAGCAGGCCTGTACCGATTTGGATGCGTCCTTGCCGGTCATCGGCAAAACCCGGCAAAGTGGCTACTAACATGAATGCCAATATGACTAAGCCCTTTGGCACAGCCAAATTCTTCATTCTTAATTCTACATTCTTCATTTCCTCTATTCCTCCTGTAATAAAGCCTCATTAAAACTATCCGCGCAAAGCACGTCCTCATAGTCGATGTTCAAAGCAATGGTACGCCCCGAAATCTGTTTCTCGCTCACCTCGATGGTCAGCACCTTGTCATTGGGAAAAGTCATTTTCTTTATGACCAGCACATTGCGGTAACCATGTTGGAACGAACTACGTTGTTCCAATTTCATCTCCGGCTCCAGTTCGATAACTTGTGAGTTGGTGGCTTTCGACACCTTCTTGTCCGCCAATTTGACGCGGATTTCGTCGATGTCAAAGCGGATATTCGTCCTGTTCTCAATGGAGAAGTCAAGGAAGAAGTAGTCGCCCACGGCATAGATGTTGTTCAGGCGCATGGTCATGCGGTGTTGCCTGCGGTTCACGTTGCGGTAGCGGGCGGGCGACAGCCACACCTGCCGGGCAAAGCGGTACATGTCCTCGGTGGAGAGCGACACCGCCGGGTTACGGTAGGCGGTCATTTCCATGGGCTGCACCTCCTTGTCCGTTACGGCTTCCTGCATCCGAGTGGTGTAGAGCAAGGCGTATTGGGTACGGTAGCGTTCCGTCACGATGGTGACGATGGCCAGCACCTCGCCGTCTTCATGCCCGGCCTCTTTCGGTTTCAGGCGGATGGTATTGTTAATGGGCTGGTCACCCGCTATCTTGTCAGTGGAAATATCCACAAAGCGGATGGGCTCGGTGGCGGTGATGACGGTCGTCACCTGCTCGTTCACCGTCAGTTGTTCCATTTCGTTGTAGGTTTGCTGGGCCTGTGCCGAGCTTGCGGTAATCCATGTGGCAACAAGCAGCATCACTTTTGCTATCAGTTTCATTTTTAGTTTGTTTATTTGTTACATCGTATGTCAATTCCTTTTCTCCCTGCCGTTCACCAAATAGACGAACGTGCCGTATTTCAGTTTCGCCTTGTTCTTGCGGACAGCCTTCGACAAAGCATTGCTCGTGCGCTGGTAGGCGTTCTGTATGGCTTGCATCCCCCATTGAGCGAAAGTGTTCCCGGTAGAGCCGTTGTTGATGCTCATCGTGCTGCCGAGGGCATTGGAGGCCACATCCTGTGTGGTTTCACGGAAGGAACTGCTCGGCACATAGAGTCCTTCCAGCCCGTCCGTATCGTACAGCGAGAGGTTCACCTTCACCAGTTCATCCTCCACCAACAAGCTCTTGATGCTGCCTTTCACGCGTTGGCTGCCGAAGCCGCTCATCGTGGCATACAGGTACGAGCCTTTCGGCACCACCTTGCCGTCTATCTCCACGTCGTCCAACAGGCGCAACCGCACCCGCGAGCCTTCCACGGCTTTGATGTTCTCATCAATGATGGCTTTTATCAATCTGGGTTCAGGCTCGTTTTCGGCCAAGGTGTTAAAGTAATCCGAAGAAGTCTTCACCTTTTTCACCACCTGCTCGCTCTCTGCATTCTCGGCAAGCTCGTTCACGGCCTGTTCATTGATTTCCACTTTGCCGCCTATGGCGACACTGCCGATGGGGGCGAGGCTCTCCGCGTCCGAGCTGTCCACGTCCTGCAATCCTTTTTGCCCTTGCTTTCTGGCTTCTGCCAGTACCTTGTCCAACTCGGCCAAAGCCTCTTTGCGTCGCTGCTCACTTCGCGCAAGGCGTTCTTCCTCGCTCAACGGTTGCACCCCGGTGGAATCCGCCACCATCGCTTCGCCTCTCTCGGCACTTTGCCGCAGGCGTTCCTGCATCTCACGCAGGTGTTCCAGTTCCTCCGACCTTGCGGCTGCTTCCGAATCGAGCAGGGCAAGGTCTTCATCGCTATAGCGGGAATCGTAATCTTCTTTTGCTGTTTCATTGTTGTTTCGTTCAATGTTTTCTACGGCGGAATAGTCTTGTATCCGGCCGTAGGACTTGACCATGCTCTCATACTTGCCGCCTATGCCGTCATCGCGCATCTGAGCTTCCGGCAATTCCGGGTTCAGGTACTCGGTGGTTTGCAAGGCGGAAGGCGTCTCTGCCACTTCTGTATCGAAAATATCCATCACCAAATACCCCGTCACCAACAGCAGCGGATAGAGGATGGCCGGCAGCACATACTTCGGCTGCCTGAAATTAATCCTGTCTGTTATCATCATGCGTAGGTTGTTTTTGTTTCAAAAGAATCTCCTGCCGCTCGGTGGCTGTGGCTTGTTTGCCATTGTCAGGCATGGTGCATATTGATACCACCCTGCACACATTGAGTGCGAGGCATCCCAACACGATGCCGAACACGATACCGAGAAACCATCTCGGATGCTTGCAGGCAAATCGTTGCGCACACCCTGCCATCTTGTCTATCCGCAGAAAACGGGCGGCTTTCTTTCCTGCTTCCACTTCCTTCTTATATCGTTTCTCATACTTCGGGTCATCCTTGTCCGGCATCTTCTCCCCGAAAATCAGTTTCTTCCATCCCATAGCTTGATTATTTCAGTGTTTAAATCCTTCATTCTTAACTCTTCATTCTTCATTTAGTAGTTGTTCTTCGTCCGTTGCTCAATGTCTTTGTTGAGCAAAGTACGCCAATTCACAATCAGCAGCCCATGCGGGTTGTTGTCTGTCCGGGGTACACGTTTCAGTTGCCCGGCCGTAACCAGTTCGCGCATCAGAATGCTGGTGCGCCGTTCAATACGTTGCCGGCCGTAATAGGTAAACTCCATCTTTTCCTTGTCAAACTTGATACTGTCACAAAAGATGCTGAACACCGCACTTGTACCCATGATATTGTTGTAAAATCCTTTTTCTTTCAAGGTATTGTACTGCGCCAATCCGGTTTCGTCCACCAAATACATCGCCTTCTCCATCGTGTACTGGATATACTTGTCGTCCGGTGCAAGGGT
>JAHLFO010000135.1 GCA_018883785.1 Candidatus Bacteroides intestinipullorum
GCGATGGCTGAGTCTTTCAACGCTAAAATCAAGCTCTTCAGAGCAAACCTCAGAGGGGTTGCAGACAAGAAGTTTTTCTTATTCCGTATCGCAAACCTATATGCCTATCCCCACTAAAAATCTACTGACCCGCCATTGGCTCATTGAACCCTTTAGCGGAAGAGTTGGCTGCACGATATGATCTGGGGGTGCTTGAGCCTTTTCAATCAATGCACCGTATTAGTGCACTTGTTGATGAGTTGTTTATGCAGATTGCAGATGAGGTCGATTTGCCTGTTGTCTTGGTGGGGCATTCGTGGGGAGCTTGGTTAGCCTTGTTTTTTGCTGCGCAACATAAAGAGTGGGTAGAGAAGGTGATTTTAATAGGGTGTCCCCCTTTTGAGGACAAATATGTACCTTTGATTATGCAGAGGAGAATGGAACGGCTTGCTGTACAGGAACAGACTGATTTCCTGCAATTATTGAGCCATACTCATTTGTCCGATGATGAGTTCATCCGTTTGCAGGATCTGGTAGCTCAGACAGATAACTATCATGTGAAGGTGAATGAAAATGATTTTGCTCCGGACCAATCAGCTTATGAACAGGTATGGAATGAAGCGGCTGCATTTCGTTCATCCAATGGTTTTGCTGGATTATTGCTAGGTGTTTCTGTCCCGATTCATATCATTCACGGCGAGGAAGACCCGCATCCATTGGTTGGCGTTACGGCACCTTTGGAGCAGGCATCGGTTCATTATGTGTTACGAACTTTGTCGCATTGTGGTCATTCCCCGTTTTTAGAGTTGGAAGCGAAAGAGGAATTCTATGATGTTCTCAATGAAATGATTCAAGGTTAGCGCCTGAAGGAATCTTGTTTTCATCTGTCAGTCTACTCATTTGAATATATATCATGTCATATCTTCAGCTTTTTCAATAGTATTCTTATAAAATGATGTTTATTCGGATAAAAAACTTATTAATTTGTTTGCAGGCTATGAAATAATCCCTACCTTTGCGGCCGTAATAGCAAAATGATAAGATGATTCAAAACTTTACATACATTCTACTATGTGGCAATATTATTCTACTGGCAAAGGTTAGTGGAGGTGAGTGTTGTGCATGACAATATGTAAAGAACAATGGTATATGTATTCGAAAGCCTTTCTCACTTCCTGTGTGAAAGGCTTTTTCCATTTTGATTATAGATTATAAAAAGATACAATGAGCGACAGATTATTCATCTTTGACACGACACTCCGGGACGGTGAACAAGTGCCCGGATGTCAGTTGAATACGGTAGAGAAGATTCAAGTAGCCAAACAGTTGGAACTGCTGGGCGTGGATGTGATTGAGGCGGGTTTCCCGATTTCCAGTCCGGGGGACTTCAATTCGGTGATTGAGATATCGAAGGCGGTGACGTGGCCTACGATTTGTGCCTTAACCCGCGCTGTGCAGAAGGATATCGACGTGGCGGCGGACGCCCTGAAGTATGCCAAGCACAAGCGCATCCATACGGGCATCGGCACGAGTGACGAGCATATCAAGTATAAATTCAACTCGAACCGTGAGGAGATTATTGAACGGGCGGTGGCCGCAGTGAAGTATGCCAAGAAGTATGTAGAGGACGTAGAGTTCTACGCCGAAGATGCTGGACGTACGGACAACGAGTATCTGGCCCGCGTTATTGAGGCAGTTATTAAGGCTGGAGCTACCGTAGTGAACATTCCGGATACGACAGGTTATTGCTTGCCTTCGGAGTATGGAGAAAAAATCAAGTATCTGATGGAGCATGTGGACGGCATTCATAATGCCATCATCTCTACTCACTGCCACAATGACCTGGGCATGGCTACAGCCAACACAATGGCTGGCGTGTTGAACGGTGCCCGGCAAGTGGAGGTAACTATCAATGGCATTGGCGAGCGGGCTGGTAATACGGCTTTGGAGGAAGTGGCTATGATCTTGAAGTGCCACAAAGGCATCGGTATCGAGACCAATATCAATACGCAGAAGATCTATCCTACCAGCCGTATGGTATCGAGCCTGATGAATATGCCCGTTCAGCCTAACAAGGCCATTGTTGGCCGGAATGCTTTTGCTCATTCGTCGGGCATTCATCAGGACGGTGTGCTGAAAAATGTGCAGACGTACGAGATTATCGATCCACACGATGTGGGCATTGATGACAACAGTATTGTTTTGACGGCGCGCTCCGGTCGGGCAGCCTTGAAGAACCGCCTGCATATCTTGGGTGTCAACTTGGACCAGGAGAAACTGGATAAGGTGTATGAGAACTTTTTGAAACTGGCGGACAAAAAGAAGGACATCAACGATGATGATATCCTGGTATTGGCCGGTGCCGACCGCACGCAGAACCACCGCATCAAGCTGGACTACCTGCAAGTGACCAGCGGCGTGGGTGTACATTCTGTGGCTAGCTTAGGATTGAGCATCGCCGGGGAGAAGTTTGAAGACTGTGCCTCGGGCAACGGTCCTGTGGATGCGGCCATCAAGGCACTGAAGAAGATTATCAACCGGCAGATGGTACTGAAGGAATTTACCATACAGGCTATCAGCAAGGGCAGTGACGACATGGGCAAAGTGCACATGCAGGTGGAATACGACAACCACATCTACTATGGCTTTGGCGCGAACACGGATATCATCGCCGCATCCGTGGAAGCCTATATTGATTGTATCAACAAATTCAAAGACTAAGACGACTATGAATACCTTATTTGACAAGATTTGGGACGCCCACGTGGTGCAACAAGTGGAGGATGGCCCGGTACAACTCTATATTGACCGCCTCTATTGCCACGAGGTGACCAGCCCGCAGGCTTTTGAAGGATTGCGCCAACGCGGTATCAAGTGTCTCCGGCCCGACCATATTTATTGTATGCCGGATCACAACACTCCTACTCATGATCAGGACAAACCTATCGAGGATGCTGTGTCGAGGGCGCAGGTAGATGCTTTGGCTCGCAATGCTCGTGACTTTGGATTGGCACACTTCGGCATGATGGACCCTCGCAACGGCATTATCCATGTAGTGGGGCCGGAGCAAGGACTGACCCTGCCGGGCATGACCATCGTCTGTGGCGATTCGCACACCTCGACACACGGGGCAATGGGTGCTGTGGCTTTCGGCATCGGGACCAGTGAAGTGGAGATGGTGCTCGCCTCGCAGTGCATCCTTCAGACGCGACCCAAGACCATGCGTATCACCGTGGACGGGCAACTTGGCCGCGGCGTCACCGCCAAAGACCTGGCGCTCTACATGATGATGAAGATGACCACCAGCGGCGCTACGGGCTATTTCGTGGAGTATGCTGGCGAGGCTGTGCGCTCCCTCACGATGGAAGGCCGCCTGACGCTGTGCAACCTCTCGATAGAGATGGGTGCCCGTGGCGGCATGGTGGCGCCGGACGAGGTGACGTTTGCCTATATCAAGGGCCGTCCGTATGCCCCGAAAGGTGAGGACTGGGAGCGTGCCGTAGCCTACTGGCGCACCCTCCGCAGTGATGAGGATGCCGTGTTCGACCAGGAAATCCGCTTCGATGCGGCGGACATTGAGCCGATGATTACCTACGGTACCAACCCGGGTATGGGCATGGGTATCACCCAATCTGTCCCGACGACCGACGGGATGGGCGAGGCGGCCCGCGCGTCTTTCGGGAAATCTTTGGGTTATATGGGTTTCAAACCCGGCGAACCGTTGTTAGGCAAGAAGATAGACTACGTGTTTCTCGGCGCCTGCACCAACGGCCGCATCGAGGACTTCCGTGCCTTTGCGTCGGTGGTCAAGGGGCGGAAGAAGGCCGACGGTGTAGTGGCTTGGCTCGTTCCCGGCTCGTGGACGGTGGACAGGCAAATCCGTGAGGAGGGGCTGGACAAGGTACTGGCCGAGGCAGGTTTCGAGATCCGTCAGCCCGGCTGTTCGGCCTGCCTGGCGATGAATGACGACAAGGTGCCCGCAGGCAAATATGCCGTTTCCACCAGCAACCGTAACTTCGAAGGCCGTCAGGGACCCGGAAGCCGCACCCTTTTGGCCAGTCCGCTGACGGCGGCTGCGGCGGCGGTGACCGGGGTGATTACCGACCCGCGAGAGCTACTTTAATGAAGAATGATGAATGAAGAATGAAGAATGGGGCGTTCGCGCCTGTTCTTCCGCCCTTCATTCGTCAATCTTCCCGTGAATAAATTCTTCATTCTTCATTCTTAATTCTTCATTTTATCAAGATGAAACAGAAATTCGACATACTGACATCCACCTGCGTCCCCCTGCCTTTGGAGAACGTAGACACCGACCAAATCATCCCCGCCCGCTTCCTCAAGGCTACGACCCGCGATGAGAAGTTCTTTGGCGACAACCTCTTCCGCGACTGGCGTTACCGTCCGGACGGGACGCTCAATCCGGATTTTGTGCTGAACAATCCCAAGTACGGCGGGCAAATCCTCGTGACAGGCCAGAATTTCGGGTCGGGCAGCAGTCGCGAACACGCCGCCTGGGCCATTGCGGGCTACGGCTTCCGCGTGGTGGTCAGCAGCTTCTTTGCGGACATCCACAAGAACAATGAGCTGAACAACTTCGTGCTGCCCGTCGTGGTCAGCCCGGATTTTCTCCGCGAGCTGTTCGACAGTATCTTTGCGGACCCCGGGACGTTGGTGGAAGTCAACCTGCCTGCGCAGACCATCACGAACAAGGCCACGGGCCGCAGCGAGCATTTTGACATCAATGCCTACAAGAAGCATTGCCTGATGAACGGCCTGGACGACATCGACTTCCTGCTGGAGAACGTGGACCGCATCGAGGCTTGGGAAAGGAAACGCTCATGAGGGGAACGCAGACTACGCAGAACGCGCGGAGGAACGCGGCGTTTTTGTTTCGTGAAAAGACCGACCAAATCATATCCGCTTTCTATGAAGTGTACCACACATTGGGAAGCGGATTCCTGGAGAGGGTCTATCAGAACGCGCTTTATTACGAGTTGCTCGACAGAGGATTCAAGTGTTTGCCTCAGTTGCCGATGAGGGTTTGCTACAAGGGGCGCGTGGTGGGCGAATATGTGGCGGACATGTTGGTGGACGATTGCATCATCCTCGAACTGAAAGCCGTCGATGTATTGAACGAGGCTCACGAATATCAGCTCCTGAACTACCTCAAAGCCACCGGCCTGCAAGTTGGACTGCTGCTCAACTTCGGGGGAATCCCCCAGGTGAAACGGATGGTGAATACGAAAAGAGACGAGCAGCGTCCGTCTGCGCAGTCTGCGTCGTCTGCGTCCTCCCCGTCAACCCAAAAAGAAGAAAACCTATGACTCATCCTGTCATTGAAATCATGGACACCACCCTCCGCGACGGCGAACAGACCAGCGGAGTGTCCTTCGTGCCCCACGAGAAGCTCATGATTGCCCGCCTGCTGCTGGAGGAACTCAAGGTGGACCGCGTGGAGGTGGCCTCGGCCCGCGTCTCCGAGGGAGAGCGAAACGCCGTCAAAATCATCTGCGACTGGGCGGCGCGCCGCGACCTCCTGCCCCGTGTCGAAGTGCTGGGCTTCGTGGACGGGCATGCGTCCGTCGACTGGATATGCTCCACCGGTTGCCGCGTCATCAACCTCTTGTGCAAGGGCTCGGAGAAGCACTGCCATTATCAGCTGAAGAAGACGCCGCAGGAGCACATCGACGACATCCTCCGCGTGGTGGATTATGCCCAGGAGCAGGGCATGGAGGTGAACGTCTACCTGGAGGACTGGAGCGGCGGCATGAAGGAATCTCCCGACTATGTGTACCGGCTGATGGATGCCTTGCGCGACAGCCCCGTACGCCGCTACATGCTGCCCGACACGCTGGGCATACTCAACCCCCTGCAAGTCATCGAGTACATGCGCAAGATGATGAAGCGGTATCCCGGGGCGCACTTCGACTTCCACGCGCACAACGACTACGACCTGGCCGTCTCCAACGTCCTGGCCGCCGTCCTGAGCGGATGCAGAGGGTTGCACACGACGATAAACGGGCTGGGGGAGCGCGCCGGGAATGCCCCGTTGGCTTCCGTGCAAGCCATCCTGAAGGACCACTTCGAGGCCGTGACGCGCATCGACGAGAGCCGGCTCTACGACGTCAGCCGCGTGGTCGAGTCGTACAGCGGCGTCGTCATTCCCCCCAATAAACCCATAGTGGGCGAGAATGTCTTCACCCAAGTGGCGGGCGTGCATGCCGATGGCGACAACAAGCGCAACCTCTACTGCAACGACCTCCTGCCCGAACGCTTCGGCCGCCGCCGCGAGTATGCCCTGGGCAAGAACTCGGGCAAGGCCAACATCCGCAAGAACCTCCAGGACCTGGGCCTCGAGCTGGACGAGGAGTCGATGCGGAAAGTCACCGAGCGCATCATCGAGCTGGGCGACAAGAAGGAGCTGGTGACGCAGGAAGACCTGCCCTACATCGTCAGCGACGTGCTGAAGCACGACGTGCAGGGCGACCGCGTGCGCCTCCTGAGCTACATCGTCAACCTGGCCCACGGGCTCAAGCCCATGGCCACGCTCCGCGTGGAAATCAACGGCACCCCCTACGAGGAGAGCAGCAGCGGCGACGGCCAGTACGACGCCTTTGTCCGCGCCCTGCGCAAGGTCTACAAGGGCACGCTGGGCCGCCGCTTCCCGATGCTGACCAACTATGCCGTCAGCATCCCCCCCGGAGGGCGCACCGATGCCTTCGTGCAGACCGTTATCACGTGGCAGTTTGACGGCCGCGTCTTCCGCACCCGCGGGCTCGACGCCGACCAGACGGAGGCCGCCATCAAGGCCACGATGAAGATGCTGAACCTCATCGAGGGGGACTTTGACCAACCCTGACTGTCCCTTCGGAACTACCCGGTTGGGTAGCCGGAACTACCCGGTTGGGTAGCCGAAGCTACCCGGTTGGGTAGCCGAAGCTACCCGGTTGGGTAGCCGGAACTACCCGGTTGGGTAGCCGGAACTACCCGGTTGGATAGCCGGAGCTGCCCAGTTGGATAGCCGGAGCTACCCAGTTGGATTCTTAAAAAAGCAGAATGATATGAAGAAAATTCTCTCGAAACTTTGGATGCGATGCGCAATCCTGTTTATTTTGCTGCTCGCGCTGAACGCCGTCCGCTGGCGCCTCTTCCCCGGCGACGACCCCGAGGGGGGCAACCTCCTGGTCAACGTCGTGATGGCCGGCGGCATAACGGGCATGTATGCGGTGACGGCCTTGCGCCTGCGCCGGAACCGCCGGTATAAAGAAGATGTACAACGAAGATTAAACAACGAATAGCTATGGAACTGAAAATTGCAGTATTGGCCGGTGACGGAATCGGCCCCGAGATTTCCGCCGTAGGCGTGGATGTATTGACTGCCGTCTGCGAGAAATTCGGACACAAAGTCCGTTATGAATATGCCATCTGCGGGGCGGATGCCATCGACAAGGTGGGCGACCCCTTCCCGGAAGAGACCTATCAGATTTGCAAGGACTCCGATGCCGTCCTCTTCTCCGCCGTGGGCGACCCCAAGTATGACAACGACCCCACCGCCCGCGTCCGCCCCGAACAGGGCTTGCTGGCGATGCGCAAGAAGCTGGGGCTCTATGCCAACATCCGTCCCGTCCAGACCTTCAGGTGCTTGCTCCACAAGAGCCCTTTGCGGGCAGACCTCGTGGAAGGCGCGGATTTCCTCTGCATCCGCGAGCTGACCGGCGGCATGTATTTTGGCGAGAAATATCAGGACAACGACAAGGCCTGGGACACCAACTACTACACCCGCCCGGAGATTGAGCGCATCCTGCGCGTGGCCTTCGAGTATGCCCGCCGTCGGCGCAAGCATCTGACCGTGGTGGACAAGGCCAATGTCCTCGCCTCGTCCCGCCTTTGGCGCCAGATAGCCCAGGAGATGGCGCCGCAGTGGCCCGACGTCGCCACCGACTATATCTACGTGGACAATGCCGCGATGAAGATGATCCAGGAGCCCCGCTTCTTCGATGTCATCGTCACGGAGAACACCTTCGGCGACATCCTCACGGACGAAGGCTCCGTCATCAGCGGTTCGATGGGGCTCCTGCCTTCCGCTTCCACGGGCGACAGCACGCCCGTCTTCGAGCCCATCCACGGCTCCTGGCCGCAAGCCAAGGGGCAGAACATTGCCAACCCGCTGGCGCAAGTGCTGTCCGTGGCCATGCTTCTGGAGCATTTTGACTTGAAGGACGAGGGCGCGCTTGTCCGTTGTGCCGTGGATGCCTCGCTCGATGCCTGCGTCCGCACGCCGGAAATCCAGGTCGAAGGCGGCGCGCGCTACGGCACCCGCGAAGTCGGCCGCTGGCTCGTGGACTACATCAAGCGCTGACTCTCCCTTTTGTCTCACCCTGATGGGGAACGCAGACGACGCAGACTGCGCGGACGGACGCAGAAAAAAATAATCCGCGTCATCCGCGTCGTCTGCGTTCCCCCCTTTCACTTTTTCATTACCCGCATGAACATCGCGAAAAATCTCACCGAATTAATCGGCCATACCCCCTTGGTGGAACTGGGCGGATACAGCCGTCGCTATGGCCTCCCGCGTCCCCTCGTGGCCAAGGTCGAGGCATTCAATCCCAGCGGCAGCGTGAAGGCCCGCACGGCCCTTGCCCTCATCGACGACGCCGAGCGGCGCGGCCTGCTCCGTCCCGGGGCGACCATCATCGAGCCTACGAGCGGCAACACCGGCATAGGCCTTGCCCTGGTGGCCGCCATCCGCGGCTACCGCCTGATACTGACGATGCCCGAGACGATGAGCCTTGAGCGGCGCAACCTGCTCCGTGCCTTGGGGGCGGAGATTGTCCTGACGCCCGGCACCGGGGGCATGGCTGCCTCCATTGCCCGGGCCGGCGAACTGCACCGTGCCATTCCCGGCTCGTTCATCCCCGGGCAGTTCGACAATCCCGCCAATCCCCGCGTCCACGAGTTGACCACCGGGCCGGAAATCTGGCAAGACACGGACGGGCAGGTTGATGTGTTTGTGGCAGGTGTCGGCACGGGAGGGACGCTCACCGGCGTGGCCCGCTGCCTGAAGGCCCTGAATCCTGCCGTGCGCATCGTCGCCGCCGAGCCGGCTTCGTCGCCTGTCCTCGCCGGAGGCAAGCCTGGCCCCCACCGCATCCAGGGCATCGGGGCGAACTTCATACCCGCCAACTACGATGTCTCGCTGGTGGACGAGGTGCTGCCCGTGCCCGATGCCGAGGCCATCCGCGCCGCCCGCCTGCTGGCCACGACGGACGGACTGCTCTGCGGCATCTCTTCCGGTGCGGCGGTCTATGCGGCACGGATGGTCGCCCAGTGCCCGGAGATGGCTGGTCGTCTCGTCGTCGCCCTGTTGCCCGACACCGGCGAACGCTATCTCTCCACCGAGCTTTTCGCTTTCGACACTTATCCATTAGACTGACATATCCCGATGAAACGACCATTCCTTTTCCTTTGCCTGCTCGTAGGGTGGGCGCTTCCCGCCGCTGCGCAGACCTACGAACAACTGTGCGAACGCGCCGCCACGGCCATTGAGCGCGACAGCCTCGACGCTGCCGAGCAGGCCATCCGCGCCGCTCTTCGTCTGGATCCCGCCAACGGGCGCAATGCGCTCCTCTTTGCCAATCTGGGGACGGTGCAGCGTCTCCGCGGGCAGCTTCGCGAAGCGCTGGAGTCCTATACCTACGCGCTGAACATGGCTCCCCGCAACGTCCCCATCCTTCTGGACAGGGCCGCCCTCTATCTGGAGTTGGGTGAGGCGGAGCCTGCCCGCATCGACTATTCTTTGGCATTGGATATCCAGCCGGACAACACCGAGGCTCTGCGGATGCGTGCCTACATTTATGCCGAAGCCCGCGACTACAAGTCCGCCCGTGCCGACTACGACCACCTGCTCCGCCTCCAGCCCCAGGACTATAACGGCCGTCTGGGCCTGGCCATGCTCTGCCAGAAGGAGGGCAAGCTGGCCGATGCGCTCGCCATCCTCGACGGTATGGTGGACGAAAAGAGCGAGGGTACCTCCCTCCAGACCGCCCCGGCGCACGCCGTGGTTTATGTGGCCCGTGCCGGCATCCAGCAGGAGTTGGGCAACCTGCCCATGGCCCTGATGGATTTGGAAGAAGCCATCCGCCTGGATCCGTCGCGTCCCGAGGCTTACTTGATGCGCGGGCAGATTCAGCTTTCGCGCGGGCAAAAGAAGGAAGCACGCACGGATTTGGAGAAAGCCGTCGCGCTGGGCATACCGGCTGCCGACGTTGCGGATATGTTGCAACAATGCAAGTAACTTTTTGTCATAGTCGTGTATGCTGAATTGTTAAAGTTTCTTTTCGTTCCCCCGCGTAGGTACCCTGACGGGCTTCCCGTTTGTTTTCCGCGAAAAATAAAACCTGCAAAAGTTGCATAATTAAGAAAAATGTCAGACTTTTGTAAAGTCTTAGTAAAAGAGAAGGCTGAGGCTTTGATAAAAAAACAACCCTAACCAGTAATTTGAATGAGTGATTTAGAAAACAAAACGCAGGAGCAGGAGCCTAAAAAGCGCCCGTATAACCTGCGCGACAGGAAACCCAAGGATGCTGCCTACCGTTCGTTGATACGGCCCGAACTGGCAGATGAGCTGTACGACAAGATTTTGAATATCATCGTTGTGCAGAAGAAGTATAGAGACCCCGACTATTCCGCAAAGGATTTAGCCAAGGAGTTGCAGACCAACACGCGCTACCTTTCGGCTGTAGTCAATTCTCGTTTCGGCATGAACTATTCGTGCCTGCTGAACGAATATCGCGTGAAGGAAGCCATGCACTTGCTGACAGACAAGCGTTATGCGGACAAGAACGTGGAGGAAATCAGTACGATGGTCGGTTTTGCCAACCGTCAGTCTTTCTACGCTGCGTTCTATAAGAATGTGGGCGAGACTCCCAACGGTTACCGTAAACGTCATCTGGAAAAGAAAAAATAAGCTTGTCCGAGTGGACAAGCTACGGAGAAGGGGGTATCCCGTACGGCTTTGCATCGCCGGGATACTCCTTTTTATTTTGACTATCCACATCCCTTTCATCCATTTTTATTTCTTATTCTTATGAAGAGACAATTCCTTTCGGCTGCGCTGGCCGCTACCTTGCTGAGTGCTTGTGGCGGTGCCACCCAATCGACGACGGCCGAAACCGATAAATTCAGTTACACCGTGGAACAATTTGCAGACCTACAGATCTTACGCTATCGCGTACCCGGGTTCGAGTCGCTGACTCTCGACCAAAAGAAATTAGTGTATTACCTCACGGAAGCCGCCTTGCAGGGGCGTGATATCCTCTTCGACCAAAACGGCAAGTACAACCTCGTCATTCGTAAGATGCTGGAGGCTGTCTACACCGGCTATACGGGCGACAAGACGAGTGCCGACTATAAGGCGATGGAAGTCTACCTGAAGCGGGTATGGTTCTCCAACGGCATCCATCATCATTACGGCAGCGAGAAGTTCGTGCCAGGCTTCAGCCCCGAGTTTTTCCGTCAGGCCTTGCTGGGTGTGGATGCCTCTACGTTGCCTTTGGCCGAAGGACAGACGGTGGAGCAGTTGTGTGATGAAGTGTTTCCGGTCATCTTCGATCCCAAGGTGATGCCCAAGCGTGTCAACCAAGCCGATGGAGAGGACTTGATATTGACCTCTGCTTGCAACTACTATGACGGTGTGACGCAGGACGAAGCCGAGGCTTTCTATGCCGCCTTGAAGGATCCGAAGGACGAGACGCCCGTCTCTTATGGCCTGAACAGCCGCTTGGTGAAGGATGCCGACGGCCGTCTGGTGGAGAAAGTCTGGAAGGTGGGTGGACTCTACGGCCCGGCCATCGAGAAGATTGTCTACTGGCTGAAGCAGGCGGAAACCGTGGCAGAAACGCCGGAACAGCGGGACGTCATTGCCAAACTGGTGGAATTCTACGAGACGGGCGACCTGAAGTCATTTGATGATTACGCCATCCTGTGGGTGAAGGACCTCAACTCCCGCGTGGATTTTGTCAACGGTTTTACTGAGACCTATGGCGACCCCTTGGGCTTGAAGGCCAGTTGGGAATCCTTGGTCAACTTTAAGGATTTGGAGGCTACGCACCGCACGGAGCTGATCAGCAGCAATGCCCAGTGGTTTGAAGACCATTCGCCGGTGGACAAACAGTTCAAGAAGGAGCAGGTGAAAGGCGTTTCTGCCAAGGTCATCACCGCCGCTATCCTGGCCGGCGACCTCTATCCTTCCACGGCCATTGGCATTAACCTGCCCAATGCCAACTGGATACGCAGCCGTTATGGCTCGAAGTCCGTCACCATCGGCAACATCACCGATGCCTATGCCAAGGCTGCGCATGGCAACGGCTTCAACGAGGAATTCGTTATCAGCCCGGAGGAGTTGCAGATGATAGACAAATATGCCGACTTGACCGACAATCTGCACACCGACCTGCACGAATGCTTGGGACATGGTTCCGGCAAGATGGCTCCCGGTGCCGACCCCGATGGATTGAAAGCCTACGGCTCTACTATCGAGGAGGCGCGCGCCGATCTCTTTGGCCTCTACTATGTGGCCGATCCGAAGCTGGTGGAATTGGGCCTGCTGCCCGACACCGCTGCTTACCATGCCCAGTACTATACCTACCTGATGAACGGACTCATGACCCAACTGGTGCGCATCGAACCGGGCAATCAGATAGAAGAGGCCCACATGCGCAACCGTCAGCTCATCGCCCGCTGGGTGTACGAGCATGGCAAGGCCGACAAAGTGGTGGAACTGGTGAAGCGTGACGGCAAGACCTACGTGCAAATCAACGATTATGGCAAGTTGCGCGGGCTCTTTGGTGAGCTGCTGGCAGAAATCCAGCGTGTGAAGTCTACCAGCGACCTAGCTGCTGCCCGCGAACTGGTAGAGACCTATGCTGTCAAAGTGGATCCCGCTTTGCACGCCGAGGTGTTGGAGCGTTACAAGAAGCTGAACTTGGCTCCCTACAAGGGTTTTGTCAATCCCAAGTACGAAGCGGTGAAGGATGCTGATGGCAATATCACCGACGTGACGGTCAGCTACGATGAGGGCTATGCCGAACAGATGCTTCGCTATAGTCGGGATTATGCCACATTACCTGCACGCAATTAATTGACGGCTGATAATCAGGTGTTTGTTTAGGTATGCCTCCGAGCGTGCTTAGCCGTGCCTCCGAGTACGCTCGGGCGAGCAGCTAAGCACGCTTAGGTATACCGCCGGATAAACGCCGCATTATTCCTTGTGAAATATGGACCTACACGAACAACTGAAAGATATCAAAACACAATGTCGCCTCGCCATGAACGGGGCCGTGTCGCAAAGTATGCGCGAGAAAGGACTGGTTTACAAACTGAATTTCGGTGTCGAGTTGCCCCGCATCAAGCAGATTGCTGCCCGCTATGAGAAGAACCACGAACTAGCGCAGGCACTTTGGAAAGAGGACATCCGCGAGTGCAAGATTTTGGCCGGCATGCTCCAGCCCATGGATACTTTCCTGCCGGAGATTGCGGACATTTGGGTGGAGAGCATCCGCAACATCGAGATAGCCGAGTTGACCAGCATGAACCTCTTCTGTCAGTTGCCCTACGCTCCGGCCAAGTCCCTGCAGTGGATAGCCGACGAGCGCGAATACTTTCAGGTATGCGGCTTCCTCACCATCGCCCGCCTGCTGATGCGGAAGGGGGACATGGACGACCGGGCAGAGAATGAGCTGCTGGATCAGGCTATTGCCGCCTTTCTTTCCGGCTCCTATCACGTGCGCAATGCCGCCGGTGCCGCCATCCGCCGCTTCATGCAGTTCAGCGAGGCAAACGCCTTCCGGATGTGCCGTCGCGTGGAGACGATGAAGGATTCGGCCTCGCCGGACGA
>JAHLFO010000136.1 GCA_018883785.1 Candidatus Bacteroides intestinipullorum
AGGCCGCAATGATTAATGATAAATGGTTAATGGTTAATACGTAGCAAAAGGAACCATGCACAAGCCTATTAACCATTTATCATTAACCATTAACCATTGTGCGCTTCGCGCACATAAATTATCATTTAATCTCGTACACATACAATGAAAGAAATACTCAACCGACTCTTCCACCATGAAGAGCTGACCTCGGACGAAGCCCGCACCCTGTTGCTCGACATCAGTACGGGCCGACATGCAGACGCCCAGATAGCCGCCCTGCTGGCTGCCTTCCAGATGCGGGGCGTCACGGTAAACGAACTGGTAGGCTTCCGCCAAGCCCTGATGGAGACACGCGTGCCAGTGGACTTCGCGCCCTACCGACCCATTGACATCGTGGGCACGGGCGGCGACGGCAAGAATACATTCAACATCTCTACCTGTGCCTGCTTCGTTGTGGCGGGCGCGGGCTACAAAGTGGCCAAGCACGGCAACTACGGTGCCACTTCCGTAAGCGGCGCGAGCAACGTGATAGAAGAACATGGCGTGCGATTCACCGCCGATGCCGACCGCCTGCGCCGCTCCATGGACGAGTGCAACCTGGCCTACCTGCACGCCCAGCTGTTCAGTCCGGCCATGAAGTCCGTGGGGGCGGTGCGCCGTGCCTTGGGCGTGCGGACGCTGTTCAACCTGCTGGGACCGCTGGTCAATCCCTGCCAGCCCGCCTATCAACTGCTTGGCGTGGCCGACCTGGCACAAATGCGCCTCTACACCCAAGTGTTCTACCGGCTGGGCATCGACTTTGCCGTGGTGAACAGCCTGGACTGCTACGACGAAATCTCGCTGACGGACGAGTTCAAGGTGATGACACGCCGCTACGAGCGCATCTACCGCCCGCAAGACCTCGGCTTCGAGGCTGCCCGCCCGCAGGAACTCTCCGGCGGATCCAGCAAGGCCGATGCCACCCGCATCTTCGACGAGGTGCTGACGGGACGTGCTACCCGTGCCCAACGGCAATGCGTCATCGTCAACGCCGCCTTCGCCATCCAGGTGATGGAGCCGGAGAAGGATATAGAAACCTGCATCGCCCTCGCCAGCGAGTCGCTGGACGGAGGACGAGCATTGCAGATGTTCAGGAAGTTTCTGGAGATTAACCGATAAATTATCATCGCACTATGCAGGACATATTGACAGACATCACCCACCACAAACGCATGGAAGTGGAGCTAATGAAACAGACTACACCGCAGAATGAATTGGAGAAACAACTCGCAGAAGCCACCCTGCCTCCCTGCCGGAGCATGAAGCAAGCCCTGATGGATTCGCCCACGGGCATCATCGCCGAGTTCAAACGCCGCTCCCCTTCAAAAGGATGGATAAAGCGCGAGGCAAACCCTTCGGCCATCCTGCCGGCATACGAGCAGGCAGGTGCCTCGGCAATCTCCGTACTGACGGACGAGGCCTACTTCGGCGGTACACTGGAAGACCTGCGCACGGCCCGCCGGTGCACCCGCCTACCCATCCTCCGCAAGGATTTCATCATCGACGAGTACCAGTTATTGCAAGCCCGCCTCGCCGGAGCGGATGCCGTGCTGCTCATCGCCGCCTGCCTGTCCTACGAGGATTGTGCCCGGCTGGCAGAACAAGCACATCGCCTTGGATTGGAAATCTTACTGGAAATCCATTCAACGGACGAGTTGGCCTACGCCAGTCTGAACCCCGACATGCTGGGCGTGAACAACCGCCACTTGGGCAGCTTCCGGACGGACGTGAACCATTCCTTCGCCATGGCCGAGGCTTTGCAGAACTTTGCCAACGGCTCCGCAGAACTTTGCCTGGTGTCCGAGAGCGGCATCTCCCGCCCGGAGACCGTGCGCCAACTCCGCGCCGAGGGATTCCGCGGCTTTCTGATGGGCGAACATTTCATGAAAACCAATGCGCCTGGCGGTACACTATCCGCCTTCGTGCAGTCAATCACTCAAGAAGATGGAAAAGAAAAGATACCTCATTAAAGTCTGTGGCATGACCCAGGCCGACAATATCCGCGCAACAGAGGCTTTGAGCGTGGACATGATAGGACTCAACTTTTATCCGAAATCACCGCGTTGCCTCTGCCAGATGCCCGACTACCTACCCCGACAGGCCCGGCGCGTGGGCGTCTTCGTCAACCAGCCGAAAGAGGAACTGGCGATGTATGCCGACCGCTTCGGCCTGGACTACCTCCAACTGCACGGCACGGAATCACCAGGCTACTGCCGCACGTTGCAGGCTGCCGGCTTCCGCCTCATCAAAGCCTTTGCCATCGCACGAGCCAAGGACATAGAGGTTGCCCACGACTACGAAGGACTTTGCGAGTATTTCCTGTTCGACACCAAGACGCCTCGCTATGGCGGGTCTGGCGAACAATTCGACTGGACTTTACTCCGGCACTACCACGGACAGACCCCCTTCTTGCTCGGTGGAGGCATCAATGCCTATAGTGCAAAGGCCATACGCGCCCTCCGCCATCCCCACTTGGCAGGCGTGGACCTGAACAGTCGCTTCGAGGTCTCGCCCGGAGTGAAAGATGTGGAAAGGCTCCGCAGGTTTCTTAGAGAACTGAAAGAATAAAGACAGGAATTTAACGAAAAAGACATCACAATGAAGAACCGTATCAACCAACTCTTTGAAAGCAATCCCAAGAATCTGCTTTCCGTTTACTTCTGCGCCGGCTGCCCGACCTTGGACGGGACAACCGACGTTATCCGCGCCCTCCAACGCAACGGCGTGGGAATGATAGAAATAGGCATACCTTTCAGCGACCCCATGGCCGACGGGGTGGTCATACAAGAAGCCTCCACCCGCGCCCTGCACAACGGCATGTCCCTTCGCCTGCTCTTCAGCCAACTGACCGATATCCGACGCGACGTGCATATCCCCCTCGTGCTGATGGGCTACTTGAACCCCATCCTGCAATTCGGCTTCGAACATTTCTGTCAGGAGTGCGTGCGGTGCGGCATCGACGGGGTCATCATCCCCGACCTGCCTTTCCTGGAATACGAAGAGCACTACCGGACATTGGCCGAACAATACGGGATAAAAGTCATCATGCTCATTACGCCCGAGACGAGCGAGGAGCGCATCCGCGAGATAGACGCCCATACGGACGGATTCATCTACATGGTGTCCAGTGCGGCAACCACCGGGGCACAAAAAGACTTCGATGCTGCCAAACAGGCGTATTTCCAGAAGATAAACGCCATGAACCTCCGCAACCCGAGGATGATAGGCTTCGGCATCAGCAACCGGCAGACCTTCGAAGCAGCATGTACCCATGCTTCGGGTGCCATCGTGGGCAGCCGCTTCGTGACCTTGCTGAACGAAAAGGGAGGCGATGCAGACGCGGCCATACAAGCCCTGAAAACAGACTTGACCCGCTAAAAAAAGAGAAAGCACGGAGCCTCAGCGTAAAAAACGCCAGGACTCCGTGCCTTCGTCTGCATTATTTCCAATCACCAGCCCAGCTTTGCCAACCCGGCAGCCGTGTACCAGTCGAGCGAACGGTAGGACTCTGCACGCGACGAAGTGACAGATTCGGGAATGTAATGTGTCACGCCATTGGTTCCATCCATGGAGAACATACCCACCACAGAAGAATAATTCATCGGGGTCGTATTCCAATAGACCACGGCTTCATCATAAGCCTGATGCCAAGTGGCATAATCTGCTTCGCTCAAAAGTTTCTCCATCAGTTGCGCCCAATCGTAGTAACCGATATAATAGTCATCATCATACAAAAGCGATCGCTGGTCATAGTCAAAGACTTCTTCACGCAAAGCTGCCACGTCCACTTCCTCATCCGGCAACATCTGAGCCGTAAGAGCCGCCAACGTCTCCAATCCGTCTGTACGCAAGGCACAAATGGAAACTCCGCCGGTCCAATTCGTATTGGATATGCCCGATCCTCCGTTATATAAAGCGTTGTACACCTCGAAATAAGCATCAGCTATGGCCTCTGATGCACCCACTTGGGCCAGATAGGGCATAATGGCATCGTAGGGAGCTCCAGGTCCCGGCGTTTCCGTGGGAGAAGCGATCATATAATCGGTATACTCGCGTAGCTCATAAGCCACCTCGATGGATTGCATGAAACAGGCATCAAACATCAGGAAATCCAGGTGCGGGGCTGTAGCCAATATGTCTTTAAAGTCAGACAGGTTCATGCGGTTGTCTCCCTCCCCGGTGTCTTGTCCTATCCAGCGGTTGGAAGGCAACGGATAAGGTATCCATCCATCACAATGCGACCAATAAATCAAGCCGTAGCTATCAGCCTGATACTCAGGATTACCAAAAACATCATTGAACACTTCTTGCGTCTCGGTCACGCCCACGGAATTACGGTCGCTATATTCCTTGACCACTTCTTCGCTGATAGTTCCGTTTCCTCTCGACCGGAATTTCAAGAGCTGCGGATTGCCGCTTCCTGTATCCACATAAGCAAAGAAGAGGAAAGAGGCTGGCACATCGGCCATACCCGAACGTACCTCTTCCAAATCCCGAGCGGGAAGAGCCGAAAGACTATTATCCCCCGCGATATACATCAACACCACTCGTTCGACTGGAACAGGTTCGTCTTCCTTATCACACGCACTAAGCAAGAATAGGGACAAACACCCTATCAACATCCACTTGAACCGTATCATCATAATAATATGGGATTAATCAATACTCTTTCGGCTTCTTAAACATAAACTCAGCCTGCTTGATGCCTTCCAAGATGAAGGCATTGCCTTTCTCATACTGCTTCCGGACTTTGGAAAGCTCTTTCTCCAACTTGGCTTTGTGCTCGGAGAAATAGATGGCACACGTATAATCGGACTTGCCTTTCTGGTACTCCAAATAATTCTTCAGCTGATAAGCATACATCTCGCGTTCGGGCAGGAATCCCATCCTGTCCAGCGTCACACTGTCCACCAACTGCACGTCGGTGAAGAAGACTACAGAGTCCTTGAAGGAAGCCCCTACGCCAAACACATACACCGGCTTGTCTCCGCCTTTCATCGTGAAGGCGGAAAAGAGCATGACGGACAAGACCGCCATCGTGATGATCCGAATAAACTTCATACGTAAACTATATATGTTGATTGTTGATTACCGCCGCAAAGGTAACAAAAAAACCGGTCGCCCCGCAAGGCGAACCGGTTTTTAATGTTTCTAAAGTTGTCGGAAACTGACGCTGCTTACTCATCCCAAGTAAGACTTGAGCAATTTGCTACGGTTGCTTTGTCTAAGTCTTCTGATTGCTTTTTCCTTAATCTGGCGGACACGTTCACGGGTCAAACCGAATTTGTCGCCGATTTCCTCCAGGGTCATTTCCTGTTGTCCGATGCCGAAGAACATCTGGATAATCTCCTTCTCACGATCGGTCAGCGTAGAAAGTGCTCTGTCAATTTCCCTCGCAAGAGACTCGTTCACTAACGAGCGGTCGGCCATAGGAGAGTCATCATTGACCAACACGTCAAGCAGGCTGTTGTCCTCACCCTCCACGAAAGGCGCGTCCACCGAGATGTGGCGTCCGGACACCTTCAACGTGTCGGAAATCTTGTCCACGGGAATATCCAGTTCGTCTGCCAATTCTTCGGGCGACGGGCGACGTTCGTTCTCCTGCTCGAACTTGGAGAAGGCTTTGCTGATTTTGTTCAGCGAACCCACTTGGTTCAAAGGCAGGCGCACGATGCGCGACTGTTCGGCCAAAGCCTGGAGAATGGACTGGCGTATCCACCACACAGCATAACTGATGAACTTGAAGCCACGCGTTTCATCGAATTTCTCGGCAGCCTTGATCAAGCCCAAGTTGCCTTCATTGATCAAGTCAGGAAGGCTAAGCCCCTGGTTCTGATACTGTTTTGCCACAGAAACGACAAAACGAAGGTTGGCGCGCGTCAACTTCTCCAATGCAGCACGGTCACCCTTGCGGATGCGCTGGGCGAGTTCCACTTCTTCCTCAACCGTAATCAAGTCCTCCCGGCCGATTTCCTGCAAGTACTTGTCAAGTGAGGCACTCTCCCTGTTAGTGATACTTTTGGTAATCTTTAATTGTCTCATTCTTCAAAACATATTTGGGGTACAAAGGTACGACAAATTGTCGGAACTGCAAGCAATTTGGCGCAACTTTTTCAACCCAATTATTTCTGCAAAAAGAATGCCAAACCCGGACAGGGTGACGCATTGTCAAAGCCAGGACCGAATCGGCAAACAGCCCGGATTACAGGGATTCTTTCTTTACTCTTCACCTATACGGGAAAAAGGGAAAAAGAAGGAAATGGCGGAGCTTCTTCGTGAAGAAGAGGCTCCGTTCTTTTTATATCCGCCGACGACACATACCGGGGCAAAGAAGGCACATGCTCTTGAGTCCAGTCCCCGCCTCGGAGTACTCCAGTCCTTGCAGCCGAGGACTGGAGTCCTTGCAGTAGAAGGACTAGAGTCCTTGGCCTGGAGGACTGGGAATGCACTTTACTGCCGCCACACTTGTATCTTTCATCAGAAACACCTATCTTTGAATTTTCAAAACCAGAAAAAGAAGCAAGCATGGCAAATCCCATCCTGCCCGGGCTGACCGGGGCGGAGCAAGAGGCGTTGTACACCAAGCTGGAGCTGTACAACAACGGACGTCCATCCTACAAGGAGACGGGCGCCTACCTGGTCGTGCTGCCCCGTCCGGGCCATGCCCGCTATTCACTCTGGATCTATTCCCCCCTGCCCGAACGCCAATCCATCTTCTACCTCTGCGAGCTGGCCGAGGATGCCGACGAATCCCTCCGCATGGCCAGCGCATGGTGTTTCTACTCCCCGCGCAGGCTGCTCGTGGTAGAGTACAACGCCAAGCGCATGCAGAGCCGGGGAGACGACCTGGTGCCTTTCGGCAAATACCGGGGGCACTTCCTGCACGAAGTATTATCCGTCGATCCCGCCTACGTGGCCTGGATAGCCTTCAAGTTCACCCCGCGCATACCCAAGCAAGAACGCTTCGTCCTCATTGCCCGGATATACCACTCGGTGCACCTGGACTTCATGCAACGCAGGAACCGTCAAGGCATACAGGGAAACTACCTGGGCAAGGAAGGCGACAAGGTGGAAGACCTCGTGCTGACCGTCACCCAAGTACGCACGGAGGACGACCCCTACAAGACACAAATGCAGGGCAACCTCCCTACCTTTCGTGTCCGCCAGGTGCTTTGGCTCAAAGATGCCTTGGGCAATCGGGTCACCTTCCGCGTGACGGCACATGCCCCCAGCTACGAATCGGGCGTGTTGCCCGCCCTGGAGCACGCCTACAAGCCTGGCGAGACGGTGCATGTGGCCTCCGCACGCATCTGCCGCACCTACATGGTGAAAAACGTGCGGTGGACACGCCTGAACTACGTGCGCCTGCGCTGACCGGGATGGAACCAATCCCGAAGAATGGGATAGCGCATTGGTTTAGAAATCTTAATCTTCCGAAAGCAGAGGTACAAATTCGCACAGCTTTCGATTAAATTCGCTATATTTGCCGACTGATAAGGGGAAAAGCCGGACGGGTTATTAACAAAACAGGCGACTTATCAACTGTTTTCGCAATCTCCTCCCCTCTGAACGGGCGCGATTGGAAAATTATCATTTACTTCGCCTCCGGAAAAAATTTAGAGATTGATTATGGGAAAAATTATTGCTTTGGCAAACCAGAAAGGCGGCGTGGGCAAAACCACCACCACCATCAACCTTGCCGCCTCGCTGGCCACACTCGAAAAGAAAGTCTTGGTCGTCGATGCCGACCCGCAGGCCAACGCTTCGTCGGGCCTTGGCGTGGACATCAAGCAGGCCGAATGCACCATCTACGAATGCCTCATTGACCGGGCAGACGTACGCAAAGCCCTGCATGACACGGACATCGACACCCTGAAGGTCATCTCCTCGCACATCAACCTGGTGGGCGCGGAAATCGAGATGCTCAACCTGAAAAACCGCGAGCGCATCATGAAAGAGGTATTGGCTCCGCTCAAAGACGAGTTCGACTACATCTTCATCGACTGCTCGCCCTCATTGGGACTGATTACGGTGAACGCCCTGACTGCGGCCGACTCGGTCATCATACCCGTGCAGGCTGAGTACTTTGCCTTGGAAGGCATCAGCAAGTTGCTGAACACCATCAAAATCATCAAGTCAAAGCTGAACCCCGGGCTGGAAATTGAGGGATTCCTCCTGACGATGTACGACTCGCGCCTGCGTCAAGCCAACCAAATCTATGACGAGGTGAAACGGCACTTCCAGGAACTGGTGTTCAAGACCGTCATCCAGCGCAACGTCAAACTGAGCGAAGCACCCAGCTACGGCCTGCCCACCATCCTCTACGATGCCGACTCATCCGGCGCAAAGAGTTACATGGCCTTGGCCAAAGAACTGATTAACAAGAACCAACAGTAGACTTCATAAAAAGAAGATATGGTACAAAGAAGAAATGCATTAGGACGCGGACTGGACGCCCTGCTCTCCATGGACGAGGTGCAGACCGAAGGCTCATCGTCCATCAACGAAATAGAGCTGGACAAGATTTCAGTCAACCCCAATCAGCCGCGACGGGACTTTGACCCCGTAGCTATGCAGGAGCTGGCCGACTCGATAGCCGAAATCGGCATCATACAACCCATCACCCTGCGCCAAATGGGGAACGACGAATACCAGATCATTGCCGGCGAACGGCGTTTCCGCGCCTCGCAACTGGCCGGCCTGAGCACTATCCCAGCCTATATCCGCACGGCCGACGACGAGAACGTCATGGAGATGGCCCTCATCGAGAACATCCAACGTGAAGACCTCAACTCGGTAGAGATTGCCTTGGCCTACCAACACCTCATCGAACAATACGGGCTGACCCAAGAGCGCCTCAGCGAACGCGTGGGCAAGAAACGCACCACCGTAGCCAACTACCTGCGCCTGCTGAAGCTGCCTGCCCCTATACAGATCGGCTTGCAAAACAAGCAGATAGACATGGGACACGCCCGAGCCCTGCTCACACTGGACGATCCCAAACTCCAAGTGAAGGTATACGAGGAAATCCTCCAACACAACTACTCCGTCCGCAAGGTAGAGGAGATCGTCAAAGCCCTGAGCGAAGGGGAAGCAGTCAAGAGCGGTGGACGCAAATTAGCTCCCAAACAAGCCAAACTGCCAGAAGAATTCAACGTGCTGAAACAGCAACTTTCCGGCTTCTTCAACGCCAAAGTCCAACTCACTTGTTCGGAAAAAGGGAAAGGGAAAATCAGCATCCCATTTAATAATGAAGAAGAGTTAGAACGCATCATAGGCATCTTCGACACGCTAAAAAACAGATGACAAATAAACAAAGATACACATATCGCATTGCGATGACCCTGCTGTTTTGCCTCGTGCAAGCGGCAGGGATTGTCCTTTATGGGCAAGACCGTCCCCGGGCTGCCATGAAGCGCACTCATTCCCTACAATTGCAGACGGACTCCCTGAAACACCCCTCGCTGACCCTGAACCCTGCGGACAGCCTGGGGAACACCCTCTCGCTGCCCCACGTGGCAGAGGAGGCTGCCGACAGCATAGCCAAGGCAGACAGCATAGCCGCAGAAAATAAAAGGAAAATGCTGGAGATGACCGCCTCCCCCAAAATGGATGAACCCAAGGCACCCACCGACAGCCTCTCCAAAGACATGAAACGGAAACTCTGGGTACCCAATCCTGTGCGGGCCACCTGGCTGGCCCTCATCATCCCCGGAGGCGGACAAATCTACAACAGAAAATACTGGAAACTACCCATCTTCTACGGAGGCTTTGCCGGATGTGCATACGCCCTGACATGGAACGGGAAGATGTATCGCGACTACTTCAATGCCTATCGGGACGTGGCCAACGGCAACCTGACCTCCAGCAACGTCACCGACCTGATTCCCCCAGCCTATCTCGAACAAGTCTCCCAGACCCAACTGGTAGAGACCCTGCGAAGGCGCAAGGACACCTACCGAAGGTATCGCGACCTCAGCATCTTCGCCTTCATCGGCGTTTACCTTCTCTCCGTAATAGATGCTTATGTGGATGCCGAATTGTCCAACTTCGACATCACCCCCGACCTGAGCATGCGCGTAGAGCCTGCGGTCATTGACACACAAATCACCACTTCACATCCGTCCAATAAGTCGGTAGGCTTGCAATGCAGCTTCCGGTTCTAAGATGTGGAGAAAAAACTTTAGAAATACATTAATAGATAACATAGCACCATGCATATCAGAAACCAATGGCTTAACTCAGCTCTCCTTTTGGCCGCCGGTCTGCTCTTCGCCCGCCAGGCAAAAGCCCAGGAAAGCGTGAGCATCCTCGTCAACGAAAATGGAACGGAGCATACCGAAACCATAGATCTCCCCATGAGCATGACTTATCCGCTGGACAGCCTGCTGAACGACTGGAAAGCAAAGACCTACATCGACTTGGGCAAAGACTGCAACACCTCGCAAGTCAACCCCCAGTTCAGCGATTCGGTCTACATCGACCGTCTCTCCCGTATGCCGGTCATCATGGAAATGCCCTACAATGACATCGTACGCAAGTTCATAGACACCTATACCGGCCGTTTGCGCAGCCAAGTGTCCTTCATGTTGAGCGCATGCAACTTCTATATGCCCATCTTCGAAGAAGCCCTCGATGCCTACAACCTCCCCCTCGAACTGAAATATCTCCCTATCATTGAATCAGCCCTCAATCCTTCAGCCGTATCCCGTGCCGGTGCCTCCGGCCTCTGGCAATTCATGCTGTCCACGGGCAAACTCTACGGTCTGGAAAGCAACAGCCTGGTGGATGAACGGCGTGACCCCATCAAAGCGACTTGGGCTGCTGCCCGCTATCTGAAAGACATGTATGACATCTACAAAGACTGGAACTTGGTCATCGCCGCCTACAACTGCGGTCCGGGCAACATCAACAAGGCCATCCGGCGCGCCAACGGGAAAACGGATTATTGGGAAATCTATAACTACCTGCCCCGCGAAACCCGCGGCTACGTGCCTGCATTCATCGCTGCCAATTATGTCATGACATACTATTGCAAGCACAATATCTGCCCCATGGAGACCAATATCCCCCAAGCCACGGATACTGTGCTTGTCAGCCGTACCTTGCATTTCCAGCAGATTGCCGATATTTGCCATGTCCCCTTGGACGAAATTAAAAGCTTGAACCCGCAGTACAAACGCGACATCGTCCCCGGAGACAGCAAACCACGAGCTTTGCGTCTGCCGACCGAAGCTATCAGTACCTTCTTGGACAACCAAGATACCATCTATGCCCATCGCAGCGATGAATTGTTCAAAAACCGACGTATTGTAGCTTCTGTCAATCGTCAAAGCAAAGCCTCCAATAACGGCGACCTCACATATTATCGCATCCGCCAAGGTGATACTTTAGGTGGCATTGCCCGAAAATTTGGTGTTTCCGTTCGTCAACTCCGCCGATGGAACAACCTGCATAACAACAGGATACGTGCTGGCCGCCGCTTGAAGATATACAAATAGCAAAAAAAATCGGGCAAAAGTTTTGCTAGTTTCAAAAAAAGCTCTACCTTTGCACCCGAAATCAAGAAAGGGACACACAAAGTGTCATCCAGGTGCGGTAGTTCAGCTGGTTAGAATACATGCCTGTCACGCATGGGGTCGCGGGTTCGAGTCCCGTCCGCACCGCTATTTTTAAACAAAGTCCACAAAATCAATGATTTGTGGGCTTTTCCTTTTCTTCCACAGGCCCAGCAATTTTGGGACACTAAGTATCTCCTCTCTATCCAAACTTAAACAATGAGGCATCAAAAAGCCGAGTTGATTTTGCTTAAGTCACAAAAATATTTCCTACATTTGCATTCACCAACCTAAATGCTTGAAACATGAAAGAAGTAATCGGATTCCTCGAACAGCTGGAGCGAAACAATAACCGCGAATGGTTCAACGCCCATAAGGATGAATACCGCGCTGCACAAGCAAGGTTCGATGGCTTTGCGGGGCAACTCATTGCGGGCATCGCCTCTTTCGACGACAGCATTAAAAACTTGACCCCTAAAGACTGCACGTACCGCATTTATCGCGATACTCGTTTCTCGTCAGACAAGCGGCCCTACAAGACTCACATCGGCACTTTCATCTGCCCAGGCGGAAAGAAATCGGGCTTTGCGGGTTATTATTTCCAAGTAGGACCGGAAGAAAAAGGCTACGATGCAGGTACCATGTTGGCCTCGGGACATTATATGATGGAGCCGCAAGCACTACGCACCTTGCGCGAAGATATCTGCAATGGAGAGGGAGACTTTGAGCGTACTCTGCACCAAGCCCCGGACTTCCAGCTGGACGATGAAGGCAAACTGAAACGAGTGCCCAACGGATTTCCCAAGGACGCCGCTTGTTCGGAATACCTGAAATACCGGACGTATTGCCTGGTCTGTTCTCCCGGCAAAGTTTTTGCCATGACAGACCATTTGCTGGAGCGGACTGTGGAGTTGTTCCGTTCAACCTACCCGTTCATTGAATATATCAACCGTGCCATCGCTTTCACGCGGAATGAGCTCTAAACGGTGGTCAAACCTAAGAAGCTAATCCTCTGAGATTAACCCTTTTGTATAACCCCTTCAAACACTACAAGACTATGGCAGACAACTACCTTGAGAAACAGTATGAAGACTACCAGGCACGCAAAGCGGCTTGGGAGTGGGAACGCAAGTATGGCAAAAAGAACAAGAAGGCGGCCCCCAAACAGCCCGAACCGGTACATCCTCCTCATCCGGACGATGCGGATTTCATTGAAGAAGAAGAGGAAGAAGAGCGTTGACAAGCCGTGCGGCGCAGACCTCCCCATCGATTTAGCGGGAAGTCTGCGCCGCACTCCATTTCCAGAATCTGTAGACTAAAAAATCCGGAGGTTTAAAAGCCCTCTTTAGCTCCACAAAGTCCCTCTTTGGCTTTGTCAAATCCCTGTTTACGCCGCTCATAATACCGAATGATCAGGAAAGCACTGAGCAGCATCAACACCGTACAAACCAAAGATCCCTCAAAACCAAACGAACCACCATTCAGGAGCACATTATCCGATGCTTCCAAAGTCAACAGGCTTTCCCTGAATCGGTTGCCGCTTACTTCAAACCCCAAGACAGGGCCTTGCAACCAGTTCCAAAACCAATGCAGCGCAATGGCAAACCACAAATTGCGCGTATAGATATAGGCCGACCCCAACAACATACCCGCCAATAACAAGTTGATAAAGGGAAGAACAGCAAAGTTGGGATTGCCCAAATGCAAGATAGAAAACACAGCCGAGGACAGCACCAAAGCCACAAACTTGTTCATCCCTGCATCCATCATGCGTCCCAACAGAAATCCACGGCACGCGCTCTCCTCAAACAAGGCAACCAGGAAAAATAATCCCCAAGTCCGCCCCAACATACCTGCATGACAACATACGGCCGCTATCCGAATTTCCCCCAAAAGCATAGTCACAAGAAAACCTATCCCGTACAATCCGGCGGCTACACCAATGCCCGCTAAAAATTCACGCCAGTGCTTTCTCAACGCAAATCCCACCAAAAAACGAGTTTGCGGAAACACGACACGGCTCAATCGACGCACGACACCGATGGCTGTGAGACAAGCAATGACCATTACCGCTTCGACCAGTATCACGGCCAAACTATTAATATCTTCTGCCGCATTGAGATTGAGATGTGTACCCAATGCAACATCTATGAACCCTGCCATCGCATACAAAAGACCGGTCAATGCAAACATCAACACCACAAAGAGCAAAACCTCAACTACCAACCAGCCCCCACGCTTCCAACGGGAGGGAGGAAGAGCTACTTCGTTAGTCTTCTGTCGGTTATTCTCCACCATATACTAAACTTTAAAATTCAGGCGGCAAAGTTACAAAAAACGAGAGAAAGTTACCCAAATCTTGATCATATCTCCAATACTCATATTTACCAGTCCAGACGCTCAAGAGCCTGTTTTGATTTCAATGTCCGTCATTAGGGTCAATTTCAAAAGAACAATCTGTCAATGAACCAACGCCTACAAAGAAGCCTGCCCTGCACTTCGTGGGACAACTTGACGGAAAAAACAGTATCTTTGCACGCGCTTTGACGAAAGCGCAGACTGATTAAACTCCTAAAGTATGCTGAACAAATACCTTTTCAGACGTTATCTACTATTCGCCATTGCACTGTTTGTCAACGCCATGGGCATCGCATACATCACCAAGGCGGCCTTGGGCACTTCGCCCATCACCAGCGTCACCTACGTGGCCAGTATGTTCACCCCGCTCACCATGGGCCAATGGACCATCGTCCTCAACCTGCTGTTTGTCTTGCTGGAACTTCCCTTCATGACGCGGCGGCAAGTGAAAGAAGACCTGCGCATGTACCTCTCACAGGTAGTTATCACCTTCTTCTTCGGCCTATGCATCGACCTCTGCATGTATATCATCCGCGACTTGAACCCGGTAGGCTACATCAGCCAAGTGGCCAACCTGCTGATAGGCTGCATCATCCTGGCCCTAGGCATCGCACTGGAGGTGAAGGCGAACGTAGCCATGATGGCAGGCGAATACTTCGTGCGGGTACTATCCCAACGCTTTCGCAAGGACTTCGGTTATATGAAGTTAGGCTTCGATTGGTCGTTGGTAGCTATTGCCGTTGCCCTGTCTCTCTGCTTCATGGGCGGATTATACGGAGTACGCGAGGGTACGGTGATTGCCGCCTTGCTGGTAGGCCCCATCGTCCACTTCGTCAGCCCGTGGTACCGCTTCATCGATGCTTGGATAACGGATAAAGCCATACAAACCGCCCCAACCGATACAGCCTCCACCCCGATGCCCCACACGGTCATCACCATCGCCCGCGAATTCGGCAGCGGTGGACACCTGTTGGGCGAGATGCTGGCCAAGCGGCTGGGCATCCGCCTCTATGACAAGGAGTTCATCCACCTGGCTGCCCAGAAGAGCGGGATTGATGAAACATACATCCGTCGCAACGAGCAATCCATCCCTTCCTTCTGGCTGAAGTGTATCCTGACGGACGGCAACGAATCATCCCGCCAACAAAGCCTGTCACCGGACGATGTGCTATTCCTGGCTGAGAGCAATATCATCCGCGAACAAGCCGCCAAGGAGCCTTGCATCATCGTGGGACGTTGTGCCGACTACATCCTGCAAGATGCTCCCAGCCTCATCAAAGTCTTCTGCTATTCTGGCCAGGAGAGTGCTTACCAACGATGCACCACGGAGTATGGTATATCGGCAGACAAGGCACGTGTCGAGATTGCCCGCGTCAACCGCAACCGCATCGCCCACTACGAATACTATACCGGCGAGAAATGGGGAGACCCGCACCGCTATGACCTGATGCTCAACACCGGAAGTCTCGGCCTGCAAACAGCGTGCGACCTGGTGGCGGAATATTACCAAAGAGTTTGCCAACATTCTAAAGAATCGCTTTAGTCATGTTACATCCCTTCCATACCGACATCAGCGGCATCCCCTTGCCTGCACGCTTCACCTACCCTTTCTGCTACACGCCACACCCACTTTGCGTACGTGCGGCGGAAGAGGTGCAACAATATCTGGCGCAACATCCCGAATGGAATGAAGGAAAGATGTTCGGCGTGCTGGTGGTGCAGACCGATGAAGGTGAGCTGGGGTATTTGGCTGCCTTCTCCGGCATCCTGGCGGGACAAAACAAACTCCCTTTCTTCGTCCCACCGGTATATGACCTTTTGCAACCCGACGGATTCTTCAAGCGGGAAGAGACAGAAATCTCCGCACTCAATGCCCGCATCACACAGCTGGAGAAAGACCCGGATTACCTACAGCAGAAAAAAGCCCTCCTGCAAGCCGAGGCCGAGGCCAAAACAACCATGGACTCCGCCCGCCAGGCTCTGAAAACGGCCAAAGCAAAACGCGAAGAACGACGCCGCTCTTCTACCCTCACTCCGGAAGAAACCAACGCTCTCATCCGTGAAAGCCAGTTCCAGAAAGCCGAGTACAAACGCCTTGAGCGCCGCTGGAAAGAACGTATAGACACGCTCCGACTACCCATAGAGACCCATGAAGCCTCCCTGCAAGCCCTGAGACACGAGCGAAAGGAACGATCAGCCGACTTGCAGCTGCGTCTCTTCCGGCAATTCCGCATGCTGAACTACCACGGAGAAGTAAAGGACCTGTGCGAACTGTTTGCCGACACCACACAACGCATTCCCCCGGCCGGAGCAGGCGAGTGTGCGGCTCCCAAATTGTTGCAATATGCCTATCTGCACGGCTGGAAGCCTTTGGCAATGGCCGAGTTCTGGTGGGGCAAACCTTCACAGACCGAAGTGCGCCGACCAGGGTGCTACTATCCGTCTTGTACGGGCAAGTGCGGCCCCATCCTGCGCCACATGTTGCAAGGACTAGACGTGGAAGACAATCCGCTTCCCCAAGGAAACGACAAAGAAAAGGAGTTGGAGATTATTTACGAAGACGATGTCGTGGTGGTGGTCAATAAGCCGTCCGGCCTGCTCTCAGTCCCTGGCAAGGAAAGAAACACTTCCGTACAAGCCCTGATGCAAGCCCGCCTGCCCCAAGCCGACGGCCCGCTGACCGTGCACCGGCTGGACATGGACACCTCCGGCTTGCTGCTCATTGCCAAGACCAAAGAGGCACACCAATGCCTCCAAGCCCAGTTTGAACAACGCCTCATCCGCAAACGATACATCGCCCTGCTGGAAGGCGTGGTATCCCACGACCGCGGAAGCATCGACCTCCCCCTGCGTCCCGACTTGCACGACCGCCCCCGTCAGGTGGTGGATCCTATACACGGCAAAAAGGCCCTCACCGACTATGAAGTATTGGAAAGAAAAGATGGGCGCACCCTTATCGCCTTTTATCCGAAAACGGGACGCACCCACCAACTCCGTGTGCACGCCGCCCATCCACGAGGACTACACTGCCCCATCGTGGGCGACGCGCTCTATGGCACTCCTGCTGAAAGGCTCTGCCTGCACGCCGAGCAGCTGGAATTCACGCATCCGGTGACAGGGAAGCAGATGATGTTTCAGGTAAAAGCCCCGTTTTAAGCATCAGTACTTCGCCTTGATTCCCGGCAACGCTTTCTGGATATCCCTGATACGTTGTGCGTCGCTGGGGTGCGTGCTCAGCAGGGCGGGGACAGCTCCCGTGGTGCCTGCGGACATTTTTTGCCAGAAGGTCACCGCCACGTCAGGATTATAGCCTGCCATCTTCATCAGGATAAGCCCCATGTAGTCAGCCTCGGACTCGTGCTTGCGCGAGAAAGGAAGCATCACACCTACTTGTGCCCCGATGCCGTAGACCGCACCGGCCAAGGCCTGCACGGCTGTGCTCTTTTCGGACAAGGAACGGTTGAGGATTTGCGCGCCATACTGGGCCAGGACTTGCTGGCTCATGCGCTCGTTGCTGTGCTTGGCCACGGCGTGCGCCACTTCATGCCCCAGCACCACGGCCAGTTCATCGTCCGACGACACCAGGTTCATCAGCCCCTCGTACACCACGATTTTCCCACCAGGCATACAGAAAGCATTCACCTGAGCGTCTTTCACCAGATTGAACTCCCACGAAAAGTTCTTCACCTCGTCGGCCAAGCCGTTCTGGCGCAAGTATCGCTCGGTGGCCGCAGCAATGTTCTTCCCCACCCGCGTCACCATTGCCGCCCACTTGGAAGACGAAGATTTAGGAGCCGTCTGCATATATTCCTTATATTGAGTCAGGCTGGAGGAAAGCACCTCTTGGTCGGACACCAGCAAAATCTGGCGCCGCCCCGTCAGGGGAACGGTGCCACACCCCGAAAGAATCAACATCGAAGCAAAAAGTATAAGCAATTTCTTCATTGTAGTCAATTTTAGCGTTCACGAAGCAAAGGTAAGCAAAAAAACTACTGAAGAGTTCCGCTCCCACTAATCAGTTGTTGAAGTAATAGAGGAAGACGGCCACGCCTTCGAGCGCCTTCTTCCGCTCGCCTTCGATGTCGATGGAGAACTTGATTTCGGCCTTGGCCACGCCGCGCAGGTTGGCCAGCGACTGCATCGAGGCGGTCAGACGGATGCGCTGCCCGGAGAGGACAGCCTGGCCGAAGCGCATCTTCTCCATGCCGTAGTTGATCATCATCTTCAGGTTGTTCACCTCGATAATCTGGTTCCACAGGTAGGGCAACATGGAGAGCGTCAGATAGCCGTGCACGATGGTGCTCTTGAAGGGGCTTTCCGCCTTGGCACGCTCCACGTCCACATGAATCCACTGGTGGTCCGATGTGGCATCGGCAAAGAGGTTGATGCGGTCCTGCGTAATCTCCACATAGTCGGAAACACCGATCTGCTGGCCTACCAGCTTCTCGAAATCTTCGTACGAATTGACAATTTTCTTTTCCATTCTTCTCTATCGGTTTTAATTATAAGTATAGTACATGAAGCCTGTCTCCGCGCGAAAAGCGGAAAACGGAAACAAATATAGGCCATTTTCCTACAAAATGCAAGAGCCACGAACCTTTTTATTTAGAAATGATGTACCTTTGCCTCCCGATAATGCCAAACAGACTATTAAATCAGAAGAATATGAAACGAGCCGTCATCATCGGAGCCACGTCGGGCATCGGACGCGAGGTTGCCCGTCTCTTGGTCCGCCGGGGCTGGCACATCGGCGTGGCGGGACGCAGGGCAGACCTGCTGAGAGCCTTGCAGGCCGAAGCGCCCGAGCAGACAATGTTCCGCCAAGTGGACGTCACGGCGAAGGATTGTCCCCGCCAAATCCTCGACTTGATAACGGACTTGGGAGGCATGGACCTCTTCCTGCTCTGCGCGGGCATCGGCCGGCAGAACCCGGACCTGACGCCGGACATCGAACTGGCCACGGCGGAGACCAACGTCACGGGCTTCATCCGCGCCACGAACACGGCATACGACTGGTTCCGCACACATGGAGGCGGGCACTTGGCTGCCATCAGTTCCATAGCGGGCACCAAAGGGCTGGGCGCAGCACCGGCCTATTCGGCCACGAAACGCTTCCAGAACACGTACATCGACGCCCTGGCCCAACTGGCGCGGATGCAAAAGGTGCCCGTCCGCTTCACGGACATCCGCCCGGGATTCGTGGACACCGACTTGCTCCGGGGTGACAAGCACTATCCCATGCTGATGCCTCCCAAGCGGGTGGCTGCCCGCATCGTCCGTGCCTTGGAGCGGCGGGAGCGGGTCTGCATCATCGACTGGCGATATCGAATTTTAGTATTTTTCTGGCGACTGATCCCCCGGTTCGTGTGGGAGAGGTTGCCGATACGCAACTGATAGAGAAAAAATGAACAGAACCCAATTCAAGTACACCGCCCTGACCGCCATCCTTGCCCTTGGCGTGGGCACGACGATTCCTTTCCTGGTGGGCAATGACAACTTCCGCCCCGAACGCGATTCCGTCCAATCGGAAACCCTGTCCTACAGTGTGCCGCTCCAAGTGCCGGAGGAAGTCCGCTTTGCCGACGAAGTCATCCCCTTGGACCGCTACGACCTGCGCGAGCGAATGGACCGCGAACTGATGGCCTTCACCTATATGCACTCCTCGACGATGCTGACCATCAAGCGCGCCAATCGCTACTTCCCCATCATCGAGCCGATACTGAAAGAGAACGGCTTGCCGGACGACCTGAAGTATCTGGCCGTCATTGAGAGCAGCCTCAACCCCTTGGCCCGCTCGCGCGCCGGAGCTGCCGGGATGTGGCAGTTCATGAAGGGCACCGGGCGCGACTTCGGCCTGGAGGTGAACACCAACATCGACGAACGCTACCACATCGAGAAGAGCACCCGCGCCGCCTGCGACTACCTGAAGCAAGCCTACGCCAAATACGGCAGCTGGCTCTGCGTGGCCGCCTCATACAACGCCGGACAGGCCCGCATCTCGTCCCAACTCACCAAACAGGGCGTGGACCGCGCCGTAGACCTCTGGCTGGTGGAGGAGACCCACCGCTACATGTTCCGCCTACTGGCCGCCAAGGCCGTCCTCAGCCATCCGCAGCAATACGGCTTCCTCCTGAAACGCCGGGACCTCTACCCGCCCATCCCCTACACCACGGACACCGTCAACACGGGCATCGCCGACCTGGCCTCCTATGCCCGGGGCAAAGGCATCACCTACGCCCAGCTGAAGGACGCCAACCCCTGGCTGCGCGACAACTTCCTGCAAAACAAGAGCGGGCGCACCTACGTGCTGAAGATTCCCACCCAGGCCGGGATGCACTACGACCCGAAGAAGACCGTACCGCACAACCGGGCATGGGTGGTGGACTGAGGCTATTTAATAATGTACGTCTTCAGCGCCTCCACATACTCCTCGAAGGCCTGCACGCCTTGCGGGGTTATCCGGCAAATCGTGCAGGGCTTCTTGCCTTTGAAGGTCTTGGTCACCTCCACGTATCCCGCCGCCGAGAGCTTGTCAATCTGCACGCTCAGGTTGCCCGCCGTGGCGCCCGTCTCTTGGCGGATGTAGACGAAGTCGGCCTCCTCCACACTGATGAGCAGGGACATCACGGCCAGGCGCAGCTCGCTATGAAGCAATGGATTCAATCCCTTGAACATCACTCGACCTCCTTCTTTTGCAGACGACGGGCTTCACGAGTCAGACGATGGCCGGGGATGATGAACATTAGCACGATACAAATTATGAAAGTGATATAGTCATAATAGAAACCTTCATAAACAGTCACTCCCGTGCTGTTCCGAAAAGAGAACAAACCTATAAAGAAAGAAATCATTCCACTATAACGCATCCATGTGTCGCTAATAATGGAGCCTGAAATAGCCACCCCGATGCCAGAACCCAAAACTATAATCGGCAGTATGAATCTTGTCATGTGGGCATCCCCGCCATAAACTAATACTGCAACAGCTGTAAAAAGCCCTATTATCCCCCACACCTCAGCAATCACCTTGTCCGTATAAGTCCGTACCAGAAGTTTCGTTTTTTTCTTCAAGTACGCCTGTAAAGGAAAGCCCACCAGCGGAATGGCAAACCACAGCCAGTTCCACTTCATGTACCCCGTCTGCCACACCAGCAGCAACACCAATACCGACATTACCAGTGACAAATATCCCCACAAGAGGAAGATATTCCCGCTGCCCAACTCCAAATTCTTTTTGCTGTTCTGAATCATCCGTGTAATCAGTTCCAGGCTCTCCTTTTCGTTCAATTCCTTGTTTTCCATACGCTTACTTTGTTTTTCTAAGTTGATTAATTAAAATTTTACTCACACTTTGGTTTGAATCCCACTGCAAAGATAGATAAGTTTATAATATAAACCAAACAATTCTATAAAATAATTTGCAGCATCTTGATTTTTTCTTTCTACCACCTGCCATACGCACTGGAAATAGCAGGCAGATGCCTCATGAGATCCCGTATCCCGTGAACCATGGAAGAGAAAATACCCTTTCTAACCGCCCGGAAAAACCGCTAAGCCTGCCTCCAAAACCTGACAAAGCCGCTTAAAAGTTATATCTCCAGCCTAAAGATGTATATCTCCAGCCTAGAGATGTATATCTCCAGCCTAAAGATATATAAATCCAACCTAAAGATACACTTTTCGAGCAGCATTGGGCAGTTTTCCGGGCGGGGCAGGAAGTTTTTCCCAGAGGATGGGCCGACTTTTGTAAGCACGCGGCCGGACGGGGATGCACATCGTGAGGGAATTTAGGTCAAATAATGAAGGAAAATCAGAAAACACCCCCTCTTTTTAGGGGTATTCCCAAAAAAACATCTACCTTTGCGCCCGAAAACCTATAAAAAAGAGACCCATTATGTCCAAAATGCGTTTTTTTGCCCTGCAAGAGCTTGCCAACCGCAAGCCGCTTGAAGTGACTCCTCCCGCCGGCCGCCTGTCCGACTACTACGGCAGCCACGTCTTCGACCACAAGAAGATGCAGGAGTACCTGCCCCGCGAGGCCTACAAGGCCGT
>JAHLFO010000137.1 GCA_018883785.1 Candidatus Bacteroides intestinipullorum
GTGTCAGGTAGGGCACGAATATGATCAATCCCACGGCAATCGCCGCCAGAGCGCACACCAGGACCGCTCCGGCGGCGATGTCTTTTACCTGTCCGGCCAGGGGGTGCCGCTGGGGCGAGACGAGGTCCACCAACCGCTCGATGGCCGTGTTGAACAGTTCGGCGCCCACCACCAGCCCGATGCAGAGGCAGATGGCTGTCCATTCGCCGCGCGTGATGTCCAGGGCGAATCCTGCGCCGACCACCAGCACGGTGGTGATGAGGTGGAAGCTGAGGTTCTGTTCGCGTCCCACGCAGGCGCGGATGCCCTGCCAGGCATAGCGGAAGCTGCGGAGTTGTTTCTTGTAGTCGTAGTTCATGAGGTCTTTGTGTATAAAATTACGCCGCCCCGTGGGGCGCCAAATCGGGATACCTGTCTCGCCGGGACTGACATCCCGATGTCGCCGGGTTTGACATCCCGATGTCGGCCGGGTTGACATCCCGATGTCGCCGGGTTTGACATCCCGATGTCGGCTGGATTGAGACCACGGTCTCGACGGGTTCAAGACCACGGTCTCGGCCGTGTCAAGACCACGGTCTCGGCGGGGTCAAGACCGTGGTCTCGGCGGGAGGCCATATAGGGAGGCTGTTCGTTAGTTACGGGTCACTTGTTTCACGCCTTTCACCGTGCGCAGTTTCTTGATGAGCGCCTCCAGGCGGGCGGTGTCGCCCAGCATGACGGTCAGGTTTCCCCAGAAGAGGCCGTCGTTGGAGTCGATGCTGATGCTGCGCAGGGTTATGCCGTCCTCCTTGTTGATGATGGAGGTGATGTTGGTGACGATGCCGATGTCGTCGTGCCCCACGACGCGCAGGGTGGCGGGGTATTGCGTGCCCTCGGCCTTGCCTGCCCAGCGCGCGCGGACGATGCGGTATCCGAATCGCTGGCGCATCTCGGGCGCGTTGGGGCAGTCGGTGCGGTGTATCTTGATGCCGCCGTTGATGCTGACGAATCCGAAGACGTCGTCCCCGTAGATGGGGTTGCAACAACGTGACAGCTTGTAGTCCAGGCCCTTGAGGTTCTGGTCGATGACGAGCACGTCTTCCTTGCCTCCCGATGCCGCCTCGTCGGGCTGCGCGGGCGGCAGGTTGTAGGCTTCGGCGCTGCGGTAGGTGGCGGCGTCGCGCGAGTCGGCCATGTCGTGTCGGAGCTGGTCGACGTAGCGGTCAATAAGGCTGTTCACGTCCAGCGCGCCATCGGCCACGGCCTGGTAGAAGTCGGTCACTACCTTGTATCCCATGCGCTTGATGAGGCGCATCATCGTGCCGTCGTCGTAGTCGATCTTGCGGTTCTTGAACTTGCGCTCCAGCATCTCCTTGGCGAAGTCCGTCTGCCGGGCGACCATCTCCTTCAGCGCTTGTTTGATCTTGGTGCGTGCCTTGGAGGTGGTGACGTAGTTCAGCCAGTCCTGCTTGGGCGTCTGTGTGCTCGAGGTCATCACCTCCACCTGGTCTCCGCTTTGCAGGCGTTGGCGCAGGGGGACGTTCTTGCCGTTGACCCTCGCGCCGATGCACCGGCTTCCCAGGGCGGTGTGGATGTGGAAGGCAAAGTCCAGCACGGTGGCTCCCTTGGGCAGCTTGAAGAGGTCGCCCTTGGGGGTGAATACGAATACTTCGTCCTCGTACAACTCCAGCTTGAAGCGGTCCATCGCCTCGAGGTCGCTCTCCGAGTTCTCCAACGCCTCGCGCACGGAGGTGAGCCATTCGTCCAGCCCCGACTCGCCCTTGATGCCCTTGTAGCGCCAGTGGGCGGCGAGTCCCCGCTCGGCAATGTCGTCCATGCGCTCGGTGCGGATCTGCACCTCCACCCACTTTCCCTCGGGGCCCATGACGGTGATGTGCAGCGACTCGTAGCCGTTGCTCTTGGGCACGGAGAGCCAGTCGCGCAGGCGTTTGGGATTGGGTTGGTACATGTCGGTGACGATGGAGTAGACCTGCCAGCACTCTTGCTTCTCCCGCTCCAGGGGCGAATCGAGGATGACGCGTATGGCGAATAGGTCGTACACGCCTTCAAAGGGGCACTTCTGTTTCTTCATCTTCTGGTAGATGGAGTGTATGGACTTGGTCCTTCCCTTGATGTGGAAGCGTAGTCCGGCCTCCTCCAGCTTCTGTTGGATGGGGGCTATGAACCGGGCGATGTAGCGGTCGCGCGAGGCTTTCGTCTCGTTCAGCTTCTCCTTGATATGATAGTAGACGTCGTGCTCGGTGTACTTCAGCGACAGGTCCTCCAGCTCCGACTTCAGCTTGTAGAGGCCCAGCTTGTGTGCCAGGGGGGCGTAGAGGTACGCCGCTTCGTTGGCCACGCGGAGGCGGGCGTCGTTGTCCGCGGCATTCTTGATTTGCCGCATCACGTTGACGCGGTTGGCAATCATGATGAGAATGACGCGCATATCTTCGGCAAAGGACAGGAGCAGCTTGCGGAAGTTCTCGGACTCGATGCTGGGGCTCTTTTGGTAAAGCTCCTGCACGCGGATGAGTCCCCGGATGATGCCGGCCACGTCTTCGCCAAACTCTTGCCCGATGGCTTCGGCGGTGTAAGTGCCGTTGCGCACGGAGTCGTGCAGCATTACTCCCAGGATGGACGCACGGCGCATGCCAATCTCTTCGGCCACGATGACTGCGGTCTGCATGTCCTTGAGGATGGGGTTCAGTCCGAAGACGTCGCGGGGGATGGGATTGGCTTGGATGGAGTGCACGAGGTGGGCTTTCAGTCTTCGGCAATCCCCTTTTTGCAGGGCGTCGCCAGAGAGTTGAAGGAGCTTGCGGTAGAGGGCAACGAGTTGTGCCCTTTCCTCGGTGGTGAAGAAGTCATTTGTATCCATAATCATCGGTTTTAGCGGCACAAAGATAGTGATTTTGTTTGATTATATAGCAAAATGTATCCTTGTTTTGTTGAATGATGCGTATTTTGCTTATTTGAAGCGTTCTCCCCAGAGTGCCTGCATCCGCTCCTTGTGGCGTGCCTCGGCGGCGTTCTCCTGGGGTTGCCAGATGCGGTGATCCTTCAGTTCATCAGGCAGGAATTGCTGGCGGACGAAGTGGCCGGGATAGTCGTGGGCATATTTGTAGCCTTCGGCATAGCCCAATTCCTTCATCAGCTTCGTGGGGGCGTTACGCAAATGCAAGGGTACAGGCAGATTACCTGTCTGGCGTACCAAGGCAAGCGCATCGTTGATAGCCATGTAGGCGGAGTTGCTCTTGGGACTGGTGGCCAGATATACGGTACACTCCGCCAAGGGAATGCGTCCCTCTGGCCAACCGATTTTCATCACGGCATCAAACGTGGCGTTGGCCAGCAGGAGGGCGTTTGGATTCGCCAGGCCGATGTCCTCCGCCGCACTGATGACCAGCCTGCGGGCGATGAAAGCTGGATCCTCGCCTCCCTCCACCATGCGCGCCAGCCAGTAGATGGCGCCGTCGGGGTCGGAGCCGCGGATGGACTTGATGAAGGCGGAGATGATGTCGTAGTGCATCTCCCCGTCCTTGTCGTAGGCTAAGGGATTCTGTTGGAGGCGGTCTGTCACGAGTGCATCGGTGATGACCACAGGACCTTGTGCCTCGGCATCTACCACCAACTCGAGTATATTGAGTAATTTGCGTGCGTCTCCTCCGCTATACCGCAGCATGGCGTTGGTCTCCTTCAACTCGATGTCCCGTTCCTTCAGTACGATGTCGGTGGTGATGGCACGGTGCAGAAGCTCCAGCAGGTCGTCTTTCTCCAAGGATTTGAGCACATAGAGCTGACACCGGGAGAGCAGAGGGCGGATAACCTCGAATGAGGGATTCTCTGTGGTGGCACCTATCAGGGTTACCGTCCCTTGCTCCACGGCACCCAGCAGGGAGTCTTGTTGGGACTTGCTGAAGCGGTGTATCTCGTCGATAAAGAGGATGGGGCTAGCCGAGGAGAAGAAGCGATTACTCCGGGCTTTTTCGATGACGTCGCGTACGTCCTTCACTCCACTGGTCACTGCACTTAGGGTGTAGAAGGGGGTCTCCAGTTTGTGGGCGATGATTTGCGCCAGCGTGGTTTTTCCCACTCCGGGAGGGCCCCAGAGGATGAAAGAAGAGATGCGGCCCGAATCTATCATGCGGCGCAACACGGCACCCGGGCCGACGAGGTGCTTCTGGCCGATGTATTCGTCCAGTGTCTTGGGACGAAGTCTTTCTGCGAGTGGTTGCATAGTGCTTCTTCTAAAATAAAGTCAATACCATGAATCGAATACCCCATTTGGTAGTACCCGGCAGGTTCGTGTAGGTCAGGCGGCGTACATACTCGATATGCAGCAGCTTGAAAATGTTGTAGATGCCGATGCTGGCTTCTACATAGGGTTTGTTGCCCATTACGAAACTGGTGGGCGTTCCATCACGCATAGGAAAGAGGAAGATGCCGGCATCACGGTTCTTGTAGGGGTTGTTCTTGTCCGTGAGAGTTCCCCACAGGGCACGTACGCGGAACATCTCTCTCCATTTCAGCTTGCGGATGAGGGGGATACGGTTGAAGAGCTTGCCGTTGAGGTCGTAGCTTAAGGCAAGCGAGGCATAGCGGTCGTTGAGGAACTCCATGTTATTGATGAGGTTGAACGACTCGTTGTTCTGCGTGATGTACGAGAGGTTGGCCATGGGCAGGTTAAGCAAGGGGAAGGGCACCTTGTTCCACTGGATACCCGCGCGGAGCGTGGCGTCCAGTTTGCCCCAAGAGCCAAACCAGATGCGCTTGCGGAAGCTTGCTTCAGTGAGGTTGAAATTATAGTCGCCTCCCAATACGCCTTTGAGGCCCGTTGTGTGGGATAGGGTGAATACCGGAGCGTCGAGCGACACGGGGATACGCCTTTGTTTGGTGTTGACAAAGGTTTCGCCAGGGGCATAGCGCAGGGTGACACCCAGCTCGGTGGTGGTGATGTCGTGTACACGCGTGTTGGTTTCGTCCAATACGCCGGGGGTAGTACCGTCGTTCTTCCAATACTCCAGTTTTCCGCCGGGTTGGTCGTTGCGGTGGCGTGCCATGGCCTGCATGGAGAAGCCCGTGTTCGTTTCCAACTCGTAAGTTAGGGTGGCGTCGCGGATGTAAGACATCTGGTCGACTGTGGCCCACTTCCAGCCCACAAACATGTTGTCCTTGTCCGTCATGAGGTATTTGTCCATGGGGTTCATCACGTCGTAGGTGTACTTGAAGGCTAGGTAGTGCTTGGGAAACTCCCAAAGCACGTATTCGCGCTTGTTGAACGAGTAGGCCACCTGTCCGGAATAGAACCATTTTTTGTCCTTCGTACCGTAGGCTCCATAGCCGCTTACACTCCAATGCGGGTGGAGATTGCCTGTAGTCATGGCACTTAATCGGAAGCGGGTGCCATTGAGGTAGTTGCTGGTGATCATTGTGTTGATGGGGCCGATGTCCACTTTGCTGGGGTGCTTCTTGCTACCCGTTTCCACGAAGTTCTCAATGAGGGCTTTGGCGAAGAAGATGACGTACTTGAAGCCCGGTATCTGTTCGATGCGGTTCATGAAGAGATCCATGGTGCTTTCCTTTTTTGTCAGGGGCACTTGACGTACGTTTGCCCAATATTCATCGGGGCGGGAGAGCATGTTAGCCTCCTTGATGACGCTTCCTTTCAGGCGGAAGAGGCGCGCTTCGATAGGGTCGAACTTGTAGTTGCTGTATTTGGTGGTGCGCTGTACCTCCAGACCCTGTATGCTCTTAACGATGCCTAACTCTACGGTCATGTCATCGTCCGTCAGCACCCAGTTGCTGTCTGGCAGTTGTTCGAATTGCTGGACAATACTCATCGACTCCACCCAGTTTACACCCGTGTTCTTGGGGAGGTTCATGGTACATTTCCTGACGGCGTAGGTGGAATCGTGCTGTACGTAGAGGTGGCCCGTAAAGCCGAAGTCCTGCGAATTTTGAGGGACGAAGGTGAGGTGCACGCACTCATGTCCGTCCACCATGATAGTATCCTCCAGGTAATACTTGTAGAAGGCGATGCCTCCGCGCCCGATAGGACTGGTGAAGTAGCGTTGGAGCAGTCGGATGTTGTCCTCGTAGATGTTGACGTCGGAGAAGACATCGTTGAGGATAGTGCCCAGCATGTCACCCGTGTTGAAAAATTCCTCTATGCCCGTGGAGTTCATGCCTTCGATGATGGT
>JAHLFO010000138.1 GCA_018883785.1 Candidatus Bacteroides intestinipullorum
AGTATAACTTTAGCCATTGTTGGTCAATAGTTGGTTTATTGACCAATAAAAGAGACAGATAACTGGCTGACAATTATAGATATAATATTTATTTCAAGGACTATTGTGGTTCTGAATGTCGTGGGTTCGAGTCCCATCTGCCACCCGCAAGAAAAGAGGAAAATCGGTAACGGTTCTCCTCTTTTTTTGTTGTGCGATGCCCAATCGCAAAAAAAAAGAAAAGCGCAAACAGCTTTACACCATTTGCGCTTGCTTTCCGTGATTCCGCTGCGATTCGAACGCAGGACCCACGCCTTAGAAGGGCGTTGCTCTATCCAGCTGAGCTACGGAACCAACCTCTTTTGAATTGCGGGGCAAAGGTAGTACTTTCCAATGGAATATGCAAGTGCTTCGGGATTTTCTTTCTCAAAAAGGCAAAAAAGGCTGTTCGCCCCCACCTTACTAAGAATAACACCGACAATATGTAAACGAAAGATTGGTTGTTTCAACAAGATTACGTATCTTTGTCGGCATCAACAACCAATGAAAGCAAATTTTGCACCCATTGAAGTAATAGGTATGAAACTGATAGTAGTCACCACACCGACGTTCTTTGTGGAAGAGGACCAAATAATTAATGCTCTTTTTGAAGAAGGGCTTGACATTCTGCATCTGCGGAAGCCGGAGACCCCGGCGATGTATGCCGAGCGCCTTCTTTCCCTCATACCCGATAAATATCATAAGCAAATCGTCACCCACGAACATTTCTACCTCCAGGAGGAATGTGGATTGATGGGCATTCATCTGAACAAGCGGAATCCCAACATGCCGGAAGATTACTCCGGACATATCAGTTGCACGTGCCGCTCATTGAATGAACTCCAAGCCAAAAAGCGCGTTTATGATTACGTATTTCTCAGCCCGGTCTTCAACTCAATCACTACGCCCCGCCCCGCTGCTTTCAATGCTGAGACTTTGCGCCAAGCCGCCGAAGAACACCTCATCGACAGCAACGTGATGGCACTGGGCGGTGTAAGGTTGGAAAACATCCCATTGGTGCGCGAACTGCACTTCGGAGGAGCCGTGGTAATGGGAGACCTTTGGAACAAGTTCAATGCTTGTACCGACCGGGACTACCGGGGAATCATTGAATATTTCAAACGCCTGCGAAAAGCAGTGGGATAAACATCATGGAACTTCTGGTATATAAAGCCTCGGCGGGATCGGGAAAGACTTTCACGCTGGCCATTGAGTACATCAAGCACCTCATTGCCGACCCACGTGCGTATCGCCACATCCTTGCGGTCACTTTCACGAACAAAGCGACTGCGGAAATGAAAGAACGCATCGTACAGACCCTCTACGGCCTTTGGAAGAAAGATCCTTCGGCCACGGCCTACCTGCATTGCCTTCAAGCTGAGCTGCCCGCGATGAACCTGTCGCTCACCGAAGAAGACATCAGGATACGGGCCGGTCGTGCCTTGGCATACATGCTGCACGATTACAGCCGCTTCAGGGTGGAGACCATCGACTCGTTCTTCCAATCAGTCATGCGCAATCTGGCACGTGAACTTGAGCTGAGCCCCAACTTGAATATCGAATTGGACAGCGACAAGGTCTTGTCCGATGCGGTAAACAGTCTCATCGATGGCCTCACGCTTACCTCGCCTGTGCTACCCTTGCTCTTGGACTACATCTATGAGCGCATTGCCGATGATAAACGGTGGAATGTCTCGGATGAAGTGAAATCGTTCGCCCGCAACATCTTCAACGAAGGCTATGTGGAGCGCGGGGAGGCGCTCAGAGCCAAGATGCGACATCCCGAAGTCATCCGCCTGTATAAAAGCCTCTTGAAGGAAATGGCAGAAAAAGCCTTGAAGCAAATGGCAGACAAGGGAAAACGATTTGAACAAATCCTCGAAGCCCACCATCTCTCTGCAGATGATTTGCGGGGAGGAAAAAACAGCATCGGCAGCTACTTCCGCAAGCTAAAAGCCGGGAAACTGACAGACAAAGACATGCCCTTGGCCACCATAAACAATAGCCTGAAGGGGGCTAACTTGTGGACAACCCGACATGCCGAACGACGCGAGGAAATCATGACCTTGGCCGAACGCGAACTGCTTCCCCTACTGAGAGAAGCCGAAAGCCAACGCCCACAGGCTGCCTATACGGTCAACAGTTGCGCCTTGTCCTTGCGGCATCTGGACAAGCTCCAGCTGTTGAATCACATTGATGAAGAAGTACGCCGCCTCAACCACGAGGCCAACCGCTTCTTGCTGACAGATACCAACGCCCTCCTCCACAGGCTTATAAGTGAAGGAGACAGTTCGTTCATCTACGAAAAACTGGGCAGCACTATCTGCCACGTCATGATCGACGAATTCCAAGACACCAGCCGCATGCAATGGGACAATTTCCGTCTCTTGCTGACCGAAGGACTGTCCCAAGGCTATGATAGCCTCATCGTGGGCGACGTAAAGCAGTCCATCTATCGGTGGCGCAACGGCGACTGGACCATCTTAAACAATCTGAAACCCGGTGATAGCTCCTTGAGCCAATACATCAAAGTAAAGACACTGACCACCAACCGGCGTAGCGAAACCCGCATCATCAACTTCAACAACTTGTTTTTCACGACTGCAGTCAAATTCTTTAATTCCCTGCACATCAAAGAACTACAGGAGCCTTGCCTCCCCTTGCAAGAAGCATATCATGATGTCGCCCAAGAGTCGCCCAAGGCCGAAACTAAAGGTTATGTCAGCGTACAACTGCTGGAGGCCGATGAGGCCGAAGACTACAAGCAACAAACTTTGGCAGCCTTAGGAAACGAGGTGCGTAGACTCCTTGCCGAAGGTATTCAGCTCAACGACATGGCCATCTTGGTGCGGAAGAACAAAAATATCCCCCCGATAGCCGACTATTTCGACAAGGAACTCGGCCTGCCGATTGTCTCGGACGAAGCTTTCCGGCTGGATGCTTCTACCGTGGTTTGCACACTGGTAGATGCCATCCGCCACCTGGCTGCCCCCCAAGACTCCATAGCCAAAGCCTTGTTGCTCTCCGACCTGGGACTTTGGGTAGATGCCCCTTTGCCCACAGGATTCACGGACCGGCGAGACGAACTGGTCTTAATGCCTCTTTATGAACTGTTGGAGGAACTATATTCGCTCCTGGCATTGGATCAGATTCAAGGGCAAGATGCCTACCTCTTTGCTTTCTTCGATGCCGTGGCCAATTATTTGCAAGACCATTCGTCGGATTTAGCCGACTTTGTCCGTTATTGGGACGAGACATTGTGCAGCAAGACCATCCCTGGAGGAGAAATAGAAGGCATACGCATCTTCTCCATCCACAAATCCAAAGGACTGGAATTCCATACGGTCTTGATCCCCTATTGCGACTGGAAACTGGAGAACGAGACCAATAACCAACTCGTATGGTGTGTCCCTTCGGACCAGCCCTACAACGAGCTTGACTTAATACCGGTCACCTATTCGTCCGCCATGGCAACCTCAACCTATAAAGCTGCTTACCTGCAAGAGCGGTTGCAATTATGGGTGGACAACCTCAACCTCCTGTATGTAGCTTTCACCCGGGCAGGCAAGAACCTCATCTGCTGGGGACGGAACGAACAGAAGTCTACGGTTTCCGAACTCTTGGCCGACGTACTGCCGCAAATCTCCGAACAAGGCACTGGAAGTTGGGACAAGACGACACACCGCTTTGAGTATGGGACTCCGCAACCCTCCACTCCCTCGGACCGCTCGTCCGACAAGACCGCCAATCGGTTATTGCAAAAGCCGGAGAAGCTGGCCGTGCAAATGGTATCAGCCCACCCCACCGTAACCTTTCGCCAATCCAACCGTTCCGCAGACTTTATCGCCGGTCTTGCCGAGGAAGAGACTTCCCATAGGATGATTGACCGCGGACGCCTGCTCCACACGCTCTTCGCCAGCATCAAGGTTCTGGACGACATCGACCCGGCCATAGACCGCCTCATTGCTGAAGGCGTCATCGCTGAGAAAGAAACCGAAGACGATATCCGCCACCTGGCACACAAAGCCTTCAGCCTGCCCGAAGTGCAGAATTGGTATTCAGGCAAATGGAGACTGTTCAACGAATGCGAAATAATCTGGCAGGAGAACGGAAAGTTGAAAACACGTCGGCCGGACCGTGTCATGATGCACAACGGAGAAACCCTTGTGGTGGACTTCAAGTTTGGCAAGCCGAATAAAAAGTACAACCGCCAAGTACAAGGCTACATCGACCTGCTTGTCCGCATGGGAGCCAATCCGGCTTCCATCAAAGGGTACTTGTGGTATGTAGACGAAGATTTAATAGAAACGATTTGATAAATATATGGAAACCTTTCTGCAATTAGTCGCCCGACATCTTTATGCCCACAAAGGAACAGACCTGTCGCGCACGGCCATCGTCTTCCCCAACAAACGGGCAAGCTTGTTTTTCAATGAATACTTGGTGGCCGAGAGTGACAAACCGTTATGGTCACCCGCCTATCTGAGCATCAGTGAACTGTTCCGCCAACTATCCCCACTACAGACGGGCGACTCTATACGATTGGTTTTCGAACTCTACAAAACCTTCATACAAGTCACGGGCTCCCACGAGTCTCTGGATGACTTCTACTTCTGGGGAGAACTGCTGATCAGCGACTTTGACGATGTGGACAAGAACCTGGTCAAAGCAGACCACCTCTTCAGCAACCTACAGGAGCTGAAGGCATTGTCAGACGATCCCTCATTCCTATCCTCCGAGCAAGGAGAGGCGCTCCGCCAGTTTTTCCTCAACTTCTCGTTGGAGAAACGAACCGAACTGAAGAAGCGTTTCCTCTCCATTTGGGACAAATTGGGCGACATCTACCATACCTATCGCGCCACCTTGCAAGCCCAAGGCATTGCCTATGAAGGCATGATGCAACGTGCAGCCGTGGAAAGCCTGGACCTGTCTGCCTTGCCGTATGAGCAATACCTGTTTGTCGGGTTCAATGTGTTGAATCGAGTAGAAATGGAGTTGTTTCAAGCCCTGAAAAAAGTCGGCCGGGCTTGCTTCTATTGGGACTACGACAGTTCTTATGTCTATCCCGACGACCAGGACCTCGGAGCCTTCCCGCACGAAGCCGGAGAATTCATCCGCCAGAACCTGAAGTTATTCCCCAATGAGCTGCCCGCATCCTGTTTCCACACCCTCCATAGTAGCGCCAAACGCATCAGCCTGGTCTCATCGCCTACGGAGAATGCGCAAGCCCGCTTCCTCCCTCAATGGATACAACACATTCAGGAGGGTGACCAGCCCGTCGGGAAAGAATGTGCCGTGGTCCTGTGCAACGAATCCTTGCTCTTGCCTGTCCTTCACTCCATCCCTGCCGACGTGAAGAATATCAACGTGACTATGGGCTTCCCCTTGGCACAGACCCCCGTCTATAGCTTGGTCAATGTCCTGACGGAATTGCAGACCACAGGCTATTCCACCCAGACCGGCCGGTATAAAGCCGAAGCGGTACTGCCCGTCCTGCGCCACCCCTATATCCGCAGACTTTCGCCCGCAGCCATCCGGCTGGAAAAACAGCTGACCACCGACAACCGGTTTTATCCATTGCCTTCCGAACTGATGGCAGATGAATTCCTGCAAGGCATCTTTACGCCCCAAACGGGCACCATCGCCCTATGCAGATACCTTGCAGACCAACTGTCCTCAGTGGCCACACTCTATCGTAAGAGCGACCAAGAGGATGAAGACCCCGAAGACAACGACGACATCTTCAACCAGCTCTACCGCGAGTCCTTGTTCCGCGCCTATACGCTGGTCAACCGCCTGCTCAATCTGGTCCGCACCGAAGGCTTGCCCCCGCTGCGCGTGGACACCTTGAAGCGGCTTTTGTCCCGCCTGCTCACCGCCGCCACCATACCCTTCCATGGCGAACCGGCCATCGGCATGCAGGTCATGGGCGTATTGGAGACCCGCAACCTGGACTTCCGGCACCTGCTCCTCCTCTCGGTGAACGAAGGGAAACTGCCTAAAGCCGAGGGCGAATCGTCATTCATCCCCTACAACCTGCGCCGGGCGTTCGGGATGACCACCTTGGAACACCAGAACGCGGTCTACGCCTACTACTTCTACCGGCTGCTGCAACGGGCCGAGACCATCACCCTGCTCTACAACACCTCCACCGAAGGCATGAACCGGGGAGAGATGTCCCGCTTCGCCTTGCAGTTCCTCGTGGAATACCCCAACCCCATCCAACGCTACTACCTGGAGGCCGGGCAATCTCCCCGCAAGACCAACCCCATCCGTGTGGAGAAGTCCACAGCGCTGATGGACCACTTGCTCCGCACGTATGACATCGGACAGGGTTCGCAAAACGTCCTTTCCCCGTCCGCCCTCAACGCGTATCTGGATTGCCCCCTGATGTTCTACTACCGCTATGTGGCAGGGCTCAAGGCGCCGGACGAAGTCAGCGCGGAGATTGACTCGGCACTCTTCGGCACGCTGTTCCACCGGGCCGCCGAACGGATATATACCGACCTCACTGCCGTCAACCGGGAAATCCGCAAGGCAGATCTGGAAACCTTGCTGAAGGACGAGGCCAGGATACAAGCCTATGTGGATGCCGCATTCAAGGAAAAGTTCTTCCACGTGGACGAGAAGGAACAGCCGGAATACAACGGCACGCAACTCATCCACGCCAAAGTCATCGCCTCCTACCTCAAGCAACTGCTCCGCCTCGACTTGGCATATACCCCGTTCCGCATGGAAGGGATGGAGCTGAAGGTCCAAGAAACCCTGGACATCGAGACACCCGCCGGAAGAATCCGGCTCAACCTGGGAGGCACCATCGACCGCCTGGACAAGAAAGGCGACACGCTCCGCATCGTGGACTACAAGACCGGAGGCTCGCCCAAGAAGCCGGAAAGCATCAGCCAGCTCTTCACCCGCGGACAAAACCGGCCCGGATACATCTTCCAGACCTTCCTCTACGCCGCCATCGTATGCCGGCGACAGAGCCTGAAGGTGGCCCCCGCATTGCTCTACATACACAAGGCGGCTTCGGACACGTACACACCAATCATCGAAATGGGCGCCCCCCGGCAACCCAAGATACCCGTCACCGACTTCTCCGAGTACGACTTGGAATTCAGGTACCAACTCAACGCCCTGTTGCAGGAGATATTCAACCCCGCCATCCCCTTCACCCAGACGGAAGACGACAAGCGGTGCGCCTATTGCGACTTCCGGGGAATATGCCACCGCTGAGGCGGAAAGACCCGCCCCCTGTAGCGGCAAGCCCTCCTGTATCCAGCAGGAAGGGAATGCCTCTGTAGCGCCTCCGCCTACCAAAGGTGGCACCTTTGCCTACCAAAGGTCGTACCTTTGCCTATCAAAGGTGGCACCTTTGTCTACCCAAGGCAATAAGAAAGCCCTGCCTGGTCGCTACACCGGGCAGGGCAAAGCAGCACCGGCACGTCCTCAACGTGGCGCGTCGATATACGAATCCTTGAACCCCAGGAAATACAGCACCCCGTCCAGGCCTATCGTATTGATGGACTGGCGGGCATTGGCCACCACCTTGGGTTTGGCATGGAAGGCGATGCCCAGTCCGGCCACGCCCAGCATGGGCAGGTCGTTGGCCCCGTCGCCCACGGCAATGGTCTGCGCGATGTCCACCTTCTCCACCTGGGCAATGAGGCGCAGCAGTTCCGCCTTGCGCTTGCCGTCCACCACATCGCCCACGTAACGCCCGGTCAGCTTGCCATCCACCACCTCCAGCTCGTTGGCGTAGACATAATCAATGCCATACTTCTTTTGCAGGTACTCGCCGAAATAGGTGAAGCCGCCCGACAGGATAGCTATCTTATACCCGTACTTCTTCAAGACATACATCAGGCGGTCCACCCCCTCGGTAATGGGCAGATGCTCGGCAATGTCCTGCATGACGGACACATCCAAGCCCTTCAGCAGGGCCACCCGCTCGCGGAAGCTCTCCACGAAGTCAATCTCGCCCCGCATGGCCCGCTCGGTGATGGCCTTCACCTCGTCGCCCACCCCGGCACGCATGGCCAGCTCGTCGATGACCTCCGTCTCTATCAGCGTGGAGTCCATGTCGAAACAAATCAGGCGGCGCATCCGGCGATACATGTTGTCCAGCTGGAAAGAGAAATCCATTTCCAGCTCCGCAGCCATCTTCATCAGCTGCGCCTGCATCTGCTCGCGGTCCTTCGGCGTGCCACGAACGGAGAATTCGATGCAGGCCTTCGTCTTTGCCTCGGTCTCGTTCAAGGGGATGCGGCCCGTCAGGCGCTTGATGGCATCGATGTTCATGCCTTGGTCGGCCAGAATGCGGGTGGCGGCGGCAATCTGGTTGGCCGAGAGCTTGCGCCCCAGCAGGGTCAGGATGTAGCGGTTCTTGCCTTGCATGCCCACCCAGTCCTCATACTCCTCGGCGCTGATGGGATAGAAACGCACCGACACGCCCAGTGCGGAAGCCTTGAACAGCAACTCCTTCATGATGAAGCCGGAATGCTGCTCCTCCGTCTTGCACAAGATGCCCAGGGAAAGCGTGCTGTGGATGTCCGCCTGGCCGATGTCCATGATGGTGGCGTCATACTTGGCCAATATCTCCATCACCGAGGCGGTCAGGCCGGGGCGGTCTTCGCCCGTGATGCGGATCAGGATAAGTTCTGTTGCGGAAGATTCTTGTATGTCCATATACGAAATATATTTAATAAAGGTCGATAAATAATCGCCCGCAAAAGTAAGGAAAAAACTCGAATCGGGAGGACTCCAACGGACACTCAGCTCTATTTTATGCTAAACAACATAAAAAATCAGGGTAAAAAACGCACTTTTTGACTTGTTTATTTGGAATATAGTTTGAGAAATACGTACCTTTGCCGCCGGTTTCCAAATCAAGGCTCTGAATATCAACATCCAAAGCCTGAGACCATGAATGTCCGGAAAGGAAACCTCCGCCACCAGACGGATTCCGGATAGTATTAACCAAAACCGTATTGCATGAGACATGTAAAATGGATTTTTGTTGTATTGCTGATTAGTTCCTTGACATCTTTTGTGATTGACAAACCCGATAGAGGTTTGGACGTAGGCGACATGGCCCCGGACTTCCCAATCAAGGCTCTGTCGTCAGGCCAACACGATTTCACCCTTTCCGACCTGAAAGGCAAATACGTGTTGCTCAGCTTTTGGGCAAGCTACGACGCACCTTCGCGGATGCACAACGCCACGCTGAACCAAGCGTGCCGCACGGCTTGTCCGGACAATGTGGAAATGGTTTCCGTCTCGTTCGATGAATATCAGTCCATCTTCAAGGAAACCATTCGTAAGGACCAGATAGTCACGCCCGCCTGCTTTGTAGAGACGGAGGGCCGGTCTTCCGAACTGTTCAACAAATACCGGCTGGACGGAGGATTCGCGAACTATCTATTGGATGAGAATGGCGTGATTGTAGCCAAGAACATCTCTGCCAAAGAGCTTTCCACCTACTTGGATTAAGAAAGGAACGACAAGCACGGGGAAAGCATGAATGTCTGTCCTGAAGTTGCAGGCAGACTTGCTTCTGAAAAAAGGAAAATGTAGATACAACAAAAAAATTCCTCCTGCCCTTGGAAACGAGGACGGGAGGAATTTTCTTTTTTTATGATGCTATTATAGGACTGTGCCAAGTCAGGCCACCTTCTCCAGACGCTTCATGACGGAGAAGATAAACAAGGCAGCCAAGAGACAAAGTACCATCAACGTACCCCAAACGACCCACAAGGGCAGGTCGCCCCACAGCCACGAAGCAACGGAAGTCAAATAGTTACCGATGGCGGTAGCCACAAACCATCCTCCCATCATCATACCTTTATACTTGGGAGGAGCCACCTTAGAAACGAAAGAAATGCCCATAGGCGAAAGGAGCAATTCGGCAAACGTCAACACCAGATAAGTGGACACCAGCCAGTTGGGCGACACAAATGTGGCTGCATCTCCAGCCGCCTCTTGTGCATTGGGCGACAACAGACCGATGGAAGCCACGATCATCACCACATAACCCAAAGCGGCCACTAACATGCCGAGACCTATCTTACGCGGTGCAGAAGGCTCCTTGCCCTTACGTGCCAGCGAGCCGAAGATGGCCATGGATACCGGCGTCAAGGCTACCACGAAGAACGGGTTGAAGTGCTGAAAGATAGGAGCGCTGACAGCCACGCTGCCTTCCAACGTAGAGTAGCGATAAACCAGGAAAAGGGCGGCCAGCAGTATCACCACGCCCGATATGAGCTTGCCTTTGCCCGTCTTAGATTGGAAGAGGGAGAACAAGGCATAGACAATGAAGATGACGGCCACAAGGTTGATGACATCAAACATCATGCTTTCCAAACCGGACGAGCTCTTGGCTGTAAACTCGTCGGCAAAGTAAGTCAGCGTCAAGCCGTTTTGATGGAAAGCCATCCAGAAGAAGATAACCACGGCGAACACCAGGCAGAGGGCCACAATGCGATCCTTCGTTTCGCGCGGGGACAATTCCTCGTGATGTTCGGTTTTCTTCTCCACCGCTGCCTGCTTGGTAGAGCCTTCCACGTGACGGAAAGTTCCCCGGAAACCGTAATAGATGGCCATGGACACGATGAGCGACACACAAGCCACACCAAAGGCAAAGTGATAGGAGTCGTTCACACTCACGCCCCACGTCTGTTGCGCATACTCCATGATTTCCACCGCGGCCGTAGGAGCGAACAACGCACCGATGTTGATGGCCATATAGAAAATGCTGAACGCCGAATCACGCTTCGAGGCATACGCAGGATCATCGTATAAGTTGCCGACCATCACCTGCAAATTACCCTTGAACAAGCCTGTACCCGTACTGATAACCAGCAGACCGGCCACCATGGACACCCATGCTGCTGCGCCGCTACCCAACGGAAGCGCCAGCAGCACATAGCCCACGAACATGCCGACGATGCCGATAGTCACCATCTTTCCGTAGCCAAACTTATCTGCAAGGATACCGCCGATAAACGGGAGAAAATAAACCAACGCCAAGAATGCGGCGTAAATGTTGCCCGCCGTAGAAGCGGACAAATCGAAGTTGGCTCGCAAGAACAGCACGAAGATTGCCAACATCGTGTAATAGCCAAAACGCTCGCCCGTATTGGCCAGCGCCAATGCAAAAAGACCTTTAGGTTGTCCTTCAAACATAACGATTAAATTAGGTATTAAAATTAATAATTGAGTTTGTGCTTAATTGCGATGCAAATTTAGACATTTTGCCCGGTTATCCAACAAATAACTCGCAAACTTCTGCATTTACCACCCGAATCAAGTCTTGCGGAGCGATTTTCAGCTGCAAGCCACGCATCCCGGCACTGACGTAGATGTAGGGAAAGTCCAGGCACGTGCGGTGGATGTAGGTAGGGAAAAGCTTCTTCATCCCAATGGGCGAACAGCCTCCACGGATATATCCGGTGAGGGGAAGCAGCTCCTTGACGGGGATAAGGTCGCACTTCTTGTTGCCGCTCACCTTGGCGGCCAGCTTGAGGTCCACCTCGTGCTCGCCGGGAATGACGCAGACGAAGTGCCCCGTCTTGTCGCCGTGCAGGACGAGCGTCTTGAACACGCAATTGATGTCTTCGCCCAGCGAAGCGGCCACATGGGGCGCGCTGAGGTCGTTCTCGTCCACCTCGTAGGGGATGAGTTCGTAGGCCACCCTGGCCTTGTCCAGCAGGCGGGCGGCGTTGGTCTTGTTTATCTTTGTTTTCATCATATATTTTCTATTCTACTTCATTAATATCCTTGCGAGACTCTCGCATGGCTATCCTCAACACTTGCGGATAGGTATCCTCAACACTTGCGGATAGGCATCCTCAACACTTGCGGATAGGTATCCGGGGGACTACCTCCCCAATTCCTCCTTCAAGAAGCGCGGCGTGTAGCCCTTGGTGCTCATTGCCACCTCTTCGGGCGTGCCGCAGGACAGGAGTTCTCCCCCGCCCCGTCCGCCTTCGGGGCCCATGTCGATGATGTAATCGGCCATCTTGATGACATCCAGGTTGTGCTCGATGACAATGACCGTGTTGCCCTTGTCCACCAAGCGGTTCAGCACGTTCATCAAGACGCGGATGTCCTCGAAGTGCAACCCCGTGGTCGGTTCGTCGAGGATGTAGACGGTCTTGCCCGTGTCGCGCTTGGCCAGTTCGGTGGCCAACTTGACGCGCTGGCTCTCTCCGCCGGACAGGGTGGTGCTGGATTGCCCCAATTTGATATATCCCAAACCGACATCCTGCAATACCTTTATCTTATTTAATATAGCCGGGACATTCTCGAAGAACTCCACAGCCAAGTTGATGGTAAGGTCCAGCACGTCGGCGATGGACTTGCCTTTGTAGCGCACCTCCAGCGTCTCGCGGTTGTATCGTTTGCCGTGGCACACCTCGCAGGGGACATACACATCGGGCAGGAAGTTCATCTCGATAGTCTTGTAGCCATTGCCTTGGCAAGCCTCGCATCGTCCTCCGCTCACGTTGAACGAGAACCGCCCAGCCTTATACCCGCGTATCTTGGATTCGGGGAGGCCGACAAACAGGTTTCGGATGTCCGAAAAGACGCCGGTATAAGTTGCGGGATTTGACCGAGGCGTACGCCCCAAGGGAGACTGGTCGACGTTGACCACCTTGTCTATATATTCCAACCCCTCTATGGAGTCGTAGGGCAAGGGGTCTTGCAGGGAGCGGTAGAAGCGTTGCGAAAGGATGGGTTGCAGCGTTTCGTTAATCAGGGTCGACTTCCCGCTTCCCGATACGCCCGTGACGCAAATCAATGTGCCGAGGGGGAAATCCACATCCACATTTTTCAGGTTATTGCCCCGCGCTCCCTTCAGCGAAAGTTTGTGGCCGTTTCCGCGCCTGCGTATCGGCGGCACCGCGATGCAAAGCTCGCCATTGAGGTATTGCGAGGTCAGCGTGTGCGTGCGGAGCATCTCGGCAGGCGTACCGGCGAAGACCACTTCGCCTCCCAACCGGCCGGCCTTTGGCCCCATGTCGACCACATAGTCTGCGGCCAGCATCATGTCCTTGTCGTGCTCCACCACGATGACCGAGTTGCCGATGTCGCGCAACTCCTTCAGCGAATGAATCAGACGTTGGTTGTCGCGCTGATGGAGTCCGATGCTGGGTTCATCAAGGATATAGAGCACATTGACCAGCTGGGAGCCGATCTGCGTGGCCAGACGGATGCGCTGGCTCTCACCTCCGGACAGGCTCATGGAGGTGCGGTTCAAGGAGAGGTAATCCAAACCCACGTCCAGCAGGAACTTGAGGCGGGTGCGTATCTCCTTCAATATCTCGGCGGCAATCTGGCGTTGCTTGTTGTCCAGGTAGGGATCCACATGCATTAGCCAGTCGTACAGTTCGCTGATGTCCATCGTGGCCAGCTCGTAGATGTTCTTGTCATGTATGCGGAAGGAGAGGGCCTCACGGTTGAGCCGGGCGCCGTGACACTCCGGGCAAACGTCGGTCTTGGCGAACTGATCGGCCCATTTGCGCTCCGTGGCCGATGCATCGCTATCCTGAAGCATCTGTATGTACTTCACCACGCCTTCGAACACTACAAAATAATCGGAAGAGGTCCCTACCAGCGAACTTTTGATCTTGAGCCGGTCGTCCGAGCCATACAAAATTTCATCAATGGCATCGTCGGGCAACTCGCTCACCGGTGTCTTGAGAGTAGCCTCATACTTCTCCAGCAAGGCAGCTATCTGCCAGAATATCATGCTATTCTTATACTTTCCCAACGGGACAATAGCTCCCCCGGCAATGGAGAGCGAACGGTCGGGGATGACCTTGTCAATATCTATAAGGTTTACCACGCCCAGCCCCTTGCACTTGGGGCAGGCGCCTTGGGGGGAGTTGAAGGAAAAATTGTGCGGGGCAGGCTCGCGATATGACAGGCCGGTGACGGGACACATCAGGCGTTTGCTATAATGGCGCACCTCGCCCGACGCCATATCCTGTATCATCAGCAGGCCGTCGCCCTGCTTCATGGCGGTAGCCACGCTGTTCTTCAGGCGCACATCGTCCTTGTCCGAAGGAATCAGTTTGTCGATGACCACCTCCACATCGTGATTCTTGTATCTGTCCAGCTTCATGCCGGGCAGTGCTTCGCGCACTTCGCCGTCCACCCGGACATAGAGGTAGCCCTTCTTGCGCACTTGCTCGAACAGGTCCTTGTAGTGTCCCTTACGGTTGCGCACCAAGGGAGCCAGGATATAGATGCGCTTGCCCTTATAATCGCGCAAAATCAGCTCCAGGATTTGCTCTTCGGTGTACTTCACCATCTTCTCGCCGGACAGATAGGAGTAAGCCTCGCCCGCACGGGCATAGAGCAGACGTAGGAAGTCGTAAATCTCGGTCGTGGTGCCCACGGTAGAGCGCGGATTCTTGTTCGTGGTCTTCTGCTCGATGGAAATAACCGGACTGAGTCCCGTAATCTTGTCCACATCCGGACGCTCCAAGTTGCCCAGGAAATTACGGGCGTATGCCGAAAAAGTTTCGATATACCGCCGTTGCCCCTCGGCAAAGAGCGTATCAAAGGCCAATGAAGACTTGCCGCTCCCGCTCAGCCCGGTAATCACCGTCAGGCTGTCGCGGGGGATTGTCACGTCTATATTCTTCAGGTTGTGCACACGGGCACCGTAGACTTGGATATATTCTTGTTCTTGCATAAATTTCGCCTTCCTTCGGGAAAATACGTGCAAAAATACACTTTTCCCGCCGAATACAAACTCTCCATGCAAGAATTTCGGCTTAAAAAAACGCGATATTAAATCTTAACTCAAATCCATTGGGTTAAATGAAGCAATATGCTTATCTTTGCACTTCATTTCGGGAGAACACCCATAAACACCCGGATACGAACATAAAAACCAAAATAAGGAATGAAAAAGATAAAGCATCTGTTCTGCTCCTTGCTCTTGGCCGGCTTGTGCAACCTGCCGGTCATCGCCCAGGAAAACCAATCCTACTTCCTGCACACCATTGAGAAAGGGCAGAGCCTCTACTCCATCGCCAGCATGTATGGGGTCACCCAAGCCGACATCATCCGACTAAACCCCGGAAGCGACGACAAGATATATGCCGGACAAACCCTCCGCATCCCTCGCGGGGCTGCCAACACCGAGACTGAGACCTACCACACCATTGCCTCCGGAGAGACGCTCTACCGGCTGGCCATCCGATACAACACCACGGCCAAAGCCATCTGCGACGCCAACCCCGGACTGAGTGCGGACAACTTCCGCATTGGTCAAGTCATCCGCATCCCCGTGGCCCAGACGAAAGACAAGACCGAACCGTCTGCCCAAGCGCAAGCTCCCCAAACCTTTATCCAAGGCCCCGTCGAATCGCGCTGCCGGGAGATGCACAAGGTGAAACGCCGCGAGACGATATTCAGCATCAGCCGGAAATACGGCATCACGGAAGAAGAACTGATAGCCGCCAATCCCGAAATCAAAGACAAGGAGAAAGTGAAGCGCGGCACGCTGCTATGTATCCCCTTCCCTGCTGCACAAGAGCAAAAGACCGAGCAGAAAGAACCGGCACATATCCCCACCAACACAGAGCTTTTCCAAGCCAACCAGAAGGAGGCCAAACGCTTCAAAACCATCCGGGCAGCCCTTATCCTGCCTTTCTACAATGTGGCCAAGAGCGAGTCGGCACGCATGGTGGAATATTACGAAGGCTTCCTCATGGCCGTGGACAGCTTGAAACGCACCGGCACTTCGATAGACCTCTACGCCTATAACTCGGGACCTGAATCTGCTTCGATCGCCCCCCTGTTGGACAAACCGGAAATGAAACAAATGGACATCATCTTCGGCCCGCTGTACAAGGGACACATCACCCCGCTAGCGGATTTCGCCAAGAAGAACGATATCCGGCTGGTGATCCCCTTCACCTCCAAGGACAACACGGTATTCCGTAATCCCAACATCTACCAGATCAATACGCCGCAATCCTACCTCTACTCCGAGGTATACGACCACTTTGTCCGCCAGTTCGCCCAAGCCAACATCGTCTTCATCAACGCGACGCAAGGGACAAAGGACAAAGCTGACTTCATCAAAGGACTAAAGGACGAATTGCGTGCCAAAGGCATTGCCTTCAAGAGCCTGGACGAGAATGCCACCGCAGCATCCATCGGCGCCGTCCTGGCCAACGGACGCGAAAACGTGTTTATTCCCACCTCGGGCAGCAACCTGACCTTGATAAAGATTCTGCCCCAACTCACGCTGACCGTACGCGAGCATCCCGAGCAGAGCATCCACCTCTTCGGCTATCCGGAGTGGCAGACCTACACCAAAGACCATCTGGAGGCATTCTTTGAGTTGGATACCTATTTCTATTCGTCCTTCTATACCAACAACCTGTTGCCAGCCGCCATCCGCTTCACCCGAAGCTACCAGCAATGGTATGGCAAGGACATGGACGAACGCTACCCCAAGTTTGGCATGTTGGGCTTCGACACGGGCTACTTCTTCTTGAAAGGCTTGTCCAACTACGGCACAGAATTCGAGAAGGACATCCAACAACTGGACCTCATCCCCATCCAGACGGGCTTCAAATTCCAGCGCGTCAACAACTGGGGCGGATTCATCAACCGCAAAGTGTTCTTCATCCACTTCACAAAGAACTTTGAATTAGTAAAACTGGACTTTGATTAAAAAACCGACTCCACACAATGAAGACCAAGATTCTTGCCAGCCTTTGCCTGCTGTTCATCAGCCTTGCCCTCCACGCGCAAGTAGGCGAACAACGCTATAACTTCTCCTTAGGCGTGAACGGGGGCATCAACATGAACAAAGTCAGCTTCATGCCCACGGTGCCCCTGAAGAACCTGATGGGCATTAACGCCGGCTTGACGGCCCGCTACATTTCCGAGAAATACTTCAGCATGATATGCGGCGCACAGGTGGAAGTCAATTTCTCCCAACGTGGCTGGGATGAATTCTACGAATACAATCCGGACGTGCACTACACTCGCACAATGAACTACGTAGAAATCCCCTTCCTGGCCCACCTCGCTTTCGGCAAAGACAAAGGCATGCAATTCTTCCTCAACATCGGCCCGCAGATAGGCTTCCTCATCAGCGACACCGAGAAGCAATCGGGCGACATGAACGAAGTGATTGCCAGCAACCCCAATGCCAACCTCGAACAGCATGGCAAGCCTATCGACAATAAATTCGATTATGGCATCACCGGCGGCATAGGAGCGGAGCTTCGTACCAAGTTCGGCAACTTCTTGGTAGAAGGCCGCTATTACTTCGGCCTCTCCGATATCTATAACAGTACAAAGAAAGACTATTTCTCCCGTTCTGCCAATGGAGGCTTCATCGTAAAGGCAACGTATCTGTTCGATTTGTCGAAATAAACGAACACTGTGCAAAGAGGGACTTTACGCGGCTAAAGAGAGATTTGAACGAGCCAAAGAGGGAGTTTAGGAGGTAACACCTCCAACTTTTTTGCGTAAATCTGTATAGGGAATATACCTCCTTGAAATCAAGGGAGTTAGAAGAATTACCTCGTTTGGGGGTAATGAGTTGGCAACTGTTCTAATTGCCGTGGTCTGCATCGCTTTGCTTATTCGGGTAACTCTTACGGATGCAAATATAGTAAAATATAACAGGCAAAAAGAAAAATGAAGCCATTTTCTTTTTGCCTGCTTGTGATATTCTATTGACTTAACAAATCGTCATCCGAAACTTGAGAATTATTTCGGTTCGGCGATTATGTAATAGCATTCTTCATGAAAATCATTATCCTTAAAATGAAGAAGCGCAGCACGTGTAGTCTCATTACCATAAGTTTCCACGATGCTTGCATCTTCTGGTAATGTTTTGAAGTCGGCAGTAGTCTCGAAAGTTTTATATCCCAAATGTTTTTCCAGCAACCAGCGCAGTCCGTCTTCTTGCCTTTTCAGATTTTCTGCATCAGTAAGGTCGGATGCAAATGCCACTTTGATTTTCACGAAAGGGATGTTGTTCCGTAGTTGGGTGTCGGTCAATAGGAACTCATAACGAGTATCAAGTACGCAATAAACGACATGGGATTGCGGATTGGCAAGCGTAATGCCTCCATTTTTCCAATCGATTCCAAGAAAATCCCTTTCACGCATGATTTGTTTCATCTGAAACGCATATTTCACAG
>JAHLFO010000139.1 GCA_018883785.1 Candidatus Bacteroides intestinipullorum
GAACTTGGAGTGGGGCTTGATCTGACCCGGCTTGCAGAGCACCATACCACGCTTGATCTCGTTCTTGTCGATACCACGCAGCAGCAGACCTACGTTATCACCGGCTTCACCTTCATCCAGGATCTTGCGGAACATCTCAACGCCTGTAACGACAGACTTCTTGTCTTCACCCAGACCCAAGATTTCTACTTCGTCACCAACCTTGATGACACCGGCCTCGATACGACCCGTAGCTACAGTACCACGACCCGTGATGGAGAACACGTCCTCAACAGGCATCAAGAAAGGCTTATCTACATCACGCGGAGGCAGAGGAATCCACGTATCGCAAGCATCCATCAGCTCCATGATCTTGTCTTCCCACTTCTGTACACCGTTCAATGCACCGAGGGCGGAACCCTGGATGAACGGAGTGTTGTCACCGTCAAAATCGTAAGCGGACAGCAGTTCGCGCATTTCCATTTCAACCAGCTCCAACATTTCGGGGTCGTCAACCATATCGCACTTGTTCATGAACACTACCAGTCTCGGCACATTCACCTGACGAGCCAGCAAGATGTGCTCGCGAGTCTGAGGCATCGGACCATCGGTAGCAGCAACTACGATAATAGCACCGTCCATCTGAGCAGCACCCGTTACCATGTTCTTCACATAGTCAGCGTGTCCCGGGCAGTCAACGTGTGCGTAGTGACGAGTTGCAGTTTCATATTCAACGTGAGAAGTATTGATCGTAATACCACGTTCCTTTTCTTCGGGAGCGTTGTCAATCTGATCAAAAGACTTAACTTCAGACAAACCCTTCTTAGCCAAAACCGTAGTGATGGCAGCAGTCAAAGTCGTCTTACCGTGGTCAACGTGACCAATCGTACCAATGTTTACGTGCGGTTTGGTACGTTCGAATTTCTCTTTAGCCATAGCTTTACTTGTTATTTATTTGATTAATAATCAGCTTTCATACCGAAGAGCTGTTACCGGGACTTGAACCCGGGACCTCTTCCTTACCAAGGAAGTGCTCTACCGCTGAGCTATAACAGCAAGAAGTGCGTGGGCAAAGATGGATTCGAACCACCGAAGGTATAAACCAGCAGATTTACAGTCTGCCCCATTTGGCCACTCTGGTATTTGCCCTTACCTTTTTCATTATGTCAATCTTTCGAGCCTCTTGTCGGATTCGAACCAACGACCCCGAGATTACAAATCACGTGCTCTGGCCAGCTGAGCTAAAGAGGCGTTTGCTAAATGCAACCGTTTCACTTTCGTTCCTTTTAGGTGGCTCAGCGAAACGGCTGCAAAGTTAGGCATTATTTTTATTCCCGCAAAATTTTAAGGGGAAATTTTACTTGCTTCGTTGCTTTTCTTTGTATTTCACCAGTTGTTTCTCCAAAGCCTCCAAGCTCAAGTCCACTGCTTCTTCAAACGTATCGCAGACTTTGCTTGCGTAAAACTCGCCATTGGGCACCAGGATCTTCACCCCGGCTTCTTTGTTTTCGGCAGTTTCCGGCTTCACAACCTTCAATGACACCTCGACTTTCTTTATATCATCGTAAAATCTTTCCAGCTTCTGCACTTTCTTCTGAATAAAAGCCTGCAGGCGCTCGGATGCGTCAAAATGGATAGACTGAATTCTTACTTCCATACTTACCTCCTTTTTATTAAGCCCGAGGATGGGCTTGGTTATACATTCTTTTTAGCTCTTCAAAAGTGGTATGCGTGTAGACTTCCGTCGTAGCCAAGCTTTCGTGTCCCAGCAGTTCCTTTATCGCACCCAACTGAGCGTCATGGTTCAGCATCTGCGTCGCAAAGGTATGCCTCAACACATGGGGTGACTTCTTCTGCACGGTAGCCACCTTCGAGAGGTTTCGCTTCACTATATTATCAACGATACTGCGGTACAATTGTTCACCGGATTTGCGGACAAAAAACGCTTTTGACCCGCCGGAGACCGTCTCGTCCCGCAACTTGACATATTCCTGCAAATCTTTCTTCAGCTCGTCGCCAAAGGGAACCAAGCGTTGTTTGTTCCGCTTTCCCGTCACCTTGAGCTGCATTGCGGCAAAATCCACGTCTTCATCTTTCAGTCCTATCAGTTCGGACAAACGTATGCCCGTCAGGTAGAACGTCTCGACTATGGCGCGATCCCGACACGCCTCGAAGCCTTCGCCGAAGTTCACATCGTCCAGCAGCCTGTCCATCTCGGCTTCTTTCACAAAGACCGGCAACCTTTTCTTGTTCTTCGGCCCCATGACTTTCCGCGAAGGATCGACCTGACAAATGTTTCGCCTCAACAGAAACTTGTAGAAAGAATGCAAAGTGCTCAGCTTTCGATTGACCGTAGCAGGCGCGCGTCCCATGTCCATCAAACTAACAATCCACGCACGAATCTCTTTCGCACCAACCTCGGCGAGCGACTTTTCCGTTCCGGATTCACCGGCCAGGAACGCCTCGAACTGAAGCAAATCCTCCCTGTACGATTTAAGGGTCTCCAACGAATAATTCCGCTCGTACAGCAAGTAATCCAAGAACGATTCTATCAAGTCCATATCGTTACATAATCATTTCATGCAACGAATGTATGAAAAAGAATTCAATAAATCAAAGGATTTTACGAAATATTAATCCTCCATTTGCTGAAGTTTCTGAACGTAAACGGCACGTTCCTTCTTAAGTCTCTTAATTACAGACGGTTTGTCGAATTGCTGTCTGCTGCGCAATTCTTTTACGATGCCCGTCTTTTCAAATTTGCGCTTGAACTTCTTCAGCGCCTTTTCGATGTTTTCGCCTTCTTTAACAGGTACTACAATCATTGTTTTTGGTTTAAAATATTAATGGTTAAAAGTTTAATTGTCAAATTCGAGCGGCAAAATTACACATACTTTCAGTATTTACAAAACTTTCGGGCTTTTTTCTGTGAAAAGATGTGGTAAGTGACCTCATTCCTGAAGGATTACCGGGCTCTCGCCGGATGAAATTGAGAAATTGTAATCAATCTAAACTTACGCGGCAACACCTGCCGCACATAAATAAAAAGGCTATCTCAAAGTTTATTTTGAGGCAGCCTATTCCGCCCATTGATGATGATAAAAAGTTGCAGACCGGCATCCGGCCAGCATAAAGATTGCAGCCAGGATAATAAGCCATAGCCGACTTGCACCCCAATATCATCAAGCGCCCTTCGTCGGCCGCACATCCGGCAGGAACACCGCCACCACGCCCATCAACGGCAACCACGTGCTGACATGGAAGATGAACTCAATGCTCGTCACGTCGGCCAGCCAGCCGAAGAAAGCCGAACCGATGCCGCCCAGGCCGAACATCAGGCCGAAGAAGATGCCGGCAATCATGCCGACTTTGTCTGGCATCAGGTCGGTGGCATAGACCACGATGGCAGAGAAGGCAGAGGCTATCACCAGGCCGGTGATGATGGCCATCGCCAGGGTGCCAAACAAACCGAGGTAGGGCATGGCCAGGGTGAACGGTGCCGCGCCCAGGATGGAAAAGAGGATGACGTACTTACGCCCGTAGCGGTCGCCCAGGAAGCCGCCCACCAGCGTGCCTATGGCAAAGGCGGCCAGGTAGGCAAAGAGGCAATACTGGGATTGCTGCACGGTGAGTCCGAACTTCTCGATGAGGTAGAAAGTGAAGTAACTGGTCATGCAGGCATTGAAGAAGTATTTGGAGAAAATCATCAGCACCAGGATGCCCAAGGCAAAACGGACGACTCGCCTTGGCAAAGACGTTGCCACCGCGCCACTTTGCCGCCGCGACGCCTTCACCTCGCGCAACACCAGGCTGTACCAATAGCCTACGCGCGCCAGGAGGAAGGAAGCCAACAGGGCGGCCAACGCAAACCACCCCACGGCGTGCTGCCCATAAGGAATGACAATCAGCGCCGCCAACAATGGCCCTATGGCACTGCCCCCATTGCCGCCCACCTGGAAGATGGATTGTGCCAGACTCTTGCGCCCGCCCGAGGCCATCTGCGCCACACGTGAAGCTTCGGGATGAAACACCGACGAGCCGCAACCAATCAACGCCACAGAGAGCAGGATCAGCAAGAAATTGGTAGCAAAAGCCAAGGCCAGCAATCCGACCAGCGTAAAACACATCCCCAACGAGAGGGAATAGGGCTGCGGACGACGGTCGGCATACAGCCCGATGAAAGGCTGGAAAATGGAGGAGGTCAACTGAAATACCAGCGTGATGATGCCAATCTGTGCGAAGGTGAACCCGAACGAATCTTTCAGAAGCGGATACAAGGCGGGTATGACCGATTGGATCATGTCGTTCAGCAGATGGCAGGTGCCCATCGTGAACAGGATGGCATACGCTGTCCCCTGCGCGAGGCGAGGATGTCCCTTAATTTTGTCCCAAACGGAGTGAATCATATATTGTTTTGTTTATCAACGCATTATAGTTACACCATCCCCACTATTGTCCAGGTATATCCCTAAGCACGGACGCAAGCTCGCCTAAGCACGGGCGCGGGCATGGGTAAGCACGGGCGCAGACATGGGTAAGCTCGGACGGGAAACAGGCCCTCCGGACACGCTGATACTTGCCTGCAAAACGGCATGCAAAGGTATATCATTTCCATCAAAAGACAAACACCCGATAGCGGGGAAAAGATTTCCGGAAAAAAATTTCCCCATTGCCGAGAAATCCGTATCTTTGGAGAAATTTTATAATCGTCTACACCTATTTAATATATATGAGCAATCCCGTCCAAGAACGCATACAGAAACTGCGCGAAATGATGCGCAAGCAGAAAGTGGATGCCTTCATCATCCCCAGCAACGATCCGCACATGAGCGAATACGTGGCACCGCACTGGCAGGCCCGCGAATGGTTTTCCGGCTTCACCGGCTCGGCAGGCACCTTGGTGGTCACCCAGAAAGAAGCCGGATTGTGGACCGACTCGCGCTACTTCCTGCAAGCCGCCCGGCAACTGGAAGGTTCGGGCATCGACCTCTACAAGATGGGGCTGCCCGACACGCCGGACATCAAGACTTTCCTGAAAAACCACCTGCCCGATGGCGCACGCATCGGCTACGAACCGTCCGTGACGCCCTACCGGCGCATCCATGACAACAAGGAAGGCAGCGACTCCTTCGAGGATTGCGGGCTTTCCCTCCAACCCGTCTGCCAACCCTATCAGGAAATTTGGCCGGAGCGCCCCCTCATGCCGGAGGGCAAAGCCTTCGTCCACCCGCTGGAATATGCCGGACAAAGCTGCGCCGACAAGGTGGCCGCCCTGCGCCGACATATCAGCGAAGCCGGAGAAGACGCCTTGCTGCTGACGGCCTTGGACGAGATTGCCTGGACACTGAACATCCGGGGCAACGACGTGCATTGCAATCCGGTGGTCATCAGCTACTTGCTGATAACGCGGGAAGAGGCTTACCTTTTCATCGACCCACGAAAGACGGACGAAGAAATGACGGCCTACCTGCAAGGAAACGGCGTGGAGACCCATCCCTACGGCGACTTTTTCGACTTCCTGGCGAAGAATAACATAGGCACCATCTTGGCGGATTACGATCAAACGAATGCCCAGGTGGGCGACTTCGTGGGGAGAAATGTCCTGATAGACGCCCCCTCGCCTGTCGCCCTGCTGAAATCCGTGCGCAACGAGGTGGAAATCAGCGGCCTGCACCGCGCCATGCAACGTGACGGCGTAGCCTTGGTGAAATTCTTGAAATGGCTGGAAAAAGCCGTGCCCCAAGGTGGAGAGACGGAAATCAGCGTAGACCAGAAGCTGCACGCCTACCGCGCCGCCCAACCACTCTACATGGGCGAGAGCTTTGACACTATCGCGGGCTACCGCGAACACGGCGCCATCGTGCACTACGAGGCCACGCCGGAGACCGATGCCGCACTCCGTCCGGAAGGTTTCCTCCTGCTGGATTCGGGTGCGCAATACTTGGACGGCACCACGGACATCACCCGCACCATTGCCCTCGGCCCCTTGACGCAGGAAGAGAAGGAGGACTACACCCTGATCCTGAAGGGGCATATCGCCCTGGCTACGGCCGTCTTTCCCGAAGGCACGCGCGGCGCTCAGTTGGACGTACTGGCCCGTATGCCCATCTGGCAGCACCGGATGAATTACCTGCACGGTACGGGACACGGCGTAGGCCACTTCCTGAACGTGCACGAAGGCCCGCAAAGCATCCGCATGAACGAGAATCCGGTGGCGCTGAAGGCAGGCATGCTAACTTCCAACGAACCGGGCGTCTACAAGGCGGGCAGCCACGGCATCCGCACAGAAAACCTGATGCTCACCGTCCCGGCGGGCGAAGGCATGTTCGGCAACTACCTGAAGTTCGAGACCGTCACCCTCTGTCCCATTGACACCACCGGCCTCATCCGCGAGATGCTGACCGATGACGAAATCCGTTGGCTGAACGAGTATCACCGGACAGTCTGCGAGAAGCTCTCCCCAGACTTGGACGAGGGAGAGCAGGCATGGCTGAAAGAGAAATGCAAGGCTATCACAAACCATTAACTCCCCCACCCTATGGCACTGATAAAATCTGTACGGGGCTACACCCCCGAAATCGGCAAGAACTGTTTCCTAGCAGACAATGCCACCCTTATCGGCGATGTGAAGCTGGGCGATGATTGCAGCGTATGGTTCAACACCGTGCTACGCGGCGACGTGAATTCCATCCGCATCGGCAACGGTGTGAACATCCAGGACGGAAGCGTGCTGCACACGTTGTATGAGAAATCGACCATCGAAATCGGTGACCACGTATCCATCGGGCACAATGTCACCGTACATGGCGCCTCGATTCGCGACTACGCCCTCATCGGCATGGGTGCCACCCTTCTGGACCATGCCGTAGTGGGCGAAGGTGCCATTGTGGCGGCCGGGGCACTGGTTCTGAGCCATACGGTCATCGAGCCGGGCAGCATTTGGGCCGGCGTCCCCGCGAAATTCATCAAGAAGGTTGATCCCGAACAGGCCAAAGAACTGAACCAGAAGATTGCACACAACTACCTGATGTATGCAGAGTGGTATAGGTGAGGTTTCTGAGGTGATAAGTTTTTGAGTTTTTAAGTCATTGAGTTTTTCGATATGAATACGAGCACATCCAAAGAACCAGTCATCGTATCGCTGACCTCATTTCCGGCAGCAATACCGTATGCTGTCCAGGCCATACAATCCATCTTGCACGGTTCTGTCCTGCCCGACAAGGTGGTGCTTTATCTGACTTACGCACAGTTTGAACCGGATGGGATTCCCAAGGAGTTGCTGAAGCTGGCCGAAGACGACCCGAGGTTTGAAATACGCGACTACGAAAGAGACATCCGCTCGTACCGGAAACTGATCCCGGCCTTGCAGGATTTCCCCGACGCTGTCATCGTTACGATAGACGATGACGTGGCCTACCACAAGAACATGTTGCGCGACCTGCTCCGCCTGCACAAAGAGATTCCCAGTGCCGTACTGGCCCACCGCGCCAAACGCATGAAGCCGGGCAAGCCCTACCGGCAATGGAGCAAATACAGGTGGTATGACTTCCTGTTCCAACGGATTCATTCCGGCTACACCAACATCGGTACCGGCGTGGGAGGTATCTTGTATCCCCCCCACTCCCTCAGCCCGGAGTTGCTCGACGTCGAATTGTTCACCCGAATAGCCCCGACCACGGACGACATCTGGTTTTGGGCAGCAGCCGTAGCCAACGGTACACCCATCGTGCCCGTCCCCTTCGGGCACAACAAGCCGAAAGGCGTTGGGAAGCCGCGCGAACTGTCGCTGAAGACGACCAACTTCAAGTCGGGGACGGATAGGAATGCAGCTGCGCTGAAGGCCATTGTGGAAGCATATCCCATCGTAGGCCAAAGAATAGGTTATGAAGCATAATAACGGGAAACAAGCATTGTGTATATGAAGAAGGACGAAAAAATAATAGTGTCATTGACATCGTTCCCAGCGGCAATACCCTATGCCGTGCAAGCGATACGCTCCGTCTTGCGCGGCTCACTGCTGCCGGACAAGGTGGTGCTGTACCTTGACACGCAAAAATTTCCGGGCGAAGTGCTCCCTCCTGAACTGGAAGCACTCAAACGTGAAAGTCCGCTCTTGGAAATCAGGTTCGATCCTGCCGAAATACGTTCCTATAAGAAACTGATTCCGGCACTCAGGGATTTCCCCGACGATATCATAGTGACCATTGACGATGACATCGACTATCATCCGAACATGCTGCGCGACCTGGTTCGCCTGCACAAGCGAGTGCCCGATGCCATCATCGCCCACCGGGTAAGGCGTGTAAAGCTGGACAAACCATATAGCAAATGGCGGAAATACAAGTGGTACGACTTTATTCTTAAACGGATTCACTACAGTCGCCTGGCCATGCAGACGGGTGTGGGCGGAGTGCTCTACCCGCCTCATTCATTGGACGAAACCATGCTCGATTCCAAGCAATTCATAGCCCTGGCCCCCACGAACGACGATATTTGGTTTTGGGCAGCGGCAGTATCAAAAGGCACTTATGTGGTACCACTGCCCAACGGACACAGCACAGCCAGAGAAGTAGGGAAGCCCAAAGAATATTCTTTGAAAACAATAAACCTGAAACCGGGTGATGACCGCAACCTTGAAGCCTTGAAGCAAATCCTGGCTCACTATCCGGCAATAACAAGAAGAATCGAAAAATGAAAAACAGAATAACCACCATGGATAAAAGAAAAAAAGTTATAGGCTATGTAAGCGAAAAAAACCCGTTTACCGACCGCAAGGCATGGAGCGGTTCCATCTTCAAGCTCAGGGAAGGCATCGAAAATGCCGGCTATGAGGTGAAGTGGATTTGCTCACGCCCCTCTGCCATCAAGAAATTCTTTTGCAAAAACCTCGCCAAACTGCGGTACAGACATATCAAGATAAACTATAACCGGGAGTACAACCGCCTCTGCGCACGCAGCATCCGCCCAAAAGACTTTGAGGGCTGCGACTACCTTTTCGTACCCTGCAACGGTTGCCTGCTACCTTACCTCCCCCAAGACCTGCCTATCCTATATTATACCGATGCCACCCATCGGCTTCTGGTAGGTTATTATTGGAAAAAGAAGCTATCTGTCAAAGCCATCGAGCATGGAGAGAAATGCGAGCGAGCGGGCATCCAACGCGCCACACTCAACCTACGGGGGTCACATTGGGCAGCAAACTCCGTAGTAAAGGATTATGGCTATGACCCTCAAAAAACTTATGTACTAGAATTTGGAGCAAATATTGACGATAGCGACCTCGTACCGAACACGTCAAAACATGTCAGCGGGGAAATGCTCAACATCCTCTTCTCCGGCGTGGAATGGAAACGCAAGGGAGGGGATGTGGCTGTAGAAACCGTCCGCCTCCTCAATGAGCAAGGCATCAAGACGAAGCTCATCATTGCCGGGATACGAAAGCTTCCCCAGCAATATGAAGGTCTGTCATACCTTGAATTTGCAGGTTTCCTTAACAAGAATAACCCAGAACAATACCGTCACTATGTACAACTATGGCACGAGGCCAACCTGTTTTTATTGCCCACCCAAGCTGAATGCGCAGGCATTGTATTCTGCGAAGCATCAGCTTACGGCGTACCTATTTTCACTTATGATACCGGCGGCATAGGCGACTACGTCATTGATGGGGTGAATGGCTATAAGTTGCCACCTACTGCTACAGCAGCAGATTTTGCAACCGCAATCAAACGCAATCTCAGCACAGATTCCTTGCAGGCCCTGCACGAGGGTGGACTACGCCTATACAAAGAAAAACTCAATTGGAAAGCTTGGAGCCAACGGTTCAGGGAAATTATGGAAAAGAATGGAATGGGATAATCCCCTAAAGGAGAGGACAAAATTATCAACTACGGAAAACGAATTATGAGTCAAACAATTATGGAACAGAAAAAGAAAGTCATCGGATACATCTCCGAGAAAAATCCGTTTACAGACCGCAAGGCTTGGAGTGGCACCATATTCAAGATAAGGGAAGGCATAGAAAACGCAGGCTATGAGGTGAAGTGGATATGCTCCTATCCCAACGCATTGAGGAAACTTTTATCCAGATGCATCTCCAGACTCAAATACAAACATATCAAAATAAACTACTACAAAGGATATTGTAAACTCTGTGCACGCTGCATCAACAAGGATGACTACAACGGCTGCGACTACCTCTTTGTGCCATGTACAGCAGGCATTCTGCCTTATTTGCCCAAGGACATCCCCATCATCTTTTATACAGATACCACACACCGGCTCATGGTAGGTTATTATTGGAAAAAGAGACTTGCAGCAAAGACCATCAAGCATGGAGAAGAATGTGAGCGGGCAGGCATACTCCGTGCCACTCTCAATCTGCGCTCGTCGCAGTGGGCAGCAAATTCCGTAGTAAAAGATTACGGCTATGACCCTAAAAAAAACTATGTGATAGAATTCGGAGCGAACATAGACGATAGCGATCTCGTGCCGAACAGGGCTAAATATGTCAGTGGAGAAACCGTCAACATCCTCTTCTCGGGCGTAGAATGGGAGCGTAAAGGCGGTGATGTGGCTGTGGAAACCGTCCGCCTGCTCAATGAACAAGGCACCAAGGCACAACTGACCATTGCCGGCATAAGGGAATTACCACAAAAATATGTGGGATTGCCCTACATCAACTACGTGGGTTTCCTCAACAAGAACGACCCGGAACAATACCGCCAATACGTACAACTATGGCATAAGGCCAACCTCTTCCTCCTGCCTACACGGGCCGAATGCTCTGCCATCGTCTATTGCGAAGCTTCAGCCTACGGTGTGCCCATCTTCACTTACGACACGGGAGGCACAGGCAATTATGTCATTGATGGAGTGAACGGCTATAAGTTGCCACTCAGTGCTACCGCCACTGATTTTGCCGCCTCCATCAAGCACAACCTCAATGCAGATGCTTTGCAGGCCTTGCACAATGGCGGCCTGCAACTATATAAAGACAAACTCAGTTGGAAAGCATGGAGCCGCAGATTCAGGGAAATCATGGAAGAGAATGGCATGTAATTCAGATGACAATGCTCTCAAACGGAACATCATGCACCTTGGCCGCATACACCGGGAACTCGCTGGGATACATATACGAAGTTCCTATCCGATAAATCTTCTGCGCCTCACTGAGTACATAGAAATCAAGGAAGGATTTCAAGTAAGTTGCGTACGGATCTTGGGGAACGCCGTTCTTGTGTTCATCCATATGGACCAAGGTTCCGGGTATGATATGCACGCCCTCTATCTGCATCACTCTTTGCAAGAATGTTACACTATCAGATGTAACCAATAACGGCAGATTACCATGCACGACTTTTACTTGCTCCACAGCATCCAGACATTTCCCGATAAGCTGCTCCGCATCATCTTTGCTATTGAGCGACTTATAGCGGTATTCCTGAAAATCTCCGAGCAGGTTTTGGAAACGAAACACGGCGGCATAATAATTGCAGCCAATCTTTTCCTGTATGGCCCGAATCCTTTCTGCCAAGGCAGGACCGGGCTTGAACAGTTCGCAATAAAGTTCGCCCCAGTCAAAAGCCTTTCTTCCCCCTTGGGCATAGGCAGCGTTGATTGGCTCCAAGCAATCCCTGTTGCTATAAAAATGAATCTGTTTATTGGTGGTCTTCAGCTGCAAAAGCCGGGTCGCCAGATGCTCGCCTCTCATGTATAGGATTCTGCTATATAAAGGATTATCCGTATATTCTTTTTCGCGAAGCGTCCAATCATAAACTGCGGGCGACAAGTAATCTTCCAAACGAAAAGGATACGTATATCTTATCCTGAAAGGTAAGTTCTGGTATTTACAATAGGCATACAGCGTGATTATCCCTTTGAATCGGTCGCACATACCTCCATGATAAGCTTCTCCATCTACCATAGCAATATATAGGGGCTCTTTCGTCTGAGGCTTGCCTAACGAATCCGATTTAAAGGCAATCTTTGTGGCGAGGAAAAGTTCTTTGAACCTATGCTTTAGCTCTAATAAGGAATATTTTCTCCCGTAATATGTAGCCATAGCTTCATAAATTATTCAACCTTCCAAATCATTCAAATCGTACGCATCGAAATAATTCATATCGCGCAAAGAGTTAGTACGAGCACGCCCACGCGCTCGCTTACTCAAAAATTCCTCATAAGATTTAATTGCATAATGGTTGATACGGATAACATCCTGCTGCGGTTTACGGTCACGGAATCCTTTCGTCAATGGCACACCGTGGGAATCAGCCGCCTTGCCGGACAAGCGGGCCGCTTCGTGGCAGCCTATCATTCCGCAAACACGTCTCGGATCGACAATACTCTTGACATGCGTGTTCAGCTGGTGTTCGGGCAAGGAATGCCTGCGAAACCGCTCCATGACTCCGCCCGGTTCTTGCTTCTTCGCTCCACCACTGCCATACACCAGCCAATTGATTTCCACCACCGGGTATTTCTCCATGCGGTGCAGGAACTCTGGTATTGACCGATCCTTAATCGGCACGATAAACTCGTCCAAGTCTATGATGGCCAGCCAACGCATCTCCAAGCGGTGGCGTTCAAAGCAATCGTCATAGGCGGCAAGCTGCATCTTCTGTCCCGGGAAATAAGTGTAATCCACCAGTCCCGACGCAATATACGGCTCCAGCACCTCCCGGGTGCCGTCGGTGCTCTCATTGTCATAGATGTAGAACTTCTCCACGCCCTGCTTGCGATGCCACTCTATCCACTCCTGAAAATAGGGACCTTCGTTCTTCGCAATGGCGCATATCGCCAAGTAATAGCGCGGCGGCGTATGGTCGTGCTTCATCCGCCACTTCAGTTTCATGGCTTTGAAAAGCCCATAGCGCAAGAGGCCACGCCACCGGTTACGGGTCATCTTATGGGGAATCATCCCGGCTATAATTTCTGCATAGACCTTTTTCATTGTGCTACCACTCAGATGAAAGTTGATAATTAGAGTTCAAAGCTCGACTTCTCCGGCAGGATATGCTCAAAAGCGGCCTTGATGTTTCCCATCACCCGGTCATAATTGCGGATATGCACATTGTCGTTGAGGCAAATCAGCGAATAGGATTGCTCGTATATCGCCCGAACGGCTTGCTTGGGACGGATCATCAAGGGAAACATCTTGGTATCCTTGTAGGTGTTGTAAGGCTCGAAATTGCCCCGGCAAATCTGCCACGTGCGGAACAGTTCGGGCGTGTAGTCGGTCAAGGCCCGGAAGCGGTTGGCCGAAGTTTCGGTCAGTTCCTTTTCGGCCACGGCCCACACCTCCTCGAAAGTGGTCTTCAGGTAGGGCTGGGCGTTGTGGGGCGTACGCAGGGTGATGAACTTGCCATAAGGCTTCAGCAGGTAGTTCCAACGGGCGCGCGAGCCATAACTCTTGTCGAACCACTTGTCGTGGTCGCGAGCCATCACCTCCTTCTTGTCGAAATGGCGGTTGATGATCCGCAGGTTGTTCTTTATACGCTTGTACCATTGCGACCAGGACGGGTTGTAGAGGAAAGTGGCAATATCGCAAGGCAAGCCGTTGCGGAAGAAGCGTTCTGTGCGGATGGCATTGATGATGTAAAAGTCGTCGTTAAAGTAAACGAAGTGCTCCGCCAAGCCGGGAATCCGGTGCAGGTAGCGTTCGATCACCACAGAATTGTACGTGGGCAAGAACTGTGCCGGGATATAATCCTTATGGTCCACCAAGTTGATTTTCGGATGACTGGCGTCCAACCACGCCGGCTTCTGGCCACTGGTGACGAAATGTATCTTGCGCACCCAAGGGGCAAACTTCTCCACGCCACGGAACCAATAGCGCAGGAATCCATAATCGCGGAATCGGGCTTCGCTAATGCCGTTTTTCGTGTTGCCCCGGTTGCCGGAATACTTCGCGAACTCCGCCTGCCATGCGGGGTCGTCCATATCCACCCATGTGATAACAAAATCTATGTCCATCATGCAAGAACTTCTTATGCTGTGTTTCGACTAAAAAACTTTATTCCTCCATCCTCTCTGCGTGCTTGAAGCGATTGTGCGTCCACAGATACAACTCGGGCTGACGCCGGATGGCTTGCTCCAGATGCCGGAAGTAGAGGGCGGTCAATTCGAAGTCGGGCAACAAGCGGGGATTCTCGTGCAGCCGCACGAACTCCACCTCGTAATAGCCCCGCTTCACCCGCCTCACATCCAAATAGAAGGCTTCAAACCCATAATGCTTCGTGATCTTCTCCGTGCCCACCAGCACCGGCGTCTTGTGGTGCAGGAAAGGCAAGAAATGGCGGGATTCCTTCTTCCGCGGCGACTGGTCGGCAATGAAACCTATGACGCTCACTTGACGGGCGGCGACCAGCGACGTAATGTAGCGGGCTGTCTTGTGCATATCCACACTGACGGCTCCCATGCGTCCCCGGATGTACAACATCAGCCGCTCCATGTGTTTGTTGCGCAGTTTGTGGTAGATCTGGGCACCAATCACGCCCGGTTCAAACCACAACGGCATAGACGAAATCCACTCCCAGTTGCCATAGTGCCCCAAGTAGAGGGATACACATTTACCTTGGTGCGCCAAGGCATTGATTGCTTCTACGTTCTTGAACTTCATCCGCCGCCGGATCTCGTCCGGGGAGATGGTGGCCAGCTTGCAGCTCTCCAGCATCATGTCCGCAAAGAAATGATAGAACTTCTTCTCTATCTGCCTGATCTCCGACAGGTCTTTCTCCGGGAAAGATTCCGTCAGGTTCTGCCGCACGATCTTCCGCCGATAACCGGCGACATGATACAGCAGGACGAACAGGACATCCGACAAGGCATACATGATGCGCCAAGGGATGCACGCCACTAGCATCAAGGACAGGCGAAGCAACGGGTACATCATATTGTCCGGATGGCTTTTTCGATGCGGGCCAATGTCTCTTCCTTGCCCAGCAGTTCGGTGATGTCAAACATGTGCGGACCTTTGCACTCGCCCACCACGGCCAGACGGAAAGCGTTCATCACGTTGCCCATGTGGTAGCCTTTCCCGGTGATCCAGCCGATGACGATGTCTTCGGAGGGTTTGGAGGAGAAATCCTCAATGCCGCGCAGCACATCCATCAGCTCGCCCATGATGCGGGGAGTATCTGCGCTCCAACGCTTCTTCACATCCTTCTCGGCATACGAGTCAGGAGCCACGAAGAAGAAGCGGGCTTGCTCCCACAGCTCCTTCACGAAGTTGACGCGGCCTTTCACCAAGGAAACGACTCGTGTCAGGTACGCATCGCTGTAATGCTGAACCTGCACGCCGTGCGCCTCAAGCACCGGTTTGAACAGCTCGGCAATTTCTGCATCGGGCTTGCGCAGGATATATTCGTGATTGAACCAAATGCCTTTCTTGTAGTCGAACTTGGCACCCGCCTTGCTGCAATGGCTCAGGTTGAAAAGCTGCACCAGCTCGTCCATCGACATGAGTTCCTGATCATTGCCCGGATTCCAACCCAGCAGGGCCAAGAAGTTGATGACGGCTTCGGGCAAGTAGCCTGCCTCCCGATAGCCGGAAGACACCTCACCGGTCTTGGGGTCGTGCCATTCGAGAGGAAATACCGGAAAGCCCAGACGGTCGCCGTCGCGCTTGCTCAGTTTGCCATTGCCTTCAGGCTTCAGCAGCAGGGGCAGGTGGGCAAAGGCGGGCATCGTGTCTTCCCAGCCGAAAGCACGGTAGAGCAACACGTGCAATGGGGCAGACGGCAGCCACTCCTCGCCGCGGATGACGTGCGAGATTTCCATCAAGTGATCATCCACGATGTTGGCCAGATGGTAGGTGGGCAACTCGTCAGCTGACTTATAGAGAACTTTGTCGTCCAGAATGGAGGAATTGATAACTACATCGCCACGGATCAAGTCATGCACATGGACATCCTCGTTCGGCTCGATCTTGAAGCGCACCACATATTGCGTGCCTTCGCCAAGCAAAGCGTCCACCTCCGCCTGGGGGAGTGTCAGCGAATTGCGCATCTGCATACGGGTGGAGGCATCATACTGAAAATTAGGAATCTCTTTACGCTTAGCCTCCAGCTCCTGCGGGGTGTCAAAGGCGATATATGCCTTGCCCGCATCGAGGAGCACCTTCACATATTTCTTATAAATATCCCGACGTTCGGACTGGCGATAGGGACCATAGTTTCCTCCGAAGCTAACGCCTTCGTCGAAATGTATGCCCAGCCACTTGAACGACTCCAGGATATATTCCTCCGCCCCGGGCACAAAACGGTTGCTGTCCGTGTCCTCGATGCGGAACACCAAGTCGCCCCCATGCTGGCGGGCAAAGAGATAATTATACAACGCAGTACGCACACCACCGATGTGCAAGGCACCCGTAGGACTGGGCGCAAAACGTACTCTGACCCTTCTTTCTGTCATATTTATCGGTTTTTATTTCTTTCTTTAACGTATTTAGACGGCAAAATTACGCCTTTTTTTCCATACTACTGATTTTTTTCGTACTTTTCGGGCAAAAATTCGACAGATATGGGCGATTTTAGAATGAAGACGGATTTTCTCACGAGAAATTTGCTATACAAAGTTCTCATTTTCATAGCCACGGTAGCCGTCATCGTTTACTTTATGCCGCGCGACGGCAAGTTCAGCTATCAGTTTGACATCGGCAAGCCGTGGAAGTACGGGCAGTTAATGGCCACTTTCGACTTCCCCATCTACAAGGACGCGCGGGTGGTGGAGCACGAGCAGGACAGCCTGTTGCGCCATTTCCAGCCATTCTTCAACATCGAGCGCAAAGTGGAGGCGGACGCGCAAGGCCGCCTGCAAGCCGACTACCAAGGTGCGCTGAGACAGACGTTGCCTGCCCACTACTTCAGGTACGTGCAACGCAAACTGGCTGAAATCTACGAAGCAGGCATCCTGGCCACCGAAGCCTTGGACTCCCTGCACAGGGACAGCATCGGAAGCCTCATGGTAGTGGACAACAAGCTGGCCAGCGAGCGAGGCATGAGCGAGCTGTATTCCGTGAAAACGGCCTACCAGGCCATCCTGAAAGGCGACACCCTGCACTTTCGCCCGGAAATCCTGCGGACGTGCAACCTCAACAACTACATCGCCCCCAACCTGCAATATGACTGCCAACGCAGCGAGACCGCCCGCCAGGAGCTGCTGGACAACTATTCCTGGGCCAGCGGCATCGTGTTGAGCGGGCAAAAGATCATCGACCGGGGCGAAATCATCAGTCCCAAAACCTACAATATCCTGGAGAGCTTCCGGAAGGAATCCATCAAGCGTAGCGAATCGGTGGGACAGAAGCGACTGATGCTGGCCGGACAGGTGCTCTACGTCAGCATCTTCATGCTGTGCTTCATGCTCTATCTGGACCTCTTCCGCAAGCAGTACTACGACCACAAGGGCGGCATGTCGCTGCTCTTCGCAGGCATCACCCTCTACTGCGCCATCACCGGGCTGATGATGTCGCAACACTTCCTCAACGTCTACATGCTGCCCTACGCCATGTTGCCCATCATCATCCGGGTGTTCCTCGACTCGCGCACGGCCTTCCTCACGCTGGTCATCACGGTGCTCATCTGCTCCGTCAGCCTGCGCTATCCCCATGAGTTCATCCTCCTACAGTGTGCCGCCGGGCTGACCGCCATCTTCAGCCTGCGCGAGCTGTCGCAACGCTCACAGCTCTTCCAGACGGCAGCAGTAGTCACCCTGACCTATGCAGCCACCTACTTTGCCTTCGAGCTGATCACCGAGAACGACCTCACCAAGATGAACGGCTCGATGTACGTCTATTTCGTCATCAATGGCATTCTGCTACTCTTCACCTACCCCCTGCTGTTCCTGGTAGAAAAGACGTTCGGCTTCACGTCCAACGTCACACTGGTGGAGCTGAGCAACATCAACACCCCGTTGCTGCGCCGCATGTCCGAGACCGTGCCCGGCACCTTCCAGCACTCCATGCAAGTGGCCAACCTGGCGGCGGCGGCAGCCAATGCTATCGGCGGCAACGCCCAACTGGTGCGAACCGGCGCCCTCTACCACGATATCGGCAAGATGGAGCAACCTGTGTTCTTCACCGAGAATCAGTCGGGCGGCATCAATCCCCACAAGAACCTGACGTACGAACAAAGCGCGCAAGTAGTCATCAGCCACGTGACCAACGGCCTGAAACTGGCCGAAAAATACAACCTGCCCAAGGTCATCAAGGACTTCATCACCACCCACCACGGTTGCGGCGTGACGAAATACTTCTACATCTCCTGGAAGAACGAACACCCCGGCGAGGAGACCGACCCGACCGTCTTCACCTATCCCGGACCAAACCCCTTCACCAAGGAGCAGGCTATCCTGATGATGGCCGATGCTGTGGAAGCTGCCTCGCGCAGCCTCCCCGAATATACCGAGGAGAGCATCGGCAAGCTGGTGGACAAGATCGTGGACAGCCAGGTGGCCGAAGGCTTCTTCAAGGAATGCCCCATCACCTTCAAGGACATCGCCGTCGTAAAGAATGTGTTCAAGGAAAAGCTCAAGACCATGTACCACACGCGAATCAGCTACCCGGAATTGAAGAAATAAGGTTTTGAGTTCTTAAGTTTATAAGTTGCTTGTTCGTTCGTCTATAGTAGAGACGCAACAGGAACTTACAACTAAAAGGACGCAAACCCAGGACTCTGAAACTCATCAACTCAATATGAAAGAAAGACACCAGAACCGCGCCCGCCGCCTCTTGCAACGCCGGGGCTTGACGCCGAAAGACCTGCAAGGCTTCAGCTTCATGAAGCGATACACGCCTGTACCTGCCCACCACAGCCCGCAGAACAAGTATGGTCCCGGGCTGCTGACCCTCCGCACCAAGGAAGGCAAAGACGTAGCCCTCACTCTGCACGCGCGCCATCATCCGTCGTCGGTAGTCCGCTACCTTGTGAAGGAAGGCGTGCCGTTCGACAACCTCCACGTTCCGTCCGGTGCAGCAGAACTTCCGGCAAAGCCCACAGTCTATCGCCGCCCCTCGCTCTACCTGTTCTGGCATCTCATCCTCTGCCTGCTGGCCTTCTGCCTCGGCTTCTACCAGGCGGGCATCCGGGGAGGCACGGACGGATTGCTCATCTCGCTGCCGCTTTTCGCTTTAGCGGTCTACTGGGCCTATGTGTTGCAGACCCGCTTTTGCTACCTGTCGTTGGACGACAAGGGGCTGCACGTGCACAGCATGGGCCGCACCGTGAACTATCCCTACGGAAATCTGCTGAAAATAAACTTCGACTTTGCGCGCGAACAGCAATTCACGCACGTCATGGAGGTGCTGGAGAAAGACTACCGCTACCACCTATATTATATAGGCCGCGTGCCCCGCACCCAACTGCAGGACATCGCCCACCGCCTCTGCCAGGCAGGCATTGACGCCACATGTAGCCTCAACCCGGAGAAGCGATACTACGGCGACGTGTATCACGTGCAGTGACGCAACAGTCCGGCACAGGCATCTTCCAGCAGGTCGAGCACATACTCGAAGCCGTCCGCACCGCCGTAATACGGGTCGGGCACATGGTCGGCGCCGGGATGATGCGTGCAATAGTCGCTCATCAGGCGCAACTTGCGGCACGCCTCGGGCGACGGGGCGCGTTCGCGGAGGTCGTCCATATTGCGGGCATCCATACCGACAATCAGGTTGAAGTGGAAGAAATCGTCCGTGGTGACCGGACGCGAACGGTGCACCAAGTCATATCCCCTCCGGGAAGCATGGGCACGCATACGCGGGTCGGGCAGTTCGCCCCGGTGGTAGCTAAGGATACCGGCGGAATCAATCTCGAACTCATCGGCACGCCCAGCTTCCTCCACCAGCCGACGCATCACGCCTTCGGCAGCCGACGACCGACAGATGTTGCCGAGGCAAACAAAAAGTATTTTATATGCAGCCATGAAATCTAAGTAAGTGAGTTTATTAATTGTCACCCCGCCTCATCTTTTCCTCCTCCTGGGGCAGGCGGATGGACGTGAACAGCTCGATGACGGCAGCCAGCGTGAGGGACACGATCCACTCGTTACCGTGCAGGAAGAGCATCAGCGGCCCCGTGGCTACCAGCAACAACGCACCCATCATTTGCTGGCGGCGCAGGCGGCGGATATTGACGCTGTCATACTCGCTCGGGGTGAAAAACTGCGCGATGGCCACCAGCAGGGAGCCGACCATAAAGATATAGGGCGCCAAGGGCCACTTCGTGATGTAGGTCACGGCACCGGCCAGGGACATCACGGCCCCTACGGCGAAAAATGCGGGAATCAAAGTCTTCATTCGGTTACGTCGTCTTCAAATACATATATGTCTTCATTGGGCTTCTTCATGAAATACTTCTCGCGCGCTATGCGTTCGATGGCCCCGGAGTCCACCTTCAGCTCGTTCAGGCGCGCCGTGTTTTCTTCGTACTCGGCGCGGTACTTCTCAATCTCGTCGAGCAGACGGCTTTCCTCGCGCATGTAGCCCGCACGCCGCAACAGGCTGTTCTGGTCGAAGAAACCGACAAACACGGCAAAGGCCACCAGCGTGATCAGGTACTTGTGCCTGCCGACGAAGGCCCAAAGGGAAGAGAGTTTATTCATAATGCCTTATAACTTAGTGATTAGTGATTAGCGTTCAGTGATTAGCGCTAATCCCTAACCGCTAATCACTATATAAATTCTTGCCACAAAGATACACCTAATAACCGAGATATTACGTTTTTTTGCTTACATTTGCATCCCATCCACGTGATTTGAACACTCGCTTTATGGAAAATTATATCGTATCCGCGCGGAAATACCGCCCCTCCACCTTCCAGTCGGTTGTCGGCCAGCGTGCTTTGACCACGACGCTCAAGAATGCCATTGCCACCGGCAAACTGGCCCATGCCTACCTCTTCTGCGGCCCGCGCGGCGTGGGCAAGACGACCTGCGCCCGCATCTTCGCCAAGACCATCAACTGCCTGCATCCCACTGCCGACGGCGAGGCATGCAACGCGTGCGAATCCTGCGTCGCCTTCAATGAACAACGCTCGTACAACATCCACGAGCTGGACGCCGCATCCAACAATTCCGTGGACGACATCCGCCAGCTGGTGGAGCAAGTACGCATCCCGCCCCAGATAGGCAAATACAAGGTCTACATCATCGACGAGGTGCACATGCTGTCTGCCTCCGCCTTCAACGCCTTCCTCAAGACGCTGGAGGAGCCGCCACACCACGCCATCTTCATCCTCGCCACTACCGAGAAGCACAAAATCCTGCCCACCATCCTGTCCCGCTGCCAGATTTACGACTTTCAGCGCATCAGCGTGGAGGACACCGTGGCCCACCTCGCCTACGTCGCCTCCAAGGAAGGCATCACCGCCGAACCCGAGGCCCTGAACGTCATCGCCCTGAAGGCCGACGGCGGCATGCGCGACGCACTCTCCATCTTCGACCAGGTGGTGAGCTTCACCGGCGGCCGCATCACCTACCAGAGCGTCATCGAAAACCTCAACGTACTGGACTACGAATACTACTTCCGCCTGACCGACCAACTGCTGGAACACCGCATCAGCGACGCCCTCCTGCTGTTCAACGAGGTGCTGGGCAAGGGCTTCGAGGGCAGTCACTTCATCACCGGCCTCGCCTCGCACTTCCGCGACCTGCTGGTCAGCAAGGATCCCGTCACGTTGCCCCTGCTCGAAGTAGGCGCCAGCATCCGCCAACGCTATGGCGAACAGGCACGGAAGTGCCCCCTGCCTTTCCTCTACCGCGCCATGAAGCTGTGCAACGACTGCGACCTGAACTACCGCGCCAGCCGCAACAAACGCCTGCTGGTGGAACTGACACTCATCCAGCTGGGCCAGCTCAACCCCGAAGGCGAGGAGGTGCCGGGAGGGCCTGGCCCTCAGCCAGTCCGTAAACCCATAGCCACCCCGCAACAACCGACAGCGCAGCAACC
>JAHLFO010000140.1 GCA_018883785.1 Candidatus Bacteroides intestinipullorum
ATGTGAAACGTCAGAAACAGGACGAGGGCGATGCCGGTAACGCTCATCACCACTTTCCTTCCTACAGATGAATTACTTAACCACATAAATGATTGAATTAAAGTTATTTAAATTGTTAGTAAATGTCAAGCACAAGGCCGATTCTGCTAATTCCTTGCAAAAATAAACGAAAAACCTTTAGGAAACAAGCGATTAAGGAAATAATTCAGCTCCCGGCGCAGAAAAACATTTGTCGTGTGGGGTTCGTTGTCGCGCCTCAGGAGGGGGGTATGTCCCCGCCCTCGGACGGCTGCCTGCCTAAGCACGGGCGCAGGCTCGCCCGCCCGTGCTTCCGGGAATACCCCATGTGGGGGAGGTGAGGAGGGGTGGGGCGAAGGCATGGCATACCTATTATTATATAAGGAGCGTGTGTCAAAATATAAAATGGCACACCCTCCTAAAAATAGTTCCTAAATTCGTGAATAGTATGAACTAAAATTCAGCATCTACTTAACTTTCCGTATCTTTGCCCGCACAAACCTGTATGCGTATGAAACGAAGCCTCTTCCTTTTCCTTTTTCTGCTGCCCGCCCTGCTGCCCCTCCTGGCGCAGAACTGGGACATCAGCACCGTGGACCAAATCAACAGCTGGGACCACGGGTTTATCCGCCAATATAATAAGGTGATTTCCCGCACCGAGCCCTACATCGTCGTGGGCGTCCCCCTGGCCATGGCCCTGGCGGGCTGGATCAAGCACGACCGCGACTTGCTGAAGGATGCGCTCTACGTGGGCACCAGCGTGGCCGGCACCTTCATCCTGACCTACGGCCTGAAGTACATCGTGGACCGCGCGCGGCCCTACGAGAGCTATCCCCACCGCATCACCCCCTACAGCCTGGAGAGCGACCCGTCCTTCCCCTCGGGCCACACCGCCACGGCCTTTGCCCTGGCCACATCGCTCTGCATCCGCTATCCCAAGTGGTACGTCATTGCCCCCTCTGCCCTGTGGGCCTGCTCGGTGGGCATCTCGCGCATGAACGAGGGCGTGCATTATCCCACCGACGTGCTGGCCGGCGCGGCCCTTGGTGCCGGCTTTGCAGTGGCGAATGTGTATATCAATAAGTGGTTGAACAAGTGGCTGTTCGGGGAGTAGGAGACGCCGGATAGCTGCGAAAGACGAAAATCACGCCAACCGTGCGGGATGACGCGTTCATGAGCGTCGTTTCGCACGGTTGGCGTGATTTGTATTCTATATAATATAGTGCTCAACCTTTAACATCCATTCAGAATCGCTGAACTTGTTTGCTGAGATGAGAGGATAATCTTCCACCTATAATTTGTTACCTGAATTGCGCGAATGAAAACAATCTGAAAAAAAAAAACGCTATTTACTTACAATTTATCGGCAAATCGCTTGTTTTTTATTCAATCAATAAATATATTTGCAGTCGTTATTCAAATCTATTAATCCTTAATAAGAGAGAATTTATGAAAAGAAGACTAATGCTTTTCTGGGCCTTCCTCTGTATGAGTATAGGCCTGATGACGGCTCAGACTTCCACGGTGACGGGTGTCGTCACTTCCGATGAGACAGGCGAGCCGATTGTGGGAGCGTCGGTTTTGGTGGTTGGTACCCAGATGGGCACAATTACCGATATCGATGGCAAGTTTACCATTTCCAATGTGCCGGCCGATGCCAAGCGCCTGCGCATCTCATACATCGGCATGTTGACGCAGGAGGTGCACATTCGTTCGGGGCTGATCCAGGTGCGGCTGGTGACGGACTCCGAGCTGCTGGATGAGGTCATGGTCGTGGCCTTCGGCACGCAGAAGAAGAGCGCCTTCACCGGCGCGGCCACCGTGCTGGACAGCAAGGATCTGGAGAAACACATCGCCACCAACGTGACCAACGCCCTGGTGGGCGCCACGCCGGGCCTCCAGATGCGTGGCGGTTCGGGTGCTCCGGGTGCGGGCAATGCCAGCATCAACATCCGAGGCATCTCCTCGTTGTCGCTGAGCACGGAGCCGCTCATCATCGTGGACGGTGCGCCTTATTCCGCCTCGTTGAGCAACATTCCGCAGAGCGACATCGCCTCCGTCACGGTGCTGAAGGACGCCGCTTCCGCCGCCTTGTATGGTGCGCGCGGCGCGTCGGGTGTCATCCTTATCACGACCAAGACCGGCCAGAACCAGAAGCCCCGCGTCAGCGTGGACGTCAAGTGGGGTTCCAACAGCCGCGCCGTGCAGGACTATGAGACCATCAACGACCCCGGCCATTACTATGAGGCCATATACAGCCAGTACTACAACTATTACTACTACGCCCAGGGACAGAGCGCGGCCAACGCCAACCTCAACGCCAACACCACGATGCTGAGCCACCTGGCCTACAACGTCTACACCGTGCCCGACGGCGAGCAGCTCATCGGCCTGGACGGACGCCTCAACCCCAACGCCACACTGGGACGCGCCTACGAGGCCAACGGCGAGACCTATTACCTCTATCCCGACAACTGGACGGACGCCGCCTACAGCAACTCCCTGCGCCAGGAATACACGGCCAACATCAGCGGAGCCAACGACAAAGGCTCGTTCTACGCCAGCATGGGCTACCTGGACGACGACGGTATCATCGAATTCTCCAGCTTCCAGCGCTTCACGGCCCGCTTCAAGGCCGACTACCAGGCCACCAAGTGGTTGAAGCTGGGCGCCAACGTGGGCTACGTCAACTCCACTACGAAGTCCAACTCCAACATGAACACGTCACTGAACTCGACCAACCTGATGTACTACACTTCGTCCATAGCCCCCATCTATCCCATCTATGTGCGCGTGCTGGACGAGAACGGCAATCCCGTCATCCGCACGGATGAGAACGGCAACCCGCAGTATGACTACGGTGTGGCCGGCACCAGTTATCCCGGATTGACACGTCCCTTCATGAGCACCAATAACCCGTTGGGCACCAACCGCTACAACACGGACGAGAGCAAGGGGCAGCAGTTCAACGGCAACTTCTCGCTGGACCTCACCCTGACGGACTTCCTGAAGTTCAGCGCCACGAGCACCATCACCTGGGGACACACCAACACGTCGCTGCTCACCACCGGGCTGTACGGACCGGCCGTGTCCGTGGGCGGACGTATCGAGAAGTCGCAGACCGATGCCGTGCGCCAGAACCACGTGCAGACCTTGTCTTACTTCGACCAGTTCGGCAAGCACAACGTCAACGTCATGCTGGGCCACGAGTACTACGACACCAAGACCACCTACCTGTATGCCTATGGCGAGGGCCTGTTCTCGCAGGACATCCCCGAAATCAATGCCTCGGCCAACAAGGTGAGCTCCAACTCCTATACCAGCGAGTACAATGTGGAGGGCTACTTCGGCAGCGTGCAGTATAACTATGACGACAAGTACTTCCTCTCCGGCTCCTACCGCCGCGACGCTTCTTCGCGCTTTGCCAAGGAGAACCGCTGGGGTAACTTCTGGTCGGCCGGCGCCGCGTGGCTCATCAACAAGGAGAGCTTCTTCCAGGTGCCTTGGGTGGACGAGCTGAAGCTGAAGCTGTCCATCGGCCAGCAGGGTAACGACAACGTGGGCGACTGGGCCTACATCGACCTCTATTCGCTGTCGGCCGTGGACGAGACGCAGATGTCGGCCACCTTCTCCCGCATGGGTAACCCGGATATCACGTGGGAGACCACGACCAATCTGAACGTCGGCCTGGAGTTCAGCCTCTTCAAGAATCGCCTCAGCGGTACGCTCGACTTCTACAACAAGAAGACCACCGACCTGCTGTTCTGGCTCAACATCCCCGAGTCGGCCGGTACGCGCGGCTACTATGACAACATCGGCGACATCCGCAACCGTGGCGTCGAGCTGACCCTGCAAGGCAGCGTCATCCGCACCAAGAACATCGACTGGAGCCTGTCGTTCAACATCTCGCACAACAAGGACGAAATCCTCTCCCTGCCCGAATCCAAGGTGGGCGTGCTGGGCGGTTATAGCGCCGACTGGAAGTGGTACGCCGTGGGCGGCTCCATCTATAACTATATGATTCCGGAATACGCCGGCGTGGACGACAAGGGCCAGGCCCTCTACTGGGTGGATGCCGACATGGTCAACTCGACCGGTGCCAGCGACACCAACCGTCCGGCCAAGAACCACTCCTACACCACTACGGACCCCAACTCCGCCTCCCGCTACCTGCAAGGCAGCAGCTTGCCCGACGTGTTCGGCGGCTTCGGCACCACACTGACGGCCTATGGCTTCGACCTCTCCCTGACGTTCGACTACCAGATTGGCGGCAAGGTGTATGACGCGCGCTACGCCTCCCTGATGAGCAATATCTCGGGTGCGGGCAGCGCAGGCAATGCCATCCACGTGGATGCCCTGAAAGCCTGGACGCCCAACAACACGCAGAGCGACATCCCGCGCATGCAGTACATGGACCAATACACGACCGCTCGCTCCAACCGCTTCATGACGAGCGCCAGCTACCTCAACTTCCAGTCGTTCACCGTGGGCTATACCCTGCCCAAGAAGCTGATAGCCCGTCTGGGCATCGAGAACCTGCGCATCTACGCCTCCGGCGAGAACCTCTGCTTCTGGTCGGCACGCAAGGGCCTGGATCCGCGCTACTCGTACAACGAAAACACGCAAGTCAACGTCTATTCGCCCGTGCGCACTATCATGGGAGGACTTCAGTTGACATTCTAATCATTAACCCCAATTAAAGGAAATAACAAGATGAAAAAGATATTCCAATTCGCTTCCATTGCAGCCTTGAGTCTGGCCACGTTGACGGGCTGCATCAAGGTGATTGACCCGCAGAGCAGCAGCGTCACCGTCGATCAGGCCGGTGATGCCCCAGGGTCCTTCGACAACTTCGTGGCGTCCATCACCAACACCATGGCGGGCAAGTTCGTTTACAGCGCCAGCAGCCAGTCGCCTTATGACTACGGTTATCCTTCGTTCTTCCTGATGCGCGACGTCATGGGCCAGGACATCGTCCTGGAGGACAGCGGCAGTGAATGGTACACCACGTGGTATACCTGCGGCACCGGCCTCGGCCCGCTCTACGCCGTCTGCCAATATCCCTGGACCTACTTCTACGGCTGGATCAAGAGTTGCAACGATGTGCTGAACCTGGCCGGGAGCGAGCCTTCGACGGACCAGTACTACGGCGTGGGGCTGGCCTATGCCATGCGGGCCATGTTCTACATGGACATGGCGCGGATGTTTGCCCAGAAGAGCTACGCCATAGACGCGCAGGCCGAAACCGTCCCCTTGGTGCTGGAGACCACTTCGCTGGATGCCTTGGCCAGCAACCCGCGTGCCACCAACGAGGTGATGTGGACGCAGATTCTGTCCGACCTGGACCAGGCCGAAACCTACCTGGCCGATTACCAGCGTGCCGACAAGTATGAAGTGGACCTCTCCGTGGTCTATGGCTTGAAAGCCCGCGCCTACCTGACAATGGAAAACTGGGCGGAAGCCCAAGCCTACGCCGAGCGCGCCATGTCCGGCTACTCCATGCTGACCACCGACCAATACCTTTCGCGTACCAATGGTTTCAACACGCCGGACGGCAACAGTTCGTGGATGTTTGCCGTGCGTTTCCGCAGCGATGACCCCTGTATCCTGAACAACGATGCCGACAGCAGCTGGGGTTCGCAGATGATTATCGAGGTGAGCCCGTCAGGCTGCGGCTATGCGGCCAACTACGGTACGCCCAAGCGCATCGACTACCACCTCTACCAGAGCATCCCCGAGTCGGACATCCGCAAGCAGTGCTACGTGGACTTTGCCATTGACGACATGAGCCAGGACGATGCCGTGGCTGCCCTGTCCGATTATTCGGACGACCCCGAAGGCATCCTGACCACGGCGGCTGCCACACCTTCGGGCGTGGTGGGCGGACTGGAAGTGAAATTCCGTCCAGCCGGCGGCGTGCACGACAACCAGTATACAGCTTTCACCGTGAGCGTTCCGCTGATGCGCGTGGAGGAGATGATGCTGATCCAGGCCGAGGCTGCCGGTATGCAGAACGAGAGCCAAGGCATCCAGTTGCTGACCAGCTTTGCCCGTCAGCGCGACCCGAACTACGAATACGGCACTCACTCGCACGAGAACTATGGCAGCTCCTATGCCACGGCTTTCCAGAACGAAGTGTGGTGGCAGCGTCGTGTGGAGCTTTGGGGCGAAGGCTTCTCCACGTATGACATCAAGCGTCTGGACAAGGGCATCATCCGCAGCTATGCAGGTACCAACCATCCGCAGGGCTACCGCTGGAACTACGGTGGTTATGACACCAACGGCGGCAGCATTCATCCCAACTGGATGGACTGGTGCATCGTGGGCACGGAGACTGACTATAATGCAGCCTGCACCAACAACCCGACACCCATCATGCCGACAAGCGACTCGCCGGAGTATGCGTGGTAAACTTACGAACACAACAACTCAATAATTAAAGTACAACATGAGAACAATGACAAAATATATCTACGGTTTGTTTGCAGTGCTGTTCATGGCTGCAACCATAACCTCGTGCGCCGAGGAAGAGGGCACGGAACCTGGCAACGACGGCTCTCCCGTCATTACGGTTTATCAGTATACGGTCGCACTGCCTTACAACTCGGACAATGACGTAGCCCTGCGCATTGCCACCAATAATAGGGTGACGGCTGTCTATTACCTGGCCGAGCCGGCTGCCGACCAGCAGTCGCGCCTGGAGTCGCTGGGCGAGGATGGCTATGCGCAATATGTGGTGGAAAACGGGACGCAAGTGGATGGCATCTCGGGCAATACGACGACCGACGTGGTGCTGACCGGCCTGACCGGCGCGTATATCATCACCGTGGTTGGTACGGACGGCTCGTCGCTGTCTTCACGCTCCGTGGAATTCACGGGGCTGGCCTGGGAGGATGTGGTGGCCGGAACGTATGTGTTCGGCACATCGGCCGTGAGCGGCACGCCTGCTGCCGATATTACCGGCGAGGCTTCCCGCTCTACTGTGCTTCAGGTCTGCACGACCGACGCTACGCTGTACCGCTTCCGCGACGTGTTTGGCGAAGGCTATAGCATGAAAATCAACCTGCTGGACCAGACGGGATCGGATGCCGACGGCGATTACCAATTCTTCCGCGTGCCTGCCGTGACGACGCCTTACACCTTCGGATCGTATGGCGAGGTGACCATCGAAGACATCGGCTATTGGCAGGGCGATGCCTCTTTCGTCACGGACGGTGGCTATGAAAGCGGCATGTATGCCGACCACACTTGCTTCATCCTGGTGGCTTATCTCTGTTCCGCCGGAACCATTGGTTATGGGTATGATTATTTCCTGCCGGAAATGTAAAGAAAAAGAGGCTGTCCCTTTCCATGCAGGGGGGACAGTCTCCTTAATTCTCTCTTAGGGAGACGGGATGCCGTTTCCTCTAAAAGCTTAACTTTTCATTAATTGTATCTTTGCTTTACGTGAAGAGACAAGGGGTCGGGTTCCTCCGTGAGGGAGGGACCCGTTTTTTGTCTCGCTGTCGGGCGGCTGACTGTGAGGCTCACTGTTCGATGTGGACGTTCGTCACCCGCTCCAGCCGGAACGTGTCGCGGTTGAAGTGGAAGGGCGGATAGTCCGTGTTGCGGCGGATGAGCACGTCGCGGCACGCGCCCGTCTCGTACCAGCCGTTGCAGTCGCCGCAGAGCAGGATGGCGGTGCCCGACGTGTGGTCGAAGAGGTTGTCCTCCACCACCGTGCGGCGGGGCGTGCTGAAGAGGGCGCCGCGGGCGCGGTTGTTGCGGACGGTGTTTCCGGCGAAGCGCACTTGGGGCGTCCAGGTCAGGTTCTCAATGCCGTAGGCGTCTTGCGTGCCATTTTATATTTTGACACACCCCCCATTGGGTTTACCGGGTGCGGGGCAGGCCATTCCCAGCCGGACAGCTGGGGTATGCCTGCGAGCGTGGGCGGAGGCTCTTGCGAGCGTGGACGGAAGCTCTTGCGGATGCGGGCGGGAACGTCCCCGTGCCCGCCCGTGCAGTTCCCTTTAGCGGATGGTGCCGTCCTCCAGGATGTTCAGGTAGACGTCGCGGTCGCGCTGCTCCATCTCCACGCGGTAGTAGGTCTCGTCGGGCGTTTCGATGTAGTCGATGTCCTCCAGGTGGTGTTCGGGATATTGGGCATTGGCCGCGTCGATGACGGCTTGCGGCACGTCGGTGAAGGGCGGCTCATAGTCGGTCTCGGTCATGAGCCATTCGTAGGCTTGCGAGAACCAGGCCGATTTCTCCAACCGGTTTTCCCAAAACTCTGCCTCGTAGGCATTCTGTCGGCCATCCCATTCCCATTGCACCGTAGAGGCATTCACATCGGGGAATATTTGCGAGAAGGCTGCCTCCAGTTCGGGGGAGGCGGTGATGTGACGGTCGTCGTCGTTGTCGTCGCAACTTTGCAGGCCGAATGTGAACATGCCTGCCAACAGTAACATTCCAAAATTCTTTGCTTTCATCTTATCAATTTTTTAGTAGTTATACCTGTTTGTTCCTTGATTCTGGGACAAAGGTAGGGCCGAATTTGGGAAAGAAATGGGAAAAACGGGAGTTTTGTCGAAATAATAATTAGGATAGGACAGAAACGCAGAATAAAGCGGACTTGAACAGATATTGCAGCAGGAGGAACTCCTTCTGCGGTTTGAAAACCAAT
>JAHLFO010000141.1 GCA_018883785.1 Candidatus Bacteroides intestinipullorum
GCGCTTCGGCCTGGGCGATGGTGCGGGGAAATCCGTCGAAGATGACGCCCTTCGAGTCCTTCAGTCCGTCGAGCGTGGAGGCCAGGATGTCCACGATGAGGTTGTCCGGCAACAGTTGGCCCTGGTCGATGTAGCCCTTGGCCGTCTTGCCCAGTTCGGTGCCGGCTTTGATTTCGGCACGAAGCACGCCTCCGGTAGAGATGTGGTTGATGCCATATTTTTCTACGATTCTCTCACTCTGTGTGCCCTTGCCTGAGCCGGGGGCACCGAAAATTACGATGTTCAGCATTTTATTAATGGTAAATGGTTAATGATTAATGGTAAATGATTAATCATTTACCACTGTATAAATGTCCTTGTAGTTCCGTCCCAGTCCGTCGTAGTCCAGTCCGTAGCCCACGATGAAGTCGTTGGGGATGTGCATGGCCACGTATTCGATGTCAAGCTCCACCTTCAGTTTCTCCGGCTTCACCAGTAGCGTGGCAATGTGGATTTCCTTTGGACGTCTCGTGCCCAATGTTTCGAGGAGGCGTTGCATGGTCAGACCCGTGTCTATGATGTCTTCCACGATGACGACGGTGCGGTCCGTCAGGTCTTCGGTGATGCCGATGACCTCTTTCACCTTGCCTGTCGAAGTCACGCCTTGGTAGGATGCCAGCTTGACGAACGAGATTTCGCAGGGGATGGTGATGCGCTTCATCAGGTCGGCGGTGAACATGAACGAGCCGTTCAGTACGCTCAGGAACAGTGGGTTCTTGCCCGCCAGGTCACGGTTGATTTCAGCAGCCACGCGGTCCACTTCCCGCAGGATGTCCGCCTCGGGGATGGAGACGGCAAAACGCTTGTCTTTGATTTGTATAGGATTCATTCTCGATGATTTTAGGGACAAAGATACGCATTTTTATCCGATTTCGGCTTGTGGCCGCCTATTTTTATTCGTTCACTCCTCTTTCTCAGTCTTCTGAGGTGGGGTATATCCCCGTCCTTGCTTACCTATGCCTGCGCCCGTGCTTATCCGTGCCTGCGTCCGTGCTTACTCGTGCCCGCGCCCGTGCCCGTCGACATGCCTGTTTCTCTAAAGAACGCTATAATTGTTTTATTGTACAAGCCAATCGGCCGAATGTGGCCGGTTGGCTTTTTTGATTTGTTGAAACAAAATTCGTACTTTTGCCTCCGATTTATAAAAGCAATCGCTTATGAAGATTTTTCCTACCGAAAGCATCAAGCAACTGGATGCCTATACCATAGAGAATGAACCCATTGCGTCCATCGAGTTGATGGAGCGTGCCGCCCGTGCACTGACTGGTGCCATCGCGGGGCGGTGGAGTACGGACACCCGGATGACGGTCTTTGCCGGACCGGGCAACAACGGAGGCGATGCGCTGGCGGTGGCACGCCTGCTGATGGAACGGGGTTATCAGGTGGAGACATTCTTGTTCAACACCCAAGGCAAGTTGTCGCCCGATTGTGCTACAAACATGGAGCGGCTGGCGGCAGTGCCCGATGTGGACTTCCACGAGGTGACCTCCCAGTTCACTTTTCCCAAACTGACGGCGGACGATGTCATCATCGACGGCCTCTTCGGCAGCGGGCTGAACAAGCCCTTGGCAGGCGGGTTTGCCGCAGTGGTGAAGTTCATCAACGCTTCGCCGGCCCACGTGGTGGCTATTGACATCCCGTCCGGATTGATGGGCGAGGACAATACGTTCAACACCTCGTCGGCCATCGTTCATGCCGACCTTACGTTGAGCCTGCAACTGCCTAAGCTCTCTTTCCTTTTTGCCGAGAACGAGGCATACGTGGGCGAATGGCGGCTGCTGGACATCCATTTGAGTCCTGAAGCCATGGCCCAGATGTCTACTGATTATGAACTGACGGAGCCGGATGTGGTGTCAGCCCTGTTGCGGCCTCGCGGACGCTTTGCCCACAAAGGTAACTTCGGACGGGCATTGCTCGTGGCCGGTTCGCAGGGCATGGCCGGGGCGTCGATCCTGGCTGCGCGGGCTTGCCTGCGTTCGGGCGTGGGACTGCTGACGGTGCACGTGCCTTTCTACAACAATGACATCGTTCAGACCGCCGTGCCCGAAGCTATGACCGAACTGGACTTGAGCGATACCTGCTTTGCTACCCCCATCAATACGGACGACTATCAGGCAGTGGCCATCGGTCCCGGTCTGGGCGATTCGGGCGAGACCGTCTCGGCTTTGCTGGAGCAGGTGGATATCTGTGAGGTGCCAATGGTGCTGGACGCTGACGCCCTGAACATCTTGGGCGATAACCGCGCTTATCTGTCGCGCCTGCCCAAGGGGAGTATCCTGACCCCCCATCCCAAGGAACTGGAGCGTCTGGTGGGTAAATGCCAAAATAGCTACGAACGCCTGGAGCGTGCCCGCGAACTGGCGCAACAAGCTGATGTGCATATCGTGTTGAAAGGAGCTTATACTGCCGTCATTTCGCCCGATGGCATGTGTCGGTTCAACACGACGGGCAATCCCGGCATGGCCACGGGAGGCAGCGGCGATGTGTTGACGGGCGTTTTGCTCGCCTTGCTGGCACAAGGATATGCAGCCGGTGATGCTGCTTTGCTGGGCGTTTATGTGCATGGATTGGCAGGCGACCTGGCTGCAGATGAGTTGGGACAGATCAGCATGACGGCAGGCGACTTGGTGCGTCACCTGCCCCAGGCGTGGAAGGAATTGGTCACTGCACGCGAGTCGTGATGTGGAAGCAGGCCTGCCGGATTTCGTACTTCACGTAGCAACGGTCGGCCTTCTTCAAGTCGCGCAGCACTTCGGCCAACACCAGCTTCAGCGTGTCGGCGCGGACGTCTTGCATGGGGCGTCCGTCGGGGTCTTCCACCTTCTCGAAGCGTTTCCAGCTGATGTCGAAGGTAGTCCCGTATGCGTGGGTGGAGTTGGCGCTGGCATTGGTGTTGCGGCGGCGTAGGCGTTTCACGTCGTTTTGCGTGCGGAGCACGGAGGTGACAATGACTTTGTTGGGATTCAGTCCCTTACTGGCGAGGGAGTCCAGGAAATTCTGCCCGATGGTGTCCAGCAGGGCGGCTGCCCCGGGGATGAGGTAGGGGATGGAGTGGGTCAGCGAGTCCACGCTGTAGTGTTCGTTGTTGTCGATGAAGACGAGCTTGTCCGTCATCTTCTCTGCCGCCTCACGCGAGGCGATGGGGGGGATGCCAATGGCTTGCGCTATGGCTAGTTGGCGGTCGTTGCGGTCGCCGAAGGTGCGTCCGAAGTTGGCCACTCCTCGGATGTTGCGCGGCTCGTTCATCTTCATGGTCATGTCTTCTTTCTTCTTGCAGCCTGCGAAGGCAAATACTCCGCACAGGCAGGCGGTGAGGAGGAGGGGGAATAGTCTTTTCTTGTTGTACATAGTCAGTAGTGCTTATCAATCTTTTTTTTGAGTTGCGCAAAGATACAACAACCTTTGCGACCGCGAAAGCCTTTCCGTTTTTTTCCGTACCTTTGCGCCCGTTATTGCGAATCCATTAAAGACAGAACCGTGCAACGATATTTCATCTACCTTTCCTATGATGGTGCGGCCTATCACGGTTGGCAGATCCAGCCTAACGGCCTGAGTGTGCAGGAGTGCCTGATGCGTGCCCTCTCCACCTTGTTGCGCCGCGAGGTGGACGTGGTGGGGGCGGGGCGTACCGATGCCGGAGTGCATGCCTCGCTGATGGTGGCGCATTTCGATGCCGATGCCCCCTTGGACTCCGTGCTCCTGACCGACAAGCTGAACCGCCTGTTGCCGCCCGACATCGCCATCCATCGCATTTGTCCCGTTCGGCCGGAGGCTCATGCCCGTTTTGATGCCACGTCGCGCACTTATCATTATTACGTCACCACTGCCAAGACCCCATTTCTACGGCCTTACCGTTGCCGCCTGTTCCGTACGCCGGACTTTGACCGGATGAACGAAGCGGCTGCTGCTCTCTCGGACTATACGGATTTCACCAGCTTCAGCAAGCTGCACACGGACGTCAAGACCAACAATTGCCGCATCATGTACGCCGCCTGGACGCAGGTGGACGATGTGACGTGGGTCTTCACCATCCGAGCAGACCGCTTCCTGCGCAACATGGTGCGCGCCATCGTGGGCACGTTGCTCGATGTGGGCCGGGGGAAGTTGTCCGTCGAGGGCTTCCGCCGCATCATTGAGCAGAAGGATCGTTGCCGGGCTGGGACGTCGGCACCTGCCGATGGACTTTTCCTGGCAGATATTACTTATCCTGACAGCCTCTTTCCAACAGACAATGACTGATTGCTTATGTGGTTGATTCTCGCTTTTCTCTCCGCAGCACTGTTAGGCTTCTATGACGCTTTCAAGAAGAAGTCGCTGCGTGGCAATGCCGTGCTGCCCGTGCTGTTTCTCAATACCCTGTTCTGTAGCCTGGTGTTCCTGCCGTTTATCCTGTGTTCGGCTTGGTTGCCCAGTGTGCTGGATGGGACGATGTTCTACGTGCCTTCGGCCGGATGGGAGGTGCACAAGTATGTGCTGCTCAAGTCATTCATCGTGTTGGGGTCGTGGACTTTCGGTTATTTCGGCATGAAACACTTACCCCTCACCATTGTGGGACCCATCAATGCCACGCGCCCCGTCATGGTGCTGGTGGGAGCATTGCTGCTGTTTGGCGAGCGGCTGAACCTCTGGCAGTGGGTGGGTGTCATCCTGGCCATCTTGTCCTTCTTCTTGTTAAGTCGTTCGGGGAAGAAAGAGGGCATCGACTTCAAGCATAACAAGTGGATATTTTGTATCGTGCTGGCAGCCGTATTGGGAGCCGTGAGTGGATTGTATGACAAATACCTGATGAAGCAGTTCGACCCGATGCTGGTACAGGCGTGGTACAATGTCTACCAGGTGTTCATCATGTGTCCTGTGCTCCTGCTGTTGTGGTATCCCCGTCGGCGGGAGACGCCTTTCCGGTGGGATTGGTGCATCGTGGGTATCTCGCTCTTCCTCTGTGCGGCGGATTTCGCTTATTTCTATGCCTTGAGCTACGAGGACTCCATGATCTCCATCGTGTCCATGGTGCGGCGCGGCAGCGTCATTGTGTCTTTCCTCTTCGGGGCATTGGCCTTTCATGAGAAGAACCTGCGCAGCAAGGCCGTAGACCTGGTTTTGGTACTGTTGGGTATGTTCTTTCTCTACCTGGGCAGTCGATGAGCGGGGGGAAAACCGTCTGCCGGGCAAAAGAAACCTAAATATGTGCCGATGGGAGACTTCAGGTTTTGTCGTTTCACACTTAATTCCCATCTTTGCGCACAGATAAACCAAGCAGCTGAAGACCATGGCAGAAGATATTTATGTCAGTTCAGGCAACAAGGCCGAGCGTTACCGTGTCTTGTTGCCGCAAGTGCGGAGCCTGCTGGCCGGTGAGACCGACCGTGTGGCCAATCTGGCCAATGTGGCCGCTGCCCTGAAGACCACGTTCGGTTTCTTCTGGGTAGGCTTCTACCGGGTGCAGGGTGATGAGCTGGTACTTGGACCTTTCCAAGGACCGGTGGCCTGTACACGCATCGCCTATGGGCGGGGTGTCTGCGGGACGGCCTGGAAGGAAAACTGCACCTTGGTGGTGCCCGACGTGGATGCTTTTCCGGGGCACATCGCGTGTAGTTCCTTATCGCGCTCGGAGATCGTGGTCCCCCTGCACGATGAGGCGGGCCGTGTATGGGGTGTGCTCGACATCGACAGTGACCATCCGGCTGACTTTGACGAGACTGATGCCGCCTGCTTGGAAGAACTTTGTATGTTGTTAATGAATTGATTATGAAGAAACTGATCATTAGTTTGCTCCTTTGTCCTCTCGTATTGGCTGTGTCCGCACAAGAGGCGCGTTCCCTGTTTGTCCACATGCCCGACTCGCTCAGTCCGCTGCTCTCAGCGGTTAACCGGGCGGACTGCATCGACTTCCTGGACAGCAAGATGCGGGCCCAGGTGACCAATACGTTCGGTGGAAAGTCGGAGATGACGATGTTGACGCCGGACTATATCCGCATCCAGCTGACTTCGCGGAGCACTTGGCAGATGAAGGTGCTTCCCTTGGCGGACAGCACTCGCGTTATCTGCACCGTTTCCACAGCATACGCCCCGGCACCAGACAGCCACATCCGTTTCTACGATGCCGACTGGCACCCGTTGCCTACGGCCGATTATCTGGACACCCTGCCCGCGATGACTGATTTCCTTCTGCCGCCGTCGGATACGGGTAACGTCTATCGTCAACGTGATGCCCGCCGACAGGCCGACCTCCTCCTTCTGGATGCTTCGCTGGCGCCGGACAGCATGATGTTGACTTTCAGCCTCGCTACTCCCCGGTATATGGAAAAAGAAACGGCGGACGAACTGAAACCGTTCATCCGCCGACAGCTAATTTATGTGTGGCAACGGGGCAAATTCCGTCCCCGCCGTCCTTGAGGGGGACTAAATTCCTATCTCACTTTAATCTTGTCGAATCCCTCGCCATACACGCCGATGACCGCGCTCTGCGACACGAAGGCCTTCGGGTCAATGTCCTTGATGAGCCGGAAGATGATGGTGGATTCGCGTTTCTTGGCCAATACGAACAGCATCCGGATCTCGCGGCCCGTATAGAAGCCCGATGCGTTGATGACCGTCACGCCACGGTGGGGGAATTGGTTGATATGCTTGCCGATCTCCTCATACTTGTCGCTGATGATGAAGAACTGCACCGACTGGCGTGCGCTGTTGACTACCTGGTCCAAGACGAAGCTGGAGATGAACAACGTCACGTAGCCATAGACCACCTTTTCCCAATCGTGCAATACCAGGTAGCTGGACGTGATGATGGTCAGGTCCATGATGCGCATCACCTGTCCCAGCGTGATGTCGCGGTACTTATGCACCACGGCGGCGATGATATCCGTGCCGCCCGTGCTACCGTTGTTGGAGAAGGCAACGCCGATGCCGCTTCCGCAGAATGTCGCTCCCAGCACGCAAGCCATGAAAGGCTGGTCGTCCAACAGTTGCATGCCTTGGGTCAACTCTTGGATGACGGCCAAGAAAGTGGATAGCGTGAACACAGCCCAGATGGTCTTCACGCTGAATTTCCAGCCCAATTGCCATACGCCGACGACAAGAAGCGCCGCATTGACGCCGAGGTAAACGTATTGCACGGGCAACCCTGTGGCGAAATAGACGATGGAGGCAATGCCCGGTACTCCGCTGGCTGTGATGTCCTGGGGCAGGAGGAACAGCGTCCATCCGATGCCGTAGAGAATCATTCCAAGGGCAATCATCACATAATCCTTCACCTCGCGCATCACATTGACGGGCAGGGGGTGGATGACGGTAGATGTTTTCATTTCTTTCTTCTTATGTATAGTTATAGATAGTTTCTGCTCAAAAAGAAAACCCGAATAGCTTGCGGTAACTATTCGGGTTTCTGTCAGAAGAGCGGAAGACGGGACTCAAACCCGCGACCCTCAGCTTGGAAGGCTAATGCTCTATCAACTGAGCTACTTCCGCAATTTTAAGTGGGCAAAGATGGATTCGAACCACCGAAGGTATAAACCAGCAGATTTACAGTCTGCCCCATTTGGCCACTCTGGTATTTGCCCAAGCCTGCACCTGAGAAAGAGGAAACCGGGGCTTCGTTTCTCAATTGCGGTGCAAAGGTACAACTATTTTTTTAATCTGCAAGCGAAATCGATCATTTTTATTGCAGTTACCGCACATTCGTCGCCTTTGTTGCCCAAACGACCGCCTGCACGGTCTTCTGCCTGCTGCATCGTGTTGGTGGTGATGAGGCCGTAGATGACGGGAATGTCGCCCTCGGCATTCAGCCGGGTGATTCCTTCCGTGGCCCCCATGCAGACGTAGTCGAAGTGCGGCGTGTCGCCCCGCACCACGCAGCCCAAGGCGATGACGGCATCCACGTCCGTATGTTTGATGAGTTGTGCCGAGCCGAATGTCAGTTCAAAACTGCCCGGTACGGTCATCACGCGGATATTTTCGTCCTTCGCGCCGTGCTTCTTCAGCGTTTCCAAGGCTCCCCGCAGCAGGGCGCCCGTGATGTTGTAGTTCCATTCGGACACCACGATGCCGAATTTCATGCCCGAAGCATCGGGGACGGACTGGAAGTCGTAGTCCGAGAGGTTGTGATATGCGGTTGCCATACGTCGTTTACTTCTTCAGCAGTTTGGCCTGTTCGATGTACTTGTCGATGTTCATGGCCTGGTAGGAGGCGAAGTACTTGTCCTTGATGGTCGTGTAGGCCTGGACTGCTTCGTCAATCTTGCCCTGCTTCACCAAGATTTCGCCGGCCTGCATCAGGAAGATGGGGCTCAGCGTGTTGTTGTCGGCCTGGTTGGCGGCATCCAGCAGCGTGGCGGCTGCTTTGTCCAGGTCGCCCAGCTGGGCGTAACAGTTGCCGATGGCACCCTTGACGGCGGGAGCCACCATCTGGTCGTCGCCGTCGAAGCTGTTCAGGGCGTCGATGGCTTCCTGGGACTTGCCCAGCTTGGCGTAGCAGATGCCGGCGTAAGCCTTGGCCAGGTTGGCGGCCTTGGTGCCGCTGTATTCTTCGGCCACTTTGAGGAATCCGGCGTAGCCGATGCTGTCGCCGTTCAAAGCTTGTTCAAAGTTGTTCGATTCAAAGTATTGTTGTCCCATGAACAGGGCGGCCTGTGCCTTCTCTTCGCGCGGGGCGGCATAGAGGTTCTTGTACATGGTCACACCGGCCACGATGACGATGACTGCCACGACGATGCCGATGATGCTCTTTTTGTTCTTGATGAGAAATGCCTCCGATTGTGTCAGTGCTTCTTCCACGTTGAGGGCTTCGTTGGTCTTTTTTTGTTCTGCCATTGTTATAGGATTCTTTTGTTATTATTCTATGTTTTTGATTTCGACCCGCAAAATTAGTTGTTTTATCAGTATCAGCGAAATTTGGCGGCATCTTTTTTCGTTTTGTAGTCTGAAAACAACGAAATTCTTCCTACTTTTGCACGGCGGATGGCATTCCGGCGTTCTGTGCGGGGGTATGTCCCCGCCTGTGGGCGGAGGCTCTTGCGCCCTTGCTTGCAGGCTCTTGCGCCCGTGGGCGGAGGCTCTTCCAAGCAAACTGCATGAATCGTCTGCCGTCAACTTGTGGTTATGATATGATACTGAATCGAATATCCATCCTTAATTATAAGAATCTGGAGCAGGTGGAGCTGGCGTTCTCGCCCAAGCTGAACTGCTTCTTCGGGCAGAACGGCATGGGCAAGACCAATCTGCTGGATGCCGTCTATTACCTGTCTTTCTGTAAGAGCGCGGGCAATCCGGTGGATTCGCAGAACATCCTGCATACGGCCGACTTCTTTATGATACAGGGCTTTTATGAGGCGGCGGACGGTGCGCCGGAGGAAATCTATTGCGGCATGAAGCGCCGGCAGAAGAAGCAGTTCAAGCGCAACAAGAAGGAATACACCCGTTTGTCGGACCACATCGGGTTCGTGCCGCTGGTGATGGTGTCGCCTGCCGATGCTGAGCTGATAGCGGGCGGAAGCGAGGGGCGCCGCCGCTTCATGGACGTGGTGATCTCGCAATATGACAAAGAGTATCTGAATGCCCTCATCCGTTATAACAAGGCTTTGGCCCAGCGCAATGTTCTGCTGAAGAACGAACACCCCGTGGAGGAGGAGCTGTTTTTGGTCTGGGAAGAGATGATGGCGCAGACGGGCGAGGTGGTCTACCGCAAGCGCGAGGCGTTCATCCGAGAGTTCATCCCCATCTTCCAGTCTTTCTATTCGTTCATCTCGCAAGGCCGGGAGCAAGTGGGGCTGTCCTACGAGTCGCATGCCAGTCTCGGTCCCTTGCTGCAGACATTGCGCGAGAGTCGCGAGCGCGACCGTATCATGGGCTATTCCCTTCGCGGCATCCACAAGGACGAGCTGAACATGCTCCTGGGCGATTATCCCATCAAGAAGGAGGGTTCGCAGGGGCAGAACAAGACGTATCTGGTGGCGTTGAAGCTGGCGCAGTTCGACTTCCTGAAGCGTACGGCGGGCACGGTGCCGTTGTTGTTGCTGGACGACCTGTTTGACAAGCTGGATGCCCGGCGCGTGGAGCAGATTGTCAAGCTGGTGGCAGGCGATGGCTTCGGGCAGATTTTTATCACCGACACCAACCGCAGCCACTTGGACCGCATCCTGCACAAGGTAGGCAGTGACTACAAGATATTCCGTGTGGACAACGGGCAAGTGGCTGAAATTGCCGGGGAAGGAGACGCGACATGAGGCGGAAAGACGCGCAATCCATCGGCCAGCTCATCCGCACCTACTTGCGGCAGGAGAGTTTGGAGTCGCCCTTGAACGAGCTCCGCCTGGTCAATGCCTGGCCCGAAGTGGTGGGACCCTCCATCGCGGCATATACCGACGGACTCTTTGTCCGCAACCAGACGCTCTACGTTCACCTCACTTCGTCTGCTTTGCGCCAGGAACTGATGATGGGGCGCACGCTGTTGGTGCGCAACCTGAACAAGCACGTGGGGGCACAGGTGATCACGGACATTGTGTTCCGGTAGAGGGGGGAGGTTTACAGGGCATTACCACGCATTCATCCGCAGCGTATCCGTCACCTTTATCTTCAAATCTTTCAGTTCCCGGACAGCACGGTCATAGTACGTCGGGTCTTCCAGGTCGGCGTTGTTGTGGGCATCCAGTCCGATGATGGCGGTGCAGCCTTCGTTGGCAGCGATGCGCCAGAAGTCGGGATGGGGGTAAGTCTGTAGCCCGTGCGCCTCGTTGTAGGCCAGGTAGCCGATGTTGTATTCCAAGGGGATGCCGAGCCGTGCAGCCGTGCGGCAGATGTGGCGGCTGATGAGGGCGCAGTGGTGGTCCCATTTGGGATAGGAGCGCATGAAGAGGTCCGGATGTGCCAGGCAGCAGTACAGTCCCGTCTCCATGCCTTCGATGGCGCTTTCCTCATAGAGGTCGAGCATGTCGCGCGAGTCGCAGTGGTGGCCGAAGTAGGGAAACTTCTCGTCCGTGTGGTAGAAGTGGTTGCCGAAGATGATGTAGTCCAGCTTGTATGCCTTGATCTGTTCCTTCAGCCAATGCAGGTAATCGGGGAAATATTCGCATTCCAAGCCGATTTTGATGTCTATCTGTCCTTGGTATTTCTCGCGCAGGGCCCGCAGGCTCTCCACGTAGCCGGGCAGTTGGTCGGGCAGCATGCGCATGTCGGCCACATAGTCCGTGCGGTATTTCCAGGGGGTATGTTCGGCGAATCCCAGTATCTGGTAGCCGCCTTTCACGGCACTTTGTACGTAGGCTTCGTCCGTGCCTACGGCGTGCAGGCAACGGGTGGTATGGGTATGATAGTTGGTTTTCATTGTCTTATGCGTTTTTGTTCATTAATGGGTTGGCAGTGAGCACTTCGTCCATCGGGATGTCGTGCGCCTCTGCGGGAATTTGTTCTACGACTTGGAAGGGGAAGCACAGTCCCAGTTTGTAGGCTGTGGGGATGCGGGGCAGCAGACGGTCGTAGTAGCCCTTGCCGCGCCCCAGGCGATTGCCCCAGCGGTCGAAAGCCACGCCCGGGATGACGGCCAGGTCTATCGCCGCATAGTCCGTGAAAGCCGTTCCCGTGGGCTCGTTGATATGGAATGCCCCTTCGGTCAGGCGGTCGTCGCCGGTGTAGGGTTTCAGCTCCAAGTCATTGCCCCGGACGACGGGGAGCAAAATGCGCTTCAGTCCGCTCCACTTGCGGATGAAGTCATGCGTGTCCACTTCGTCCGGCAGCGAGTGGTAGAGCAGCACAGTGTGTGCCGCCTGCCACTTCGGATGCGTTTCGAGGGCGTTCAGGAGCTCAGCAGTTTGCTGCGCGCGCCAAGCGGAAGATTTGTGCAGGGTCTTCCGTCGGGCTATCTCCTTGCGCAATTCGGTCTTTGTCAGCATGGTCGTTCTCTGTTTCTGGTTCGGGCGCTTGAGGGAAGGCTTCGCCTTTTTCCAGTACTTCCAGGGCTTTTTGCACCGTGGCGTCGTCTTGGTTGATGTAGCGGATGTATTCTTCGCGGCCCAGCATATTGTAGATGATGGAGGCGTAGAGGTTGCGTTGCAGCAGCTTGCGGGACTTCTGTATCAGCAGGTTGCGGCGTTTCACCCCTTTCTTGTCAGCGTAGCGTACGAACTGCTGCACCAAGTTCTGCTTCTCCAGATAGGCATGCAGGTCTTCTTGGGTGGTGTATTCAGCCAGTTTGGCGCGGTTCTGGTCCGTGTACTCGAAGCTGTATTGCAGGATGATGCCTTTGTTGTTCACCTCGATGAGCCAGGACGAGATGCCGGTGGTGTCCTGTGGCACGAATATGTCCGGCATGATGCCTCCTCCGCCATAGACGGGACGTCCCAGGCTGGTGAAGAATTGTTCGTCCTTATTCAGCTTGATGCTGTCTTCGGAGAAGAATTCGCCGTGTTCGTAGCGGTGAATCCAGTCCATCTCGTAGGCCATGTTGTCGCCGCTGTCGTACGGGCGCTGGATGCAGCGGCCCGAGGGCGTGTAGTAGCGGGCGATGGTCAGTCGGATGCCCGACCCGTCGCTGAAGTCGATGGGCTGTTGCACCAGTCCTTTGCCGAAGGAGCGGCGACCGATGATTGTGCCGCGGTCATTGTCCTGTATGGCTCCGGCAAAGATTTCGCTGGCCGAGGCCGACCCTTCGTTGATGAGCACCACCAGCGGTGTCTGCTGGCAACTGCCCGTGCCGTCGGCGTAGTCTTCCCAGCGGGGGTATTTGCGTCCTTCGGCATAGACAATCAGTTTGTTGGCGGGCAGGAATTCGTTCACCATGCGGGTGGCGGCATCCATATAACCTCCGGTGTTGTCGCGCAGGTCGATGATAAGTCCTTTGCAGCCGTGGTGGTTCAGCTGGGCGATGGCACTCAGCAGTTCCACGTGCGTGGTGCGGCCAAACTTGCTGACCTGGATGTAGCCGTAGTCGTCGCTCAGCATGTAGGCGGCATCGATGGTGTTCTGTGGGATGTCTCCGCGCACGATGGTGAAGTGCAGCAGCTCTTTCTCTGTAGCGCGCTTCACGCCCAGACGGACTTCACTGCCCTTGGGTCCCTTCAGGGTGCGCAGGGCGCGTTCGTTGGTCAGGTCTTTGCCGACGAAGAGGCTGTCGTCCACCGTCACGATGCGGTCACCTGCCAGCATGCCCACCTTTTCGGCGGGGCCTCCGGGCACGATGCTGTTGACGTGGATGGTGTCTTGCAGGATGGTGAATTGTATGCCCACACCGCTGAAGCTGCCCTCCAGTTCTGAGTTGACCTCTTGTAGGTCTTTGGCAGGGATGTAGGTGGAGTGGGGGTCCAGTTCGGCCAGAATCTGCGGCATGGTGTTCTCCACCAGTTCCGTCATGTCCACGGTGTCCACGTACTGGCTCTCGATGACGTGCAACAGGGCGTTCAGCTTGTTGGACGAGGCATTGATGATGCCCAGCTTGTTGCCCCCGTAATGCTTGGCGTAGAACGTCCCGATGAGGATGCCCAGCACCACGCTGATGGCAATGATCAGAGGGGCGAAGCGGAAAGTATTCTTGTTGCTCATAATATAATTAGTGATTAGCGATTAGTGTTTAGAGGTTAGTGATCGCTGACTTCCAGGGGCACGTATTCCACCTCGATTCCGGCGCGCTTCAGCAGTTCGATGCCGTCTTCCAGCCGGTATTTTTCGGAATAGACCACGCGCTTGATGCCGGCCTGGATGATGAGTTTGGCGCACTCGATGCAGGGCGAGGCGGTGACGTACATCGTGGCACCGTCGCTGCTGTTGTTGGAGCGGGCAATCTTGGTGATGGCGTTGGCCTCGGCGTGCAGCACGTAGGGCTTGGTCAGGTTGTGTTCGTCCTCGCAGACGTTCTCGAAGCCGGAGGGCGTGCCGTTGTAGCCGTCGGAGATGATCATCTTGTCCTTCACGATGAGGGCGCCCACCTGGCGGCGTTTGCAGTAAGAGTTTTCGGCCCAGATGGCAGCCATGCGTATGTAGCGTTTGTCCAGCGCTTCTTGTTTGGCGGTGATTGATTCGTTGTCCATGCGTTTCGCTGTTGTTTATTTGACGTGGAGGGCCATGTACTTGGTGGTCTGTCCGTCTTCGTAGTAAATGTATAGATTCTGGCTGTCGCCGCTGTAGCGGATGGCGTTAGTCAGTCCCGTCAGGAAGGCGCGGGCCAGGACGTCCGTATCGCTGCCCGAGGTGCGTATGTCGTGCAGGCTCAGTTCGCGTGTGGCGCCGTTGGCAGCCCAGGTACCTGTAGCCGATCGGTTGACGGCCAACGCCTCGAAGTCGCCTCCCACATACTCGGCAGTCTCGCCGCCGTTGAATTCTACGGTGAAGGTGGCATCCTGCTCCAGCAGCTGCATGCTGCGCTGGGCGGCATTCGTGTCGTTGTTCCAGAAGTCGAACATTTGGTGCTGTCCCTCCAGTGCGATGTAGGTCAGTTTCCAGGTTTTGCCTGTAAAGATTTCCAGCACATTGTCCTCGTTGTCGCAGCCGCCCAACAAGGGGAGCAGCAGGAGGAGTAACAGGTACGTCAGTTTCTTTTTCATTTTCATTGCGCTATTTCGTTTTTAGTTTAGGTTCTTGGGATTCCGTTTCGTATGAGCAGGGCATCGATGGTGGGTTCCTGTCCGCGGAAGCGCTTGTAGAGGATCATGGGGTGTTCTGTCCCGCCTCTTTCCAGGATGTGGTGGCGGAAGGATGCAGCTACTTCGGGATTGAAAATGCCCCGTTCCTTGAACAAGGCGAAGGCATCGGCATCCAGCACCTCGGCCCACTTGTAGCTGTAGTATCCTGCCGAATAGCCGCCGGCGAAGATGTGCGAGAACTGTACGCTCATGCACGTGCCAGGTACGTCGGGCAGCACTTGTGCCCGTGCCCATGCCTGGCGCTCGTATTGCTCCACGTCACCTTCGAAAGGTTCGGTGCGGGTGTACCACGCCATGTCCAGCAGGCCGAAGCTGACCTGGCGCAGGCAGGCGTAGGCTACGTTGAAGTTGGCTGAATCCACAATGCGTTGCACCAGTTCGTCGGGAATCAGTTCGCCTGTCTGGTAATGGCGGGCGAAGGTGTGGAGGAAGTCCTTCTGCACGGCAAAGTTCTCCATGAACTGCGAGGGCAGCTCCACGAAGTCCCAATAGACGTTGGTGCCGCTCAGGCTCTCGTAGGTGGTGTTGGCCAACATGCCATGCAGGCTGTGGCCGAATTCGTGCAGGAAGGTTTCCACCTCGCCGAAGGTCAGCAGGGCGGGCTTGTCCTGTGTGGGTTTGGTGAAATTCATTACGATGGATACGTGCGGGCGGCTGTTCTCTCCCGTCTGCGGGTCTATCCACTGGCCTTTGTACGACGTCATCCAGGCTCCGGAGCGTTTGCCGGCGCGGGGATGGAAGTCGGCGTAGAGCACGGCCAGATAGGAGCCGTCCCGGTCGTAGACCTCGTAGGCGTCCACGTCCTTGTGGTAGACGGGTATGTCAGGGTTCTTGCGGAAGGTAAGGCCGTACAGTTTGTTGGCCAGCCCGAATACGCCTTCCTTCACGCGGCTCAGCTCGAAATAGGGGCGCAGCACCTCGTCGTCGATGCGGTATTTCTTGTCTTTCAGCTTTTGCGAATAGTAACTCCAGTCCCACGGCATCAGTTGGAAGTCTTCCCCTTCGGTCTCGCGGGCCAGGGCCTCCACTTCGGCCACTTCGCGGCGGGCGGTGGGGGTGTAGGCATCCAGCAACTGGTTCAGCAGTTGGTAGACGTGGGCGGTGTCCTGGGCCATGTGTTCCTCCAGGTTATAGTCGGCATAGCATTTGTAGCCCAGGAGCCGGGCCAGTTCCAAGTGGTCGTTGGCTATTTGGCGGACGATGTCCACGTTGTTGCGGTCGTCCTGGTGGGTACATTTGGTGTTGTAGGCCATGTAGAGCTCGCGGCGCAGGTCCCGGCGGTCGGCATACTTCATGAAGGGCACATAGCTGGGGGCTTGCAGGGTGAAGGCCCAGCCGTCCACGCCCTTCTCGCGGGCAGTTTCGGCGGCAGTTTCCACGGCGCTATCGGGCAGTCCGGCCAATTGCGCCGGGTCGGTCAGCACCAGTTGGTAGCCGTTGGTCTCCTTCAGGTTGTTCTCGCTGAACTTCAGCGTCAGCAGGCTCAGTTCCTGGCAGAGGGCACGGTAGCAGTCGCGCGCCTCGCCCTGGAGGTCGGCGCCGTTGCGCACAAAGCCGCGGTAGGTCTCCTCCAGCAGGGTTTGCTGCTCAGGGGTGAGACGGCTGCGGTCGGCGTGCTCGTGGACGTATTTCACGCGTTCGAAGAGGCGAGGGTTCAGGCTGATGTTGTTGCTGTGTTCGCTCAGCAAGGGCATCAGCACTTCGGCCAGTCGGTCCAGCTCGTCGTTGGTCTCGGCGCTGTGCAGGTTGCCAAAGACGTTGCTGACGATGCTGAGCAGCCGTCCCGAATGTTCGTAGGCTTCGATGGTGTTGGCGCAGGTCGGCGTGTCGGGATTGGCGGTGATGGCATCTATCTCGGCTAGCTGTCGGCGTATGCCTTCGCGCAGGGCGGGCTCGTAGTGCTCCGTGCGGATACGGTCGAAGGGCACGGTGCCGTGCGGCGTGCCAAAGGGTTGCAGGAAAGGGTTCTGTGCCAATGTATCGTTTGTCATATTCAGTCTGTTGTCTCTATTCTATTCAATCCGCAAAGATACAAAAAAAGGACGACTCCAACGGAAGCCGCCCTTTTTTATTATTTTCTAACAGTCAATTAGTCGTTAACCGATGCCATGTGAGCGATCAGGTCCAGAACCTTGTTAGAGTAGCCGATTTCGTTATCGTACCAAGATACAACCTTAACGAACGTGTCGGTCAGGTAAACACCTGCGTTGGCGTCGAAGATAGAAGTCAGCGTGCAGCCCAGGAAGTCAGAAGAAACTACTGCATCTTCCGTGTAGCCCAGTACGCCCTTCAGTTCGCCTTCAGAAGCTTCCTTCATGGCAGCGCAGATAGCTTCCTTCGTAGCGGGCTTAGCCAGGTTGACAGTCAGGTCAACTACAGAAACGTCCAG
>JAHLFO010000142.1 GCA_018883785.1 Candidatus Bacteroides intestinipullorum
TGGTCAGCATCACGCTGGTCATGATGTCCGTGTTCATCCCCGTGAGCTTCATGGGCGGTACGGCCGGTACGTTCTACCAGCAGTTCGGTCTGACCATGGCCATCGCCATCTTCTTCTCCGCCGTCAACGCCCTGACGCTGAGCCCCGCCCTGTGTGCCATCTTCCTGAAGCCGCACAATACGGAGGGCCACGAAGACAACTCCACGCTGAAGGAACGCATCGGTACCGCCACGAAGGAGGCCCGCAAGATCTGGATCCAACGCTATGCCCAAGGATTGGGCAAGTTCATGAAGCCTAAACTGACCATCCTCTTCACGTGCGTGGCCATCTTGGGCATGATCTTCGGCCTGTTCAGCTTCGAGGAACACCCGATTCTGTGTCCCATCTTCATCGTCATCAGTGTCCTGGCCGTAGCCGGCATGACGACAGAGAAGTTCAAGCAGACATTCAACGCGGACTACGACAGCATCCTGGCAAAATATAAGAATCAGGTATTGAAGTTCATCCAGCGCAAGTGGCTGAGCGGCGGATTGGTAGCTGCCTCCATCATCCTGCTGGTGGTCTTCATGCAAATCACCCCGACAGGCATGGTGCCCAACGAAGACACGGGTACCATCATGGGTGCCGTGACGCTGCCTCCCGGCACGTCGCAGGAGCGCGCCCAGCAGATTCTGGCCCGCGTAGACAGCCTGGTGGCTGCCGAGCCGGCCGTACAGTCGCGCACGGTCATCTCGGGTTACAGCTTCATCGGCGGCCAGGGCCCCGGCTACGGTTCGGTCATCATCAAGCTGAAACCTTGGGAGGAACGCTCGACGATGCAGAACTCTACCATTGTCTATGCTACGCTGTTCATGCGTGCGCAGAAGATTATCAAGGAAGCACAAGTACTGTTCTTCGCTCCGCCTATGATCCCGGGTTACTCCGTGTCTACGGACATCGAGCTGAACATGCAGGACAAGACGGGCGGTAGCCTGGACCGCTTCTACTCGGTGGTGCAGGATTACATGGCAGCCTTGGAGGAACGCCCCGAAATCACATCGGCCGCCACCAACTTCAACCCCAGCTTCCCGCAATACCAGCTGGACATCGATGCTGCTGCTTGTAAGCGTGCCGGCATCAGCCCCAGCGACATCCTGAGCGTGATGCAAGGTTACTACGGCGGCTTGTATGCGTCGAACTTCAACAGCTTTGGTAAGATGTACCGCGTCATGGTGCAAGCCGAACGCGAAGCCACAAAAGACCTGGAATCGCTGGAGAGCATCAAGGTGCGCAACGCCGACGGCGAGATGGCACCGGTCAGCCAGTTTGTGAAGCTGACCAAGGTGTACGGTCCGGACGTCATCAGCCGATTCAACCTGTACACGTCCATGAAGGTGATGGTGGCTCCCGCCACAGGCTACACCTCAGGCCAGGCCCTGCAAGCCATCGCCGAGGTAGCCGAGCAAAACCTCCCCGCAGGCTTCGGCTACGAACTGGGCGGTATGGCGCGTGAAGAAGCCGAGACGAGCGGCAGCACCACGGGCTTGATCTTCGTGCTCTGCTTCGTGTTCGTCTACCTGCTGCTGAGTGCCCAGTACGAAAGTTACATCCTGCCGTTGGCCGTATTGCTCTCCGTGCCGTTCGGCCTGATGGGTAGCTTCATCTTCGTCAACGGCGCCAGCCTCATCGGCGGCATCCCGGCCTTGCAGATGATTATAGGCACCATGTCCAACAACATCTACATGCAGATTGCCTTGATCATGCTGATGGGTCTGTTGGCCAAGAACGCCATCCTGATTGTAGAGTTCGCCCTCGACCGTCGCAAGATGGGTATGAGCATCACATGGGCCGCCGTCCTCGGCGCCGGTGCCCGTCTGCGTCCTATCCTGATGACGTCACTGGCCATGATCATCGGTCTGTTGCCGTTGATGTTCGCCAGCGGCGCCGGTGCCAACGGCTACCGCACGTTGGGAACATCATCCATCGGCGGTATGTTAATCGGTATGATCCTGCAGATCTTCATCGTGCCGGCCCTGTTTGTTGCCTTCCAGTACTTGCAGGAGAAGATTAAGCCGATGGAGTGGGACGACGTGGACAACTCTGACGCTACGGCTGAAATTGAACAATACAGCAAATAAACAAATCAATGAAGAATGAAGGACCGGACGATTCTTCATTCTTCATTCCTAATTCTTCGTTAACATGAAAGGAAAGATAATCACCCTGATGTGTGCCACCGCCCTGCTGAGCAGTTGCCACATCTATAAAGCATACGACAGGCCGGAAGATATCATGGCCGAGGGACTGTATCGTGACACAGCTTTGGTGAACGACACGCTGGCCTCGGACACGAGCAACTTTGGGAACCTGCCTTGGCGGGAAGTCTTTACTGACCCGCAGTTACAAAGCTATATAGAGTTAGCCTTGGACAACAATGCCGACCTGCGCAGCGCCGCGCTCAACGTAGAGCAAGCCCAGGCCGCGCTTATGTCTGCCCGCCTGGCTTATCTGCCCCAACTGGCACTTTCGCCGCAAGGCACCATCAGCAGTTGGGACAAGGGAAAGGCTTCACAGACCTACTCGCTGCCTGTCTCTGCAAGCTGGCAAATTGATTTGTTCGGCCAGATTCTGAATCCCAAGCGAAATGCACAAGTATCATTGAGGCAGGCCAAGTACCAGCAACAGGCTGTCCAGACGCAGCTCATCGCCAACACTGCGTACATCTACTACACGCTGCTCATGCTGGACCGCCAACTGAGCATCACGGAACAAACGGCCGATGTGCTGAAAGACAATCTGGAAACTATGATTGCGATGAACGAGTATGGCAACGTGACTAGTGCCGCCATTGAGCAGAGCCGTAGCGCTTACGCACAGGTGGTTGCTTCGCTGTCCGACCTGCGCCAAAGCATCACGGAAACGGAAAACTCGCTCTGCCTGATATTGAACCAGCCTGCACAACACGTTGAACGCGGCCTGCTGGAAGAACAGCAACTGCCTACCGAATTTTCGGCCGGAATATCGCTGCAACTTCTCTCCAATCGCCCGGACGTGCAAGCTGCAGAAATGTCGTTGGCAGCATGCTATTATAACACCAACAGCGCCCGTGCAGCTTTCTATCCGCAAATAACCCTGAGCGGTTCGGCCGGATGGACCAACAGTGCCGGTGCGGCCATTGTCAACCCGGGTAAACTGCTGGCTTCGGTCATCGGTTCGCTGACGCAACCGCTGTTCTACCGGGGAACGAACATCGCACGCCTGCGCCAAGCACGTGCCCTTGAGGAACAAGCCAAGATAAGCTTCCAAACAGCTCTGCTGAACGCCGGCAACGAGGTGAGCAACGCCCTTGCCTTGTACCAGAATACGAGCCAAAAAGCCGAAATGCGTACCATGCAGGTAAATTCTGCCCGCAAAGCAGCGGAAGATACGCGGGAATTGTTTAACTTAGGCACATCAACTTACCTGGAAGTGCTGTCGGCTCAACAGAGCTACCTCAGTGCCCAGCTGTCCGAGGTGAGCGACACGTTCGACCAGATGCAGGCTGTCATCAACCTGTACCAGGCTTTGGGCGGAGGAAGAGAATAACTAATATCTACATATCATGATTAGTCCTTTAGCATACGTTGACCCTGCCGCAAAGCTCGGCAAGAACGTAACAGTACAACCTTTCGCCTATATCGAAGGCGACGTAGTAATCGGCGACGAATGCGTCATCATGGCGGGTGCGCGCATCCTGAACGGCACACGCATGGGCCGCAAGAACACGGTGCACCCGGGTGCCACACTGGCCAGCGTGCCGCAAGACTTCCACTACGAAGGCGAAGACAGCGTGCTCCTCATCGGCGACGAGAACGACATCCGCGAAAACGTGGTCGTGGCCCGTGCCACACACAAGGATGGCGGGACGCGCATCGGGAACGGCAACTTCCTGATGGACGGCACGCACCTCTGCCACGATGTCCAGATAGGCAACCACTGCGTGCTGGGCATCCGCAGCATGGTGGCCGGCGAGAGCCGCGTGGACGACTGCACCATCCTGAGCAGCAACGTCATCGTGCAGCAGAATTGCCACATCGGCAGCTGGGTGCTTATCCAGTCGGGCTGCCGCATCTCCAAGGATGTGCCGCCCTACATCATCATGGCAGGCAACCCAGTGCAGTACCACGGCATCAACGCAGTCGTGCTGCAACACAAGAATCAGGTGGACGACCGCATCTTGCGTCACATCATGAACACGTACCGCCTGATTTACCAAGGCAACTTCAGCCTACAGGATGCCGTGCTGAAGATTGAGGACCAGATTCCGAAGAGCCCGGAGATTGAAAACATCGTGAACTTCATCCGCAACTCGAAGGGTATCATCCGCTGACATGCGGCATAAGCAATCCCGACAAAAAAGCCGTTCCAGCCTACCCGCCGGAACGGCTTTTTTATGCCTTATCCCCACCGCCTCACGGTTCGAAATGCAGCAAGCCGAAGAAAGACGGACAATGAAAGTTGGGCTCGTCCAACGCTATCGGGTTCCACGACAGGAAATGTGGCGTCTGCAACAGGTCTCCACACTTATAGAAGTTGGCGGGCACATCGCGACCGGAGAATGTGCCCAAGTCGTGCAAGAAGAACGTGGAGGCCGGCACCCGTAGCACCACCTCCCAAGCACAATCGCCCACGCGGTCCTCAAAAGGCCGACGTCCCAAGGAGGCCCAGCGCTGCACGCCGTCCAACACAGCCTGCGGGGCATGCTTTCTGTCGTGTCTGTCGGCGCCGGCACCTACCAGCAACGTACCTACGCAATTGCATTCCAAGTTATAATAAATGCCATCGGACGCAGGGACAGAAAAGAACTCCACGCACGAATCCTCCCATACCCGTCCGTTGTCGGCAGCCGCCACGGCACGCACGGAAGCCTCGCGCACCTTGAAATGCAGCAGCAACGCATCGCCTGTATGAGCCAGACGGAATTGCGCGGCAGGCCGGTAGGGATATGCCTCCCAATTGACCCGGGCGATGGGCTGGAAATCTATCTTCTCCGCATCCAGCAAGGCGGGGACAGCCTCCACCGGCACACATGCCGCACTCACTTTCTTGACATTCAGTTCGCTCATCGCTCCGACGCTTTTAGGACATACACTCGGCTATAAACGCCTGCATCTCTGCCTGATGTGCCTCCACGCTTTGCAACAACTTAAACTGGGCTGCCGTGCGCACCAGGTTGTGCTCGGGATAGGCTATCTTGTAGTACGTATCACCGTTGAGATAGTCTGTCAGGAAACGGACGCACTGCATGTAGGGGAAGAGCGCGGCGGCATAAGGCAAATTGTCCACCTCGACGGGCAAGAGGAACGCGCGGGCCGACTCCAGGTAGCCGCGGGTGAAGGCACGGAAGATGTCCATGTCGAACGCCACGCGACCCAGGTCGCGGTCATCCTCGGCACCCGTATTGGCCGCCGTGCGCAGGAAGTCGCCATAGTCCGAGAAGACGTAGGAGGGCATCACCGTGTCCAGGTCTATGACACAGAGCACACGGCCCTCCTCGTCGAACATCATGTTGTTCACCTTGGTGTCGCAATGACAGATGCGCTTGGGCAACACGCCTTCGCGATGGAGGCGCTCGGCACGGCACATCTCTTCGGCGCGGCGCTCGATTTCTTCAAGGTAATGGGAGACCTCGCCGACCCGTCCGGCGGCATCGGCACGCACCGCCTCGCGAAGCTGGCGCAGGCGCAGTTCCATGTTGTGGAAGTCGGGGATGGTCTCCACCAGCGGCTCGGTGACATCGGCCAGCATCGCCTCGAATTGCCCGAAGGCTTTGCCCGCACAATAGGAGTATTCGGGATTAACCGTCTCGTAGGTCTTGGCACGGGGGATGAAGACCATCACGCGCCAATAGGCATCGCCTTCGCGCCAATAGGTCTTGCCGTTGTCGGCGGTGAGGAAGTGCAGCACCTTGCGGTCGATGTCTGTCTCGCCCAGGGCTTCCAGCTTGCGGCGGATGTGGGCAGTGACCGCCTCGATGTTGCGTTGCAAGCCCTCCACATCCTGGAAGATGGCATGGTTGATGCGTTGCAGCACATAGTCGGGCGCATCGACCTCGGCCGTAGTCACCTTGTAGGTGTCGTTGATCAGTCCGGTACCCAAGGGGCGTATTTCTTTCACCGTTCCTTGCGGATGGAAGTGGGTCACGATGGATAAGAGTTCGTTCATGAGGAATAATAATTTAATGGTTAATGATTAATGGTTAATGGTTTATGCTCAATGACTAACGAGGGGTGCTACGGGCTTTCAGGTATTCGTAGCCAAAGCGGCAGCGCAGGCAGTCGTGCTTGTCGCAATAGGCCTTCTGCAACTGGAGCAACGCTTGCGAATCGGCAGCCGTGTGCACCGGCAACCCGGCATTGGCCCATTGGCGGATGATGCGGTTGTCTTCCGCCTTGAGCTGCTCCAGGAAGCGGGATGCCCGCTCGCACAGGCATTCGTCAGAGCGGTATTGCCCGTAGGCATAGAGGACGGGGACCACCGTATTGAGTACGATCAGGTCCACTGCGCCCCGGCCCAACGTCTTCGCGCTGTGGGGCGACTCCTTGCGGAAGTTGAAGTGGTCTGTCCAGAAGTCGGACGTGCGCAGGATGAACAACTTGCGGATGTCTTCCAGCGATTCCGCCTCGACCACGCGCGAGAACAGCCCTTCCTCGCGGTGATACAGATAGGCAAGCTGTGCCAGGCGCACGTGAGGGAAATTGCCCGGACGCAGGCGCAAGAAGCGCCATTGCTCGTGCGCCATGGGAGCTGGCAGGCCGAACTTGTGTTGCAGGTAGGCAAATTCGCGCCGCAAGTCCTGGCAGTAGCCCGCCTCCTCCCCGCCGTCCAGCAGACCCGCTGTCCCGAAGAAGAAGGCTTCCACCTGGAAGAGGTTGTCCCGGTGCTTGTCCACCGCCCGCAGGGGCAGGCGCAAAGCCCAATCCTCGAAGGCGTCGCCGTTCAGCCCGAAACCAAAGTTGCGCGCCAGGGTAATGAAAAAAGCGTCTGCCCAGTTGCGCCCGCAACGCTCCCAGCGGCTACGGACGTCCTCGGCCTTTCTGCCCAGCCGCTCCACCAGCAAGGAGGAGAGCCAGGTATGCACCTTCAGCTTGGGCAGGGAGGCCAGCACATCGTGGCAGGGCGGGAAGATGTCCGACCGGAGCAACTCGCCATACCGTCGCTGCACCTCGTCGGGACAGGGCAACAACAACTGCGGGATGCGCTCGCCGTTGGTGCGGAACACGTCGCAATCGGCCTCGCCCACCACGTGCAGCACCACCCGGTCGTAGGCCGCGTCACGGTCGTGCCCGTGGCGCAACCAGTCCGAAGCACGGTCGT
>JAHLFO010000143.1 GCA_018883785.1 Candidatus Bacteroides intestinipullorum
GGGACAGCCCGGGGGCAACTTGCTGCCGCCCGCCCCCGCACGAGGCGAGCCAGGCGCAGAGCAGGACAAGGGCTGTGCCCAGCCACAAGGGGAGCGGGTATGCCGGGAACCTAAACAACTTCTTCATGGGCAAAACATAGGGGGCTACGGATAACGCCACAAAGATAGGGAAAAAACGGGTACCATGCAAATTTCAAGGTGCCTTAAGGGGGCAAAATCGGAGGGAAATCCTTAAAAAATAACAAGGGGCGTCTCAAATCTCAATTATCTCAAATCTGACGTAGATTTTGTTGGATTTGTCATTCGCCACACTCCTTTATCCTCATAACCCGCTGATCCCAATGCTAAAATCATTTTTCTTAAATCCTTACAGAAAAACTGCCCCTTAACGCCCCCTGTTTTTGGGCCGCGCCGAACTTTGGCCTTACCTTTGTTGTGCCAAGGGCAAGACAAGGCAAAAACAAGAAGGGGACAACGCGCGCGGGAGAGCGGGAGCCGCGCATGCCTCGCGCACTCAGATGTGCTTCCGGACGTACATCGTCAGGATGTCGATGGCCACCTGGTTGCTCCCGCCCTGCGGCACGATGAGGTCGGCGTGGCGCTTGCACGGCTCGATGAACTGCTCGTGCATGGGCTTGAGCACCCGGACGTAACGCTCCATCACGGCCTCGGCGGTGCGTCCCCGCTCCAGCATGTCGCGCTGGATGACGCGGATGAGCCGCTCGTCGGGGTCGGCGTCCACAAATACCTTGAGGTCCATCATGCCGCGCAGCGCGGGGTCGTACAAGGCCATGATGCCCTCGATGATGACCACCTCGCGCGGGGCGATGTGCAGCGTCTGGCGGAGGCGCGAGCTGGTGATGTAGTCGTACGTGGGCTGCTCGATGGCCTCACCCCGGCGGAGGGCAGCCAGATGCTCGCGCAGCAGGGGCCAGTCGAAGGCGTCGGGGTGGTCGAAGTTGATGCTTTGCCGCTGCTCGACGGGGACATGGCTGCTGTCCTTGTAGTACGAATCCTGGGGCAGGAGGACGACCTCGCCCGCGGGCAGGCTCTCGATGATTTTGCGCACGACGGTGGTCTTGCCCGACCCGGTGCCACCGGCAATCCCTATAATCAGCATAGCTTCTTCCTATTTTAAATCAAGAGTTGACAGATGATGGTTGATAATGGGGCAAAGGTACGGATTTCCCGGCAAACATTTCCCCATTTCGCGGAAAAATGCGATATTTGCACCCATGATTCAGATTGAGACCATACTCGACATATTGTGGAAAGGCTTCATCATAGGCGTCATCGTGTCCGCGCCACTGGGGCCAGTGGGCGTGCTGTGCATCCAGCGCACGCTGAACAAGGGACGCTGGTACGGGCTGGTCACCGGGATGGGAGCGGCGCTGAGCGACACGTGCTATGCCCTGCTGACGGGCTACGGCATGAGCTTCGTGTTCGACTATGTCAACAAGAACATCTTCTACTTGCAGCTCTTCGGCAGCATCCTCCTGTTGTGTTTCGGCGTGTACACCTTCCGCAGCAACCCCGTCAGGTCGCTCCGACCGCCGTCGGGCACCAAGGGGACGTATCTCCACAACTTCATCACGGCCTTCTTCGTCACGCTGTCCAACCCGCTCATCATCTTCCTGTTCGTCGGCTTGTTTGCCCGCTTCTCGTTCGTGGGCAACGGCGCGCTGGTGTCCGAGACCGTCACCGGCTACCTCGCCATCATCGCCGGCGCGCTGACGTGGTGGTTCGGCATCACCTACTTCATCAACAAGGTGCGCACACGCTTCAACCTGCGCGGCATCTGGATGCTGAACCGCATCATCGGGAGCATCGTGGTCATCGTCTCGCTGCTCGGATTGGGATTCACGCTGATGGGAGAATCGCTGTATTGATGGAATATGGGAAATTGAAAATTGAGGGTTATGAAGATAGCGCAACGACTGAAAGAAAAGAATATCGCCGAATACCTTATCTACATGTGGCAAGTGGAGGACCTGATCCGCGCCAACGACTGCAACCTGGACAAGCTGGAGACGAATGTCATCGCTCAATTTCCGGCTGAAGACCGTCCTGCGTTGGAAGAATGGTATGGCAATCTGGTGGAGATGATGCGTGCCGAGGGCGTGAAGGAGCAAGGCCACTTGCAAATCAACCGCAACGTCATCCTCGAGCTGACCGACCTGCACGGACGCCTGCTCGCCTCCACCCGCGCACCCTTCTACAACGCCGCCTACTTCAAGGCGCTGCCCTTCATCGTGGAGCTGCGCCAGCGCAACGGGCACAAGGACGAACCAGAGCTGGAAACGTGCTTCGAGGCACTCTACGGCGTGCTTCTCCTCCGCCTGCAGAAGAAGGAGATCAGCACCGGCACCGACACCGCCATCAAGGCCATCAGCCGCTTCATCGCCCTGCTGGCCGACTATTATGACAAAGACAGAAAAGGAGAACTAAAATTAGACGACTGATATGAACATTCTGATAACCGGTGCCAACGGTCAACTTGGCAACGAGATGCGGGATTTGTCTGCCGGACACCCCAGGCACACCTACTTCTTCACCGATGTGCACGAGCTGGACATCTGCGACGCAGAGGCTGTGCACGCCTTCGTCAGCAACCACGCCATAGACCTTATCGTCAACTGCGCGGCCTATACCGCCGTGGACAAGGCAGAAGACAATCCCGACCTGTGCGACACGCTAAATCACCTGGCTCCCGCCCATCTGGCCGATGCGGCCGAAGCGTGCGGCGCCGCCCTGATACACATCTCCACGGACTACGTCTTCGACGGCACCGCCTACGTGCCCTACACGGAGGACGCGCTCCCCTGCCCCAACTCCGTCTACGGACGCACCAAGCTGGCGGGCGAGGAAGAGGTGACGCGACGATGCACGCGCACCATGGTCATCCGCACCGCCTGGCTCTACTCTGAGTATGGCAACAACTTCGTCAAGACCATGCTGCGCCTGGGACGCGAACGCGCGGAGCTGGGTGTGGTGTTCGACCAGATAGGCACCCCCACCTACGCGGGCGACCTGGCACGAGCCATCTACGCCGCCATCGAACAGGGCGTCACGCCCGGCATCTACCACTTCAGCAACGAAGGCGTCTGCTCGTGGTACGACTTCACCCTCGCCATACACCGCCTGGCGGGCATCCGCACCTGCCGCGTGTCGCCCCTGCACACCGACGAGTATCCTGCCAAGGCGCCGCGCCCGCACTACTCCGTGCTGGACAAGACGAAAATCAAGCACACCCTCGGCATCACTATCCCCCACTGGGAGGAGAGCCTGGAGAACTGCTTGAAAAAGTTAAAAATTGAAAGTTGAAAATTATGAATCCCGAAATAGAAAGAAGAAGAACCTTCGCCATCATCGCCCACCCCGATGCCGGTAAGACATCGCTCACGGAGAAGCTACTGCTGTTCGGCGGCCAAATCCAAGTGGCAGGCGCGGTGAAGAGCAACAAAATCAAGAAGACCGCCACGTCTGACTGGATGGACATCGAGAAGCAGCGCGGCATCTCCGTCACCACCTCCGTCATGGAGTTTGACTACCACGGCTATAAAATCAATATCCTCGACACGCCCGGACACCAAGACTTTGCCGAGGACACCTACCGCACCCTGACCGCCGTGGATAGCGTCATCATCGTCGTGGACGGAGCCAAGGGCGTGGAGACGCAGACGCGCAAACTGATGGAAGTGTGCCGCATGAGGAACACACCCGTCATCATCTTCGTCAACAAGATGGACCGCGAAGCCAAAGACCCCTTTGACCTGCTGGACGAACTGGAGGAAGAGCTCGCCATCAAGGTGCGCCCACTGACATGGCCCATCGAGAGTGGCATCCGCTTCAAGGGTGTATATAACATCTACGAGCACAACCTCAACCTCTTCCAACCTTCCAAGCAAGTGGTGACGGAAAAGGTGGAGGTGGACATCCACACCGAGGAGCTGGACAAACGAATCGGCTCGGATCTGGCCGAGCGCCTGCGCAGCGAACTGGAGCTGATAGAAGGCGTATATCCCGACTTCAACGTCGCAGACTACCTGGCGGGACACCTGGCTCCCGTGTTCTTCGGCTCGGCGCTGAACAACTTTGGCGTGGAAGAACTGCTGAACACCTTCGTCGAGATAGCTCCCAGCCCCCGTCCCGTCAAAGCGGAGGAGCGCATGGTGATGCCCGAGGAACCCAAATTCACTGGCTTCATCTTCAAGATCACGGCCAACATCGACCCTAACCACCGCTCGTGCGTGGCCTTCTGCAAGATTTGCTCGGGCAAGTTCGTCCGCAACGCTCCCTACTACCACGTACGCCACGACAAGACCATGCGCTTCTCCAGCCCCACGCAATTCATGGCGCAGCGCAAGACCACTATCGACGAAGCGTGGGCGGGCGACATCATCGGCCTGCCGGACAACGGGACGTTCAAGATTGGCGACACGCTGACCGAGGGCGAACACCTGCATTTCCGCGGCCTGCCCAGCTTCTCGCCCGAGATGTTCAAGTACATCGAGAATGCCGACCCCATGAAGCAGAAGCAACTGGCCAAGGGCATTGACCAACTGATGGACGAAGGTGTGGCGCAGCTCTTCATCAACCAGTTCAACGGACGCAAGATTATCGGCACCGTTGGCCAGCTCCAGTTCGAGGTCATCCAGTACCGCCTGCTCAACGAATACAACGCTTCCTGCCGTTGGGAACCTTTGAGCCTCTACAAGGCATGCTGGATAGAGAGCGACGACCCCGCCGAACTAGAAGCCTTCAAGAAGCGCAAATACCAGTACATGGCACACGACCGCGAGGGACGCGATGTCTTCCTGGCCGATAGCGGCTATGTGCTCCAGATGGCGCAGAATGACTTCAAACATATCAAGTTCCACTTCACGAGTGAATTCTGAACAAGAATCGGGACGTTAAGAGTTGACAAGACATCGGGGCATAAAAAAAATCCAAGCCTTCACGAAACTTGGATTTTTATGCCCCGACGTCTTCACTTGTCTGGCCTCTTAGTACGAACGTGCGAAGATGACCCGGCAAGGCGAGGGCTTGCCTGTCACCATGCAACGTCCCGGCTCCTTGTCGCCCGGCAGGTAGGAGTCAAAGGGAATGCAACGGATGGTGGCTTTGGTTTCCTCCTTGATGCGCTCCTCCGTCTCTGTGGTACCATCCCAGTGAGCGAGGATGAAGCCGCCCTCCTCGATCTTCTCTTTGAACTCATCGTATGTGTCCACGCTCGTGATGCGGGCATTGCGATAATTGAGAGCCTTCTGGTAGACGTTCTGCTGAATGTCTTCCAAGAGGTCCTTGACGTATTGCTCGATGCCATCGCACGTGCGCGTCTCCTTCTCCAGCGTGTCGCGACGCATCACCTCGATGGTATTGTTCTCCAGGTCGCGTCCGCCCATCACGAGACGCACGGGTACACCCTTCACCTCGTAGTCGGCAAACTTGAATCCCGGACGCTTGTTGTCCGCGTTGTCATACTTCACGCTGATGCCCAACGCTTTGAGGCGAGCGACGATGCTTGCCACCTTCTCGTCAATCTGATGCAGCTGCTCCTGGCTCTTGTAGATGGGCACGATGACCACCTGTATGGGCGCCAAGTGCGGGGGAAGCACCAAGCCGTTGTCGTCAGAGTGAGTCATGATGAGCGCACCCATCAGGCGGGTGGACACGCCCCACGACGTAGCCCAAACATACTCCAACTGATTGTCTTTGTTAACGAACTGCACATTGAACGCCTTCGCGAAGTTTTGGCCAAGGAAGTGCGAAGTCCCGCTCTGTAGAGCCTTTCCATCTTGCATCATGGCCTCGATGGTATACGTGTTGAGCGCGCCGGCAAAGCGTTCGTTGGCCGACTTGACACCCTTGATGACGGGCACGGCCATGTACTTCTCGGCAAAGTCGCCATAAACATTCAGCATCCTCACGGCTTCAGCTTCGGCCTCCTCTTTGGTGGCGTGGGCGGTATGTCCCTCCTGCCAGAGGAATTCGGCGGTACGCAGAAAGAGACGTGTGCGCATCTCCCAGCGGAAGACGTTGGCCCACTGGTTCACCAGGATGGGCAGGTCGCGGTAGGAGTTTATCCAGTTCTTGTACGTGTTCCAGATGATAGTCTCCGAAGTCGGACGGATGATGAGTTCCTCCTCCAGCTTGGCCTCGGGATCCACAACCACGCCTCCACCGTTGGGATCATTCTTCAGGCGATAGTGGGTCACTACGGCACACTCCTTGGCGAAACCTTCCACATGCTCCGCCTCGCGGCTGAGGAAGGATTTGGGAATGAGCAGAGGGAAGTAGGCGTTGACATGACCCGTCTCCTTGAACATGTCGTCCAGCTGACGCTGCATTTTCTCCCAGATGGCATATCCATAGGGTTTGATGACCATGCACCCGCGCACGGCGGATTGCTCGGCCAGGTCGGATTTCACCACCAGTTCATTGTACCATTGCGAATAGTTCTCGCTGCGTTTGGTAAGATTCTTTAATTCTACTGCCATATTCTTATCCTAATATCATTTATGTTTCCTCCCAATTGATAGTTGATGATTGTCAATTGTCAACTGCAATTTGAGCGTGCAAAGTTACTACATTTTGTCGAACCCGTCTCTCTTTTTCAGGCAAAAGAATCCCCCAAGCTACTTTTTTGAGCGGGAAATGAAAAACATACCAACATAAATTACTATATTTGCGCCCTGAATTAACACGCTGGACGCAACCGGAAGATTGCGACGGATAAATATTCATTGTAAATACAACTAAAAATTTCATGGGTTTATTACAAGACAAATTTGCAAAATACGATGTGCCACAACAATTTATGGCCAAAGGCGTATATCCCTATTTCCGTACGATCGACAGCCATCAGGACACGGAGGTGATGATGGACGGAAGGAAAGTACTGATGTTCGGCTCGAATGCCTACATGGGGCTGACGTATGACAAGCGGATCATCGAGGCAGCCAAAGCCGCCACAGATAAATACGGTACGGGATGTGCCGGTTCGCGCCTGCTGAACGGCACATTGGACATACACGTCGAGCTGGAAAGAGAACTGGCCGAATTTGTCGGCAAGGACGAAGCCTTGTGCTTCTCCACCGGATTTACCGTCAACGAAGGCGTCATCCCCCAGCTGGTGGGACGAGGCGACTATATCATCTGCGATGACCGCGACCACGCCTCCATCGTGGACGGTCGGCGTCTGTCTTTTGCCACCCAACTGAAATACAAACACAACGACATGGAGGCTCTCGAAAAGGAGCTTCAACGCTGCGAACCAGACGCGGTGAAACTCATCGTGGTGGACAGTGTCTTCTCTATGGAAGGTGACCTGGCCAACCTGCCCGAGATTGTCCGCCTGAAGAAGAAATACAACGCCAGCATCTATGTGGACGAAGCGCACGGCATCGGCGTGTTCGGTCGTGAAGGACGTGGCGTTTGCGACCATTTCGGCGTGACCGACGATGTGGATCTCATCATGGGTACCTTCAGCAAGTCGTTGGCCAGCATCGGCGGTTTTGTGGCAGGCGACAAAGAGGTCATCAATTGGCTGCGTCACAATGCACGTTCCTACATCTTCCAGGCCAGCAATACCCCTGCTGCCACGGCTGCTGCGCGCGAGGCCCTGCGCATCATCCGCACCGAACCCGAGCGCAACAAGCGCCTATGGGATGTCACCAACTACGCCCTGAAGCGTTTTCGCGAGGCAGGCTTCGAGATCGGCGACACGCAGTCGCCCATCATCCCCCTCTACGTACGCGACACGGACAAGACCTTCATGGTCACCAAGTTGGCTTTTGACGAAGGCATCTTCATCAATCCCGTGATCCCGCCCGCATGTGCTCCGCAAGACACGTTGGTGCGCGTCGCTCTCATGGCCACCCATACCAAGGAGCAAGTGGATTATGCAGTAGAGAAGCTGACTAAGTGCTTCAAAGAGCTTGAAATCATTTCTTGATCTCGATTGAAAATAAATAATGCCCCCTGCTTCGATACGAGAATTGAAGCAGGGGATTTTTTATTTATCTCCCTCCTAGCGTTCGAGGCATATGGTAGAGCAATAAAATAGGCGGCAACCCATTCAAAACGATGGATTACCGCCTAATTATCTGTAAGTTAAGTACTTATTTTGAGTCTTCAATAGCAGCCTGCGCCGCATCAATTAACAATTGATTATCAGATCAAAATCACAAATTAGTAATTATATTGTTATTTACTTCTTTTTCTATCTACGCATAAATGAAAATTAGTAGATAGTTTGAGATATAATACTTCGTTAAATTTATAGCTAATCCGTTGACAATAAATAAGTTAATTAATAAAGTTTAGCAGAATAAAATAGGTCAAGTAGCTGATTTTCATTACCTTTAATGGTCTCCTACCACACATTAAAGCA